>QIKY01000087.1 GCA_003233175.1 Planctomycetaceae bacterium | reverse complement strand
AGCCGCCTTCGGCTTGCCGTTAAACGAAAAATGCGACATTTTCAACCACGTGCGGTATATAACAATTTCCCGCGCCACCGTGAACGGTTGCACGTCAGCCGTGCCAGTACGTGGAGAGCTCGCCACAAGAATTCGTGTCTATTCGTGCTCATTCGTGGTTCCATCAAGTACCTATCGAAGCTCGTCGCTGAATAGTTACAGTAATTCCCAGCCTACTTCACTGGTAGTTTTGAGGGCTAAAGCTCAACGTCCAACTGGGGCAAAACAGATCAACCTTGAACCGGAAAAGAGCCTCCCGGTTTGCTCTGCTCCGCCGGTTCGCGCTGGTCCGATTGTGGAGATTGGTAGGGATTGATCATAACTGCCAATTCGCTGAAAATAGCAACTCCGGCGTGTGATGCCCCTTCGGGGGGGATTGCATTGACGAAATCCTCTCTGAACCTTAACATTGCCCGTTATACAGCACCCAGCTTCCGATTTGAAACGTCGATCAATGGCCCAGTTTCCCACGTTGCAAGGTTTTGGTCGGGCGTTTCCTTAGCTTCTTCAATTCTCCTCCGCAAACTTTGGAAAGGACGGAATCATGCCGCTTTTTGAGGTAGAGACCAACCTGCACATTATCATCACCTGGGCCGACGACGAAAACGCCGCCCGCGCCGTGGTTTCCGACGCCTACCCTGAAGACGAAGTCATTCGTCTTACCAAGCGTCCTCGCGATACTTGGGTCATTTCCAAGAGCGTGCTGGGCGTTGCCTCCGACGGCGACCCCTGCATTGTGGCGCGCGATTGCCTGTCGAAATCGGCTGGTGATAAAGTCCACGCCATTCGCCTCTACATGCAGGAAACCGGCTCCGACCTGCAAGCAGCGCGCAAGGTGATTGAATCGAACATGGTCATGGGGTGGTAGCCGTGTTTTGCCCCAGGCGGAGGTTGCTCTTTTGGCGTGTGCTCGATATGAGCAACGACACAAAGAAGAGCTCCCATTCTGCGGGCCTCCGCCCCTTTGCGTTTCCCTCCATCGCAACCGTGCATGGCGTATTCGCTGTCGGATAGATGTTATCGCAAATTCATGCGCCGCCGTGAACGATTAAGAGAAACTAAACCGGCGGCGGCGTTACGGGCTCTTTCCGGCGGTGGCGGTCATCATTCCCCAAAGCCAACTGATTTTATAGCTATCGATCGTGATGTGGTCGAATCCTGAAGAAGATAACAGGCCGACGCATTCGTTTTTTCGATAGGTCTTGAAATGCGCCTTATTAAAGACCCGCAGGAAGAGGTCGCAAATTCGGCAGGTGAGGTAGTCGTCGCACCAATCGGTAATGACCAGCCTCCCGGCCGGTTTCAAAACGCGCAGCGCCTCTTGGAGGGCGGCGTTCGGCTGGCGAATGTAATGGAACATGTTACAAGACACGACAATATCGAACGTCTCGGCTTCAAAGGGCAGGCTTTCCGCCCAACTTCGCTCCAGTCGCACCTTGTTCGAGAGGCGCTCTCCGGCGACATCGAGCATTTTCCGCGTGGGGTCAACACCGGCCAGGGTGATGTCGGGATATTGTTTCTCCAGCGCTTCCAACAGGGCGCCGGTGCCGCAGCCGATGTCGAGCACGCTCTGCCCCGAACCGACCTCTATTCGAGCCAGCGTTTGCCGCAACGTGGCCTGCACGTAGAAACTCCACTTGTCGTCGTATTTCGGCGCCAAGCGTGAATACTCTTTTTGCACCGGGCATTCATGATCGCTGCCGGCGGCGTTGTGTCGCCTATTCACTTTGAAGTTCCCGGGCGGCGCGCAACAACGCTTCGGTGCTGTGTCGAACGCGAACGGTTCCCGGAAGATTGGCCCGCACGACGCCCTTACGGTCGATCAGAATCGTGGCCGGGTGCGGGATGCCCTGCTTGCTGCTCTTGTTGCGAAGCTGGTAGGCGTCGATGACGGTGCTTTTTTCGTCGGCCAAAAGAGGAAACGTAATCGACCGCTTGTCGGAAAATTTCTTCAAAATAGCGACCGAGTCGTAGCTGACCGCCGCCACCTGCACGCCCGTCGCCTCTATTTTCTTAAGATCTTTTTGCAGTTGGACCAACTGCCGCTGGCAGTAGGGTCACCAGTCGGCCGAGCGATGGAAAACCAAAGCCACCGGACCGTTTTTCAAGAGCGCGGCCAACTTGGTTTGCTCTCCGTTTTGGTTTTGCAACGTGAACGAAGGCGCTTGGGCGCCCGGTTGCAAGCCAGGATGCTCCGCCGCGTTCGCCGCGACTCCCGGCAGGCTTGCCAACGCGGCCAGGAGAATCGCCGCAACCCCAAAAGACTTCAGCATGTTTTTTCCTCGGTAAGTTGTGTTTCCAAAGCGTGGAGTCATTGAATCCCGAATGGGCGCCTGAGAAGCCCGGCTTTTTGAAAAAGGCGGGCTTCTGAATTGGGAAGTATAGTTACCCCATCATTGTACCGTGCGGTTTGCCATCTGGTCTAGCAGCAAACGTATGGCGGCGGCCGAAAACGTGGCCGGCAGCGACGCGATCGACGCGTCGGTCTGCGCCGCCTGTGTGGGGTCGAGCGGAACATGCACAAAGGCCGATCTGGTCTGTAGCTTGTTTTTTTGGGCGTAGTGCCGGGCTAAATAAAACGTGGCGTTGCACAAAAAAGTTCCCGCATGATGCGAGACCCGCGCCGGAAAACCGGCTTCGCGCAACTGCCGCGCCCACTCCGCCAGCGGCAAACGGCTCTTGTACGCCGCGGGTCCGTCTTGCACCAGAGGGCGGTATTGTTCGCAATCACTTTTCTCAAACCGATGATCTTCCGTATTGCCGTTGGCTTCGGTGGCGATGTTGAGTCCGAACGACTCCAACTGAATTTCAACGGCGCCGGGCGACTGCCCCAAGTGGAGCGAGTAGTCGTAATTCTCGGCGATGTCGGCCGACAACAAACGTTTTACCTCAGGATAGTCGACCGGGTACAGACGCGTCGTGACGTCAACCTCGCGCGGCAGGTTTTTGGTCAACTCCACGAGCGTCAGCCAACTTGCGTTCGTCTTCCAGCCGTCGTACGGCTTGAACGCGGTAATCAGCACTGAGGTCATATCACGTATCCAAGGTTTTCAAAGGCATGATCTCCGGGCGAGCGCCAACGGGGTGCAGCAGCGCACTTTGCCGCCCACCGTTGGAGTTCACGCTTCAGCGTGTTTTCGTCTCGGACGCACGCTGAAGCGTGAACTCCAACGGCGCTTGGCCTCCCGCTTGGATGCGGCAGACGCCACCGCCTAAAAAGTGCCTACACCCGGCGTCCCCGTCAAGTCTAAACGTGGAAACAGCGCCAATGCAAGAAAACAAAGGGGGAACGGCGGAAATCGCCGCTCAATTTGGGGGCTACGCCTCATTCTTGGCGATGAGCGGGGTCGCGGGGGCCAGCCCTCCTCAAAACGCAACCGGGTTGGTTTGGAGGCGGCGCAATCGGGAGAATTGTTGACAGCCGTGGGATTCTGTGTTATTACATGAAACTGCAGGGGTGTGTCAACTTCGGAACAGGTTTTGGCGCCCCAGGTTATTCGTCGTGCGTTGTTTTGACATTTTTAACTCGCGGCGCTGCTTGTCTTTTTTCACGTCCCGACAACAGATCGAGGAGGCAATGTGATGTCTCGGCATTTCGAGCAGGTGGGTTTCGCCCGGGCCCAAAGGGGTTCCAGGGCCAAAAGGGGTTTTACGCTGGTCGAGCTTTTGGTGGTCATCGCCATCATTGGCATTCTTGTGGGCATGTTGTTGCCCGCAGTGCAAATGGCGCGGGAAGCCGCCCGCAGAATGCAATGCGCCAATAATCTCAAGCAGGCCGGCATTGCGCTGAATTTGTACCTGGAAGCCCACAAAGTGTACCCCTTCCGGCAAGGCGGCACGACGGGCGCCAACAGCAACGCCAGCTCCATTAGCGGCTGGGTGTTGCTGCTGCCCTATTTCGAGCAGCAGGCGCTCTCCGATCAGATTAAGAGTCCGCCTGCCGGAATTCAAAAGGGAGGCCCGAGCCCTGATGTAACCGGTTTCGCCCCCTGGCGGCAACGGATTCCCATGTTCCTGTGCCCTTCGGACGGCGCCAATGATTCCGGCGGAGGCGATCCCTCCGACCCCTTCGGCCACACGAACTACGTATTCTCGGCGGGCGATTCCGCCGCTCGCAACAACGGCTTGAATACACCGCTGGCGAGCTTGGCCGCGGCGATAAAACCTCGCGGTATTTTCGGGCATAACTCACGAATAAAGCCGGCCGATATCAAAGACGGCCTCAGCAATACGCTGGCCATGTCGGAGCGGGCCTATGCCGAAGAAGGCCAGGTGGCGCTCGGCGGCGTTGCAGTGGGAGTTTCGGTCGGTGGATCGAATGCGCCTCAAACTTGCCTCGCCATGATCAACCCAACCGACAAGGGCCTGCTTACGGGAACCACGGCCAATTGGTCTGGCCGACGTTGGCACGATGGTCGGCCCGGCTATACCTCCTTCACAACCATTCTGGGCCCGAATTCAATTTCGTGCGCCGCCGCCAGCGACCCGGCCGCTCCAGGAATCTACTCGGCATCGAGCCACCATCCTGGCGTCGTCGTTTGCCTGTTTGCCGATGGTTCCACCAGAACGATCCCCGATTCGATCGACACCGGTGATTCCACCTTGATTGAAACAACGGCTCTCACCGGAAACCCTGGGCGCCCCGGCAATGGGAACCCTTACGGCGTGTGGGGCGCCTTGGGCACTCGAAAAGGAAAAGAAACGGCTACCGCTCCTTAGAGTGACTAAAAAAGGGGCGGCGTTCGTTTGAGAACGGCGTCCAGAAAAGCAACCACCGGGCGTGTGCGGCTGCAAGGTCGTACGCGCCCTTTTTTTGTTGCCGGTGCATTTGCATTCCGACCCTTCTCACCCGATTGAATTTTTACGCAAAAAGCGTACCTTGTGCTGATCTTCGATACGACGCGTGAATCATTCCGAACCAGAGAACCCATGGGCAAGCAATACATCTTTACCGTCGACCACGTCACCAAGAAACACGGCTCTCGCGAAGTGCTCAAGGACGTGTTTCTGGCCTTTTACCCCGGCGCCAAAATTGGCGTGCTGGGCCGCAACGGCTCCGGCAAGAGCACGCTGTTGCGCATCATGGCGGGGGAAGATGACGAGTTCGATGGCGAAGCCCGCCTGACCGACGGCTTCACGCGCGGCTACCTTTCGCAAGAGCCGCAACTGAATCCTGAAAAAGATGTTTGGGGCAATGTCGAGGAGGCGGTGGCGGAGCGGCGGGCGCTGCTAACGCGTTACGAAGCCATCAGCCTGGAGCTTGCCGAACCGCTGGACGACAACCAAATGCAGCGTCTGTGCGACGAAATGGCCCGTCTCCAAGATCAGATCGAAGCCTCCCATACCTGGGAGCTGGATCGTGAAATTGAAATCGCGATGGACGCCATGAACCTGCCGCCCCGCGATGCGGCCGTCGCCACGTTGTCGGGCGGAGAAAAACGCCGCGTGGCCCTGTGCAAGCTCCTTTTGCAACGCCCCGACCTGCTGCTGTTAGACGAACCCACCAACCACCTCGATGTGGAATCGGTGTTGTGGTTGGAGCGTCATTTGGCCGACTACCCCGGAACCGTGGTGGCGGTCACGCACGACCGCTATTTCCTCGACAACGTAGCCCAATGGATCTTGGAATTGGACCGCGGCGAGGGCATTCCCTGGGAGGGGAATTACAGTTCCTGGTTGGAGCAGAAGCAAGCCCGCATGGAGCGGGAGGAGCGTTCGGCAACGGCCCGCCGCAAGTCGTTGGCGAAGGAGGCGGAATGGATCCGCATGGCGCCGCGCGCCCGGCAAGCCAAGAGCAAGGCCCGCATTAAAGCCTACGAACAGATGGCCGGCGAACGCTTTGAAGAGCGCGCCGACGAACTTGAAATTCAGATCCCGCCGGGCCAACGACTGGGCGAATTGGTCGTCGAAGCAAAGGGCGTCTGCAAAGGCTACGACGACATCCAACTGATCGAAAACCTAGATTTCCGCCTGCCCGCCGGTGGGATTGTCGGCGTCATCGGCCCCAACGGCGCCGGAAAAACAACGCTCTTTCGCATGCTGGTCGGCCAGGAACAGCCCGATGAAGGCACGTTGAAAGTCGGCGACACGGTCGAGATGGGCTATGTCGACCAATCGCGAGACGACCTCTCGGCGGAAAAATCCGTCTTCGAGGAAATATCCGGCGGGCACGAAACCTTTGAAATGGGCGGCCGAAAAATCAACGCCCGGGCTTACGTATCTCGCTTCAATTTTCGCGGCCCCGACCACGAAAAGAAAGTCGGCTCGCTTTCGGGCGGTGAACGCAACCGCGTGCAACTGGCCAAACTTTTGCGTCGCGGCTGCAACCTGTTGCTGCTCGACGAACCGACCAACGACCTGGACGTCGACACGCTCCGCGCTTTGGAGGAGGCCATTTTGAGCTTCGCCGGTTGTGTCGTCGTGACCAGCCACGACCGCTGGTTTCTCGACCGCATCGCCACGCATATTCTGGCCTTCGAAGGCGATGGCCAACTGTATTGGTGCGACGGCAATTTCGAGACCTACGAACGCCAGCGGCGCGAACGCTTGGGCATTTCGCCCGATGCGCCCGTCCGCTTCAAATACAAAAAACTCCAGCATTAATTGCCTCCTATAAAAAAGATCTTCCCATGACCCAGCACCCCATTTTGATTGACGGAGCATGGCGCGCCGCCGACGCCGCCAGTTTTTTCCAGGCCGAAAATCCCGCCACGGAAGAAAAACTTCCGGGAGAGTATCCCGTCAGTCGCTGGAGTGATGTGAATGCCGCGCTCGCCGCCGCCTCGCGCGACGCACCGCTGCTGGCGGCCATGCCGGCTGAGAAAATCGCCGCATTCCTGGAGCGGTTCGCCGAGAGAATTGAAGGCCGCGCCGAGGAATTGTCGGCCACGGCGCACGCCGAAACGGCGCTGCCGGTGTCGCCCAGGTTGGCCGATGTCGAACTGCCGCGCACCACGAACCAACTGCGATTGGCCGCCGGGGCCGCGTGCGATGGTTCTTGGCGCCGCGCCACCATCGATTCCGCCGCCAACATTCGCTCGTGCCTGGCTGCATTAGGACCGGTGGCGGTGTTTGGTCCTAATAATTTCCCCTTTGCCTTTGGTAGTATTTCCGGCGGCGATTTTGCCGCGGCCATCGCTGCGGGAAACCCGGTGATTGCGAAGGCCAACTCCTCGCATCCGGCAACCACGCGTCTGTTTGCCGAAGAGGCTCACTTGGCCGCTCAAGAGACGGAAATGCCTCCCGCAACGGTGCAATTGATTTATCGCACCGCGCATGAAGACGGCGAGCGTTTGGTGGCCGATCCTCGCATCGGCGCCACCGGCTACACCGGCAGTCGGCGGGCGGGCTTGGCGTTGAAAGCGGCCACCGATCGAAACGGCAAGCCGATTTATCTTGAACTCTCGAGTGTGAACCCGGTGGTCTTGCTACCCGGCGTGTTGCGAGAACGCGGGGCGGACTTGGCGGAAGAGTTCGGCGGGAGTTGCCTGATGGGCGTGGGGCAGTTCTGCACGAGTCCTGGAATTGTGCTGATGTTGTCGAGCCGCGAAGCAGATGCTTTCATCACGGGCGTGGCGGAAAAACTGAATGCGGCGCCGGTCGGCACGTTGCTTTCGGCGGCGGTGCAGGCGTCGTTGGAGAAGAGCGTTGTTGCGCTGCGCGATTCCGGCGCCGAACTTCTGGTGGGAGGCGCCGTGGGAGGCGGAGGCGCCGGCCGAAGTTACGCCAACACCCTGCTGCGGGTCGATGGCGGAAGATTCCTCATCGCACCGGATTCCTTCCAAGCGGAAGCGTTTGGCAACGCGGCTTTAATCGTGGTGGCCGACGACGCCGACCAACTCGCCGCCATCATCGACTGCTTGGAGGGGAATCTGACCGGCTGCATCTACAGCGCTGCCGATGACGCCGACGACGCCCTCTACAACCAACTGGCGCCCCGCCTGCGAACTCGCGTCGGCCGCTTGTTGAACGATAAAATGCCCACCGGCGTAGCCATTTCCATCGCCATGAACCACGGCGGACCGTTTCCCGCCACGGGCCATCCCGGCTTTACCGCCGTTGGCATTCCCGCCGCCATGAACCGTTTCGCCGCGCTACATTGTTACGACAACGTTCGCAGCCACCGCCTACCGGCTTGCCTGCAAGACAAAAACCCCAACGGTGTGATGCAACGCTGCATTGACGGAAGTTGGTCAACCTCCAACGCACCTTCAGCATGAAGCTGATTTACAATCAGGCGACGGAAGCACGGTCCGCAACCGGCAGGGAAACCACCTGAAGGCTCCGTTTGCCACCGCCTTGAGCTTGCGACCCGTCCTGAGATTGCAATTCGTCGTGAGACTGCAATTCGCCGCGTAGAATACGCACGCCTTGCGGCGCCTCAATGCCAATGGCAACCCGATTTCCAGCAACGCGGTTTACGACAACCGAAATTCCATCGCCGATCATGATTTTTTGACCGGCCTTGCGACTGAGCACCAACATTTGAATCCTCCTTGAAACAGGAACCAACTCCGCCTATTGTGGCGAGTCTCTGGGTTTGATGCTCTCTCTATAAGCAATGTTCGCGCCAACTTGAGAAAAAAACGAAAGAAACACGATATTCTCCGTAAGGCATTGTTGTAAAACATGTTATGCGATGCCTTTCAGGGCCGGCGATCTGCTAGCAAATTCGACTCGCCGTCTCGATTCGGGAGTCGCGTCTCAAATCGAGATCTAGTTTGGCACACATTGTGCCAATTTGAGGCGCGCTCGGCCCAACCATGCAATGAGTAAACCCTGGAGTGCAGCCTTATGAATCGCGAAATGTGGCGTGTC
>QIKY01000069.1 GCA_003233175.1 Planctomycetaceae bacterium | reverse complement strand
ATGGCGGTCGGAAAGGAATTCCCAGAACACAAAGCGCCCGGCGAAATCATCGTTCAGTGTTTGGAAGGCCAGATCGCTTTCACCGCTTCGGGAAAAACCGAAACACTTGCAGCGGGGCAAATGCTCTACCTCGAATCCGAGGAACCGCACGCAATTCGCTGCATTGAGGCCGCTTCGTTTCTGGTCACGATTGTTTCCAATCGGTAGTTCCCAATCGGCAGTTCCAGTTCCTTGGGCGATTCATCCGCCGCGAGTCACTCGAATAGACACCTTCGGGCGGAAGTGCGATGGCCCATGAGTGTGGCTGTTTTTGCGAAGACCATTGCTTCCCACGGCAACTGGGCTTCCCACAACAACTGGTGGCTCGTTTGAGATTACAATACATTCATGGCGAAACCACCCCGATCAAGCCGGCGCGATTTTCTCCAAGGCCGCTCTGCTCTCGACGCCCTAACACATGCGAGTGATCAACTGGCGAACGATTGGCCGGAAGAGCTTGGCGATGAGTTTGCAGGCGGGCGCTCGGCGGGAAGTTCTGCGGAGTCGTTCCTGATTCAAATCAGCCGGCGGGCGATGGCCTGCCAATTTGAAGTGTTTCTCAACGCGGGCGAGTTTCCCGGCGGCGAAGAATACGTGCTGGAAGCGCTCGATGTGGTCGATCTTCTGGAAGAACATTGGAGTGTGTTCCGCGAAGCCAGCGAAGTGTCTCGCCTGAATCAAACCGCAGCCGAAGAACCGGTCGAGGTAACGGCGGAACTGTTCCAACTGTTGCAATTGTCGCAACAACTTTACGAAACAACCGGCGGCGCCTTCGATATTACGTCTTCGGTGCTGAGCAAACTTTGGGGCTTTCACCGCCGCGAAGGCCGCTTGCCCAGCGACCAGGCAATTGCCGAAGTGCTGCCCCGCGTTGGAAGTTGTTGGCTGCAACTCGAAGCCCGGCGCCAAACCGTGCGGCTGCTCAAGCCGGGCGTCGAAATCAACCTGGGCGCTATTGGCAAGGGCGGCGCGCTCGACCATGCGGCCCAACATCTACTGGATTGCGGAATCGACCAATTCCTTTTCCACGGCGGCGCGAGCAGTATTATTGCGCGTGGTTCGCGAGCGGCTTCTCACAGCAGCCATTCCTCGAAAAGCGGCTCTCCTGGAAGCGAACCGTCAGTTGGTTGGTCGGTCGGCGTGCGGCACCCGTTGCGGCCCGAGAAGAATTTCATGCAGGTGCGGCTGCGGGATCAGGCGCTTTCGACATCGGGATCGGGCGCCCAGTTTTTTCATCATCAGGGAAAACGGCTGGGCCACATTCTCGATCCTCGCAGCGGCCGCCCGGCGGAAAGCGTGCTATCGGCAACGGTTATCGCGGACAGCGCCGCCGAAGCCGACGCCCTCTCCACCGCCTTTTACGTAACGGGCGCCGAAGCGGCAATGAAATATTGCCGCCAACGGCCGGAGTTGGGCGCGGTGCTGGTGATTCGAGGATCAAGACGCGGCGCCATCGAAGTATTGTCGGAGGGAATGGACCAGCAGAGTTATCGCCTTTTCGATGGAGTTTCATCATGAGCGGTGTGATCGGCCATATGACCTACGCAATTCTCGCGGAAAAAGCGGCGGCCGAGCGTAAGCTGCCCATGGCGCCGATTGCGAGGAATCATTTCGCGGCTTTTCTCGCGGGCGCGTATCTGGGCTGCGATATCCAAACGTTGCCGGAGGCCATCTGCATTGATACCGGCAAGGAGGTCGGCTACGGAACCGTGCCGGTGGAGAAAAGTCCAATTACCGGCGGCGCTGTGCGGCCTTGGGCATTGAAAGTCGGCGACGACGAATATCGCCCCCGCGAGATCCACTCCCGACTCTACGGACGCGCCCATTTGGTATTCGGCTGGAGCAAACTGAACCGCGAACATACCGTGCCCTGGGATCATCTGCCCGATTATTTGGCGGCCGTTGTGGGCGACGCCATCGAAATATATGGTCCTGGCGAACGGCATTTGGCTTTTCTTTTTGGCTGGATGACGCACGTCGTGGGCGACAGCCTGATCAAGTCGATCCAGCCGGGTGTCGACTTGCATCTGCTCAACGGAAAATACACGCGAGAAAATCGGCCGATCCAGGATCTTGTCACGTTTCACGATATCGTCAGCCGGGAACTGGGCCTGAACTGGGAAAACCTGATCGCCGATATGCTCGATGCGCCGGTGGAGCCGGTGCAACTGCATTACATGCGCGTGACGAAGCCGCGCGGCCGATTGGCGGAAATGTTTCCCGATGGCTGGTCGCCGGAAGAGGCGCCGTTGGTTCGACGCGTGTTGGCGGAGAACCGGCGATATCTGCGGATCCATGCCCGACACGTACTCGACACGCTGAAACTGGTAAAAACCGGCGCCGGCTTGCAGTGCAGCGCGGAATTAAGCCGCCGCGCCGGCGGGCTCAGTTACCGGCAAATGGTGGAAGTCGCGGAGAAAGCGAATTTCCGGCATGCGCTGTGGCAAATCGGCGAGGCGATCGCCGATTTGTACGAACAAATCATCCAGCGTCAGCCGCTGCTGGCCGCATTTCCCGTCGACACAAACCCCGGTTGGGGGGAAATTTCCCAACGCTGGCGTAAGCAAGGGAGTTGAACGGCCTCGCAGCGATGTCGCGAGGATAGGAATTCCCGTCCGCCGCTGGCCCGGCGAAAAAAGCCCGGCATTTTGAAAATGCCGGGCTTTTATTGAAAGTTGCTTTCGCAGAGGGCTGACTCCACGCCGCTCGCTTAATTCCACCACCACTGTTTACCGGCGGACGACGCGTTCTCGCGCACCACGGCCATGCCGTCGTCGTTGCGAGAATCGGCCAGCACGATTTGCCAGGATTCAACTTGCACGCCGCCCGAAGCAGTGAAGACCGTCGCGCCGCGCCGCTTCACGAAACTAACTTGCGTGGCGATCACTTTGGGAGCGCTCCATACTTCCGCCGCCAACGGCCCGGCCGGGTTGGTCAGTAACGGCAATTCGCAGCCCGCTCGGGCGAATAGGTCTTCCTTGCGAATCAAGGCGGCCACGACGCACAAGTCCATCAGGTTGCGGAGTTCGCCGAAGACCGGCTCTTTAATTGAAAGTTCATCGTATTTTTCGGTGAACATGTCGGCCCATTTCTGCGCTGCGGCGCTCGTTCGCCCCGTACCTCGCACTTGGCCATTTTCCGCCACGAATTCGTCTTCGGTCATGCACTTGACGCCCGGTCCGGCAATTTTCCAGGCCAAGCCGTCTTCGCTTCGCACCAGCGGTTCGTAATTGACGGCCATCCACCAACGGGGAGACGCCAGAGTTCGACTCGACTTGACCATATCCAGGTAACTGGGCAGACCCCGCACCGGCGAAGGCTCCAGTTTCATCGCGATTCGCTTCATGCGGTAGTCGGCGGCCACCAAGACTCTGGCAAAATGGCTGGTGGCGGGAACGCCCGTTAAGGAAACGATTTGGGGGCCCAGCGCCTGTTCGATTCCGCGGGCTTGCGCGGGGCCGAATGGCCGCCGGCGAATTTGCCTCAAGTACCTTTCCAGCCGCACACGCCCTTCGGGCGTGGGGTCGATCGAACAACTAATACCGACTTCCCTCGCGGCGTCAACCGTACGCAGCGCGACCAGCAGGTCGTCAATATGCATTACCGGCCGACCGGTCGTGAGACCAACCGCAACGCCCTCATCGTTGAATTTCCAGCCCTCGGCCGGACCAACCAACACGATGTCGTTTCGCTCCGGATAAACCAACACCATTTCAATGCGCTGCAACCCAGCCAGATGCACGACCTCTTGAGGCAACACGCCGGCGTCGTGCTCCATTGCGTGCCTAATTGCCGCTTCAATACCGCGAAGCGAGACAAAACGTTGCTCGGTCTGAGCGGCCAAGCCCTGCGGGATACCAGCCTGCTGCTCCCGTAAGAAGGCGCGAAGATCGGTTTGCGCTTTGATGGTGGGCTCCGCCACGACGCCTTCCGCATTGATCGAGATACCGCCCACCGACCGCTGGCGAAAAAAACCGCCGCCTCCCTGGGCTTGAACGAGCGCTGGGGCAAGGGCAAAAATCGCGACGAAAACGCCCACGCTGAATCTCTGGGGATTGGTGCGAATCTGACGTAGCATGAGAGTTCTCCTAGGAACGCTGGATTGTTCCACCCGCGATTGTTTCACCAATCGCGGGCGCGAAACGCCTCTCCCTACGACACGCACGCTGCAGCGGCGCGGTGCTTCGCGAACGGGAGCTAATTTAGTGAAAGGATACCTTTCAGGATAACCAGCCCGATTCGAATATGCAAGAAATAGAAACCTGGGAACTTTGGGAAAAACAGGACGAAATTCACGAAACGCTCATTCGACTGTCCCAATGGTCCTTTTCGCCAATAAAATTGCATCGGCCATTGAAGGCAGCCACATTATACAGACCCAAATCGCTAATCTGGGACAAATAGAACTAGGCGACTTCGCACTGCGCGCCGCCTTCGCACCCAGAAACATCTTTTGGGGTGGCGTCTTTTGGGGTGGCGGCCAGTGGCTCCAACTCCTCTCGCAACACCAAGACATCGGCCGGCGCCTCGATTCCCAGCCGGACTTTGTCGCCCGAGACGCGCACGACCGTCACTACTATAGAATCGCCCACTTTGATGCGTTCACTTTCTCTTCGGGATAAAACCAACACGCTGCAACCTCCTTGTTAGTGATACTAGCAACAGTAGTGACGCTTTGTACATCAGTCCTTGAGTACTGTCAAGTGTCTATGAATATTTCCCATGTTTACTCGAAAGACCGTCTGCCGAAACGCCGTTTCAGGCAGCCGGCGACTGCCTTTCGGCCGGCAGTTCAGCCAAACGGGAAGAATCGACCAATCGCAGTTTCTGCAAACGCTCACCCGTGCAGCGGTAAAACAGCACGGTATTTTGGTCGGTCTCCCAGATGGCGGTAATGCGAACATTGCGGGGACCGTGCAGGCAAAAGAAAATTCCGCAAGGCTTTTTACGGCGGACCAAGACCTTTTCGGTCATGGGAAAAACGCCCAACTCAAACTCGTTTTGTTGACAAAGCTCTTGATATATAAGATTGCGAAGTAGATCCAAATTCTCGATGCCAAGAGATTTTTGCAGCATCTATATATTTCTCCTATGGTGTGGCGTCAATTCGGGATGGCCTGGATGTGGGTCGCGGACTGTCGAGCGCTGAGGTGGGAGATCCGCCGCGACCCCCTTGTTATCGGCAAACTGAACCGCTTTCGTTGACTGCGAAAACCGGGTAATTCGCGAAGAATACATAAGCGAATCCATTACGAATTCGTGAAGTTCTCAAGAAAGCGAGCGTTCCGACGCAAACGATCAGGCAAAATCACCACCCGTTGCCTTCTTAAAGCCGTGATATCTTCTAGGAAGTCGGTCTTGGGCGAACCAGCCAAGGAGACGCCCCGTGTTTCACGGCGCGGGGACAACGCCAACTAAGGAATCGTCCGGAATTTACATACCGAATTAAAAGCCCGGCATTTTGAAAATGCCGGGTTTTTTGAACGAAACCGGTAACTTATTTCAGGAGGCGGGTGTGCTCCCGAAAGCACGCTGAAGCGTGAACTCCAACGGTGGGCGGCGCGAATGACAACGTTGCTTCGAGGCGCCGCGGATGGTTACCATGGATCAAAGGATTGAGCAACGTTTATCCCGCGAATTCGGTTGGTTTTCTTCTCGGCGGCCAGTAAACAAAGGAGTGGCCTCGCCGCGTTTTTTCCTTGTATTCACGCAGGCCCGAGAGCTCTTTGCCGCCGCCTGGAGCCCCGCCAGCCTTTCTCGGTGTTCCGAAAGAAGGTTCTCGGATGTGGACATTTAGCCAACGTTCGATCTGCATTCTATTCGTTGCCTTGCCTTCTACCTCACTCCGTGCAGACGATAGCTGGAAACACTACGAAAATGGAGGTTCGCTTGTAACATCTTCACCGACCGTATCCCGAGATGGCGGAGTTTTGGTTTACGCAACTCCTTGTTCCGGCCATGGCGACATTTATTCCATAAAACGCGGAGCGGATACGCCAGTTCGTCTGACAAACAACATCGCGTTTGATGCGTCGCCGTTTATTACACCCGACGCCAAACGCATCGTGTATTGTCGAGAAGATAAAGAATATTCGCACATCTGGATTATGAATACCGATGGGTCATTTCAAACGCGATTGACGTCTGGGGAATTTCACGATCAACCGCTTGCCGTGTCTCCGAACGGCCGGCATCTGATTTTTATTCGGGGCGTCGACTCTCCTGACACGCCGCGATTGGCTACGGCATATGTGATGCGCATTGACAAACTGCCCGCGTTGCCCGTTCGGGTTGGTGTTGGCGCCATTTTCACGCCGGACTCACGACGCGTCGTATACGCCAAAAATATGATTCCCGCGGGCCCTGGGAAAAATCCGTATCACCCCTAATGCAGCTTGACCTTGAGAGCGACGACCAGTCGCGCCGAAGTCATGGCGGGCGGGGGCGCCCATTCGCATTTTCGCCCGACGGAAAGTATTTATTGACGACAAGATACAAGGCCAACGTTCCATGGACCATTAATCAGGAGTTTTGGATTCGTGATGTGACAAATGGGCGAGAAAAGCATCTGGCGGATGGGCATGCGGCAGTGCTTTTCGGCGCCGACAAATGCCGCATGTTGTATTTCGTTGGGTTCAATCGCTCTCCACAGATATGCGATGTGAACGGCGAAAATCGGTCGTCCGTGGCGTGCGGCGAGTGGGCCAAGAGTGGGCCGCAAGTGTGCATGCAAGGACAGATAGCGGTTTCACAATCGCGGTGGAGCTCTGGCGAGCCGGATCTCAACGTTTATTACATATCGCCCAATGATCGCACTGCGTATTTAGTCGCGTCAATCGCCTGTGATGCCGCCACGTTTCATTGGCCCGGGAAGAAATAAACGCGGCCCGGCGTATTTTGCCAACAATCGACGACTTTTGAATTATGATTTCCAGCCGCGGCGACGATCAACTTCCTGGTGTTTTTCCCCAACGAACAAGCAGTTTTCGCAGGCCAGTGGCCAGGAAATGAAAAAGCTCGAAGGAGAAATTCCTGAAGAAAACGAAAAACTCTCGCATTGCCCCTTGCGGCAAAATGCCGAGCCCTTATACTCTTCGACTCTTGGTAATGAAAGTTCGTTGTCGGGCGGAGCACGCCGAGCGAAACTCCTTACACAAGAGAAGTTTTATTAGGCGTTGACAGCACATCGGCAACGTATTAAATTACGAAGCTTCCCCACTGGGCTGTGGGCCCTTTGAGTTATGCGGCGTGCCTGCTGTGTTGATGGCGCACGTTGACTGGGGTGTGAAAAGCGACTGGGGTGTGAAAAGCGATTGGGTTTGTGTTTTCCGGGTAAGCTGTTTTTTATCGATGAACCTGGCGAACTTGAGCCCTGTCGTTTTCGACAGGCTGTCGAATTAATTTGGCGGTTTGATCTTTGACAATTTGGTTGTGTATAGATTGGCATCTATAAAAGCGACGAGATTTTTAACTGCGTCGTCCGGTGGGCTTTATGCCTGCTGGAAGACATGTTAATTTCTTCAATAGCTCTTAGATTATTCGTGGCGGTTGGCTATGCCAGCCGTGCGAAGAGAGTGTCGTTACTTTGAGAATTTACTAAGAAACGTCGAGAGGCGTGGATGAGTGAAGGATCATTGTAGCAGATCTGATATTGCACTCTTCTCGGTTCGACTTCGAGGCGAGAGGGTTTAATATTTGCGATCAAGCTACTAAGGGCGCATGGGGGATGTCTTGGCGACAGAAGGCGATGAAGGGCGTGGAAGACTGCGATAAACTTGGTGGAGCTGTCAAACGAGCTTTGATACCAGGGTTCCTGAATGATCACGTGCTGAATACATAAGCATGTGAGGCTAACCCGGTGAACTGAAACATCTAAGTAACCGGTGGAAAAGAAAGAAAAATCGATTCCCTCAGTAGCGGCGAGCGAACGGGGATCTAGCCCAAACTGCGGAGGTTTTCCTCTGCGGGGTTGTAGGACTCTTCACATGGGAGTTACAAAACAATTTACTAGTAGAACGGTATGGAACGGCCGGCCATAGAGGGTGATAGCCCCGTATGCGAAAGTGAATTGACTCCCGAGGAGCACCTGAGTAGGTCGGGTCACGTGGAACCCCGACTGAATCTACGGGGACCATCCCGTAAGGCTAAATACTCTCTGTCGACCGATAGTGAACTCAGTAGGGTGACTGAAAGATGAGAAGAACCCCTGTTAGGGGAGGAATGTGAACCTGAAACCATGCGCTTACAAGCGGTCGGAGCACTATGCCCCCTTGGGGGAATGTGTGACGGCGTGCCTTTTGCATAATGATCCGGCGAGTTACCGTTTGCGGCTTGGTTAAGGCCTTACGGGCTGGAGCCATAGGGAAACCGAGTCTGAATAGGGCGAAATTGTCGTAGGTGGTAGACGCGAAACTGCGTGATCTATCCATGGGCAGGTTGAAGCGCGGGTTATACTGCGTGGAGGACCGAACTCACTTGGGTTGAAAACCGAGGGGATGACCTGTGGAGAGGAGTGAAAGTCTAATCAAACGCAGAGATAGCTCGTTCTCTCCGAAATATCTTTAGGGATAGCCTCGAGCCACTACGTACCGGGGGTAGAGATACTGAATTGGATGGGGGGGCCTCCAAGCCTACCCCACCGAACCAAACTCCGAATACCGGTGCGATTATCTCGGGAGTCAGTCCGCGGGGGATAAGCTTCGCGGTCGAGAGGGAAACAACCCAGACCATCTGCTAAGGTCCCGAAGGAATACTTAGTCACTAAGGAAGTTGAATTGCTAAGACAGCCAGGATGTTGGCTTAGAAGCAGCCACCATTTAAAAAGTGCGTAACAGCTTACTGGTCGAGCAGTTCTGCGCCAATAATGAACGGGAGTAAGTATTACACCGAAGCAGTGGATTGCGGTAATCTTAGGATTACTGCAGTGGTAGGAGAGCGCTGTACGTCAGATACAAGCCGTACCGAAAGGAGCGGTGTCGGGGCGTACACGGAATGAGTAACGATAAAGCAGGTGAGAATCCTGCTCGCCGAAAGCCTAAGGTTTCCTGGGGAAGGCAATTCCGCCCAGGGTTAGCCGGTTCCTTAGTCGAGGCCGAAAGGCGTAGACGATGGACAGCAGGTCAACATTCCTGCGCTAACGTGTGGACCGATGGGGGGACGGCGTCCGAATGGTGAGCGGTACGAATAGAAATGTCCGTGGCTCCTATTAAGGTGAGGGACAGGAAAATCCACCCTCGTAAGCCAAGATAGGGGACCGACTGCAATTATGTTCAGGAAGTCATCTGAAGGACGTCCAAGAAAAGCCTCTAAGGATTGAAGCACGTTAACCGTACTAAAACTGACACAGGTAGGCGAGACGAGTAGTCTAAGGCGCTCGGGAGAACGGTGGTTAAGGAACTCTGCAAAATGACCCCGTAAGTTCGCGATAAGGGGTGCCTCCGGCGGTTCACGCTGCTGGAGGCCACAGAAAATCGGCTCCTGCGACTGTTTATCAAAAACACAGGACTCTGCTAACTCGTAAGAGGATGTATAGGGTCTGACGCCTGCCCGGTGCTGGTAGGTTAAGGAAGGCGGTTATCCCCCTCTGGTTCTTCGGAAACACGGGGAGAAGCTGGCGACCGAAGCCCCAGTAAACGGCGGCCGTAACTATGACGGTCCTAAGGTAGCGAAGTTCCTTGTCGGGTAAGTTCCGACCTGCATGAAAG
>QIKY01000177.1 GCA_003233175.1 Planctomycetaceae bacterium | reverse complement strand
CTCGATCCTCCGGTGGTGTTCGCTGCGCTCGACCACCGGCTAATGGCTTTTATCCTTCCAGGATATGAAATCAAAGACATCGCCTTGGCCTGGCCCGCATCCAAAAAACACGGAATAGATATTGGACAGGTACTACAGCCGGTCACTTATCTCCGGATCCCTCAGGGTTTGACCTTCACCGTAATTTCGACCTCTCCATGATTCGCCCCATCCACGAGCACGATATCCACATTTCCGTGAATCGGGAAAATCGCCGTACTCAAAGCTTGACCTGTAATTAGGTCGAATACCACAAAGGCTCGCTGGCCTTTCTTCATGTTGGGAATGAGCGGGCTTTTGTAGTTGCCGCAGAGGTCGATTGCGTAGGGAATTTGATGCTTGGCGAATGGGATGATTTTGAAGCGAACGTCAGTCGCCGACTGATTGAAAATTTGAGCTTTGACCGTACAGCAGGGACGAGCATGGCCCGGGTGAAGATGCCCCGGATGGTGGCGTGGGTAATGACGCCCAACAGAATTGCCGGCTTGAGTTTCATTGGCGAAGGCGAAGCCCACGAGCAAAAACGCCGCAGTAAGAAAGACATGAAATCGCATTGCAAATCTCCTGGTGATGTAGTTACTTTGCGGTAGAAGGCGCACGGCCGATACGTTATTTTCTATATGTTCAATGATTACTTTATCGTTGTCAAGAAAAATGCGTCTCGGCCGATCGCCGCTGCTTATCCGACGCGCACCGTAGGGTGTTGCCTGCATCACCAATCGCGCCACAAACGCGGAGCGTACGCCAATGGCGGTTGCCGGCAACCACGCTACAAAGCAAGCATCTTTCGCGGCAATCGTTCAAGTTCACGCGGCGAGCGAGCATCTGTTTTGGATAGCCGTGATTCGTGAGGCTTGTTCGCAACATTGGTTTTCGGATTCACGTATTCGAACATCGTTGAAACCGCGAGCACAAATGAGGCATAGATAACGGCGGGTATCCAACCAGCAACGATCGAAAGCCCGGGCGCCACGCTATCGTATCCGGGTGTGTAGGCAAGATGATATTGTCCGCCAGCGATCAGCATCATCCAAAAGAACGCCACCGAGTACAAGAAGCTACGCAACTTGCTTCGCAGCAAGAGGAACAAGATTGGCGGCATTGCCAGCGTGACAACCGTCATGAGCAGGTCGGGTGGTTCCATGATCTACACGATTCAATACGCACCGGCGTTCCAGGGCGCCATCGTTTTTGTTGCTGGCTTAAAGGATCACGTCGCGCAACGCGAGCGCGGCGTCTTCGGGCGATACGGGGTTCACATAACAGCCGGCGCCGAATTCGAATCCAGCCACTTTGGAAATTCGGGGAAACGCTTCCAGATGCCAATGGAAGTAGGATTTGGAATCGGCGTCAAAGGCGCCGCTGTGTAAGAGATAATTGTAGGCGGGTTTGTTGAGCAGTTTCTCGAAACGTCGAATAAGCTCTTGCACGAGGTTGGCCAATTCCGCCAAATCGGCTTCGGCGGCGTCTTCAAAACGGCCCCAGTGCCGCAGCGGCGCGATCCAGGTTTCATAGGAAAATCTGGGCGCGAAGGGACAAAAGGCGGCAAAGTTTTCGCTGCGAATTACGATTCTATCTTGCGCGGGCGCGTCGACTTCCATCGATTCACAGAGCACGCAGCGTCGGTTTTGGCGCCAATATTCTTGTGCGGAATCCCACTCTTGCCGAATACCCGGAGGCGCGAAGGGCAGGGCCAACACCTGGCTGTGGGAATGATCGACCGAAGCGCCGCCATCGGCGCCGACGTTTTTGAAAATCTGCGCCCAGGCAATTCCTTCCTGCCGCGAAAAAAAACGCAGCCGCTCCCGATAGGCGAGAAAAGTCCAAAACGCTTCGGCATCGTCTAGCTCGGAAAAACTGGCCAGATGCCGGGGCGATTCAACAATCACTTCATGGGCGCCATGGCCCGCGCTACGCACCCAAAGATCGCCGCTGGGCGAGAACGCACCGCAGTTTGGCAGCAACGCCGGGTACTTGTTCTTGATCACGCGCACGCGCCAAGAGTCGGCGGCACTGGCGGGAGAAGCGGCGTTCTCCGGAAAAATGGCCAACGTTTCCGTCGTCAGATGTTCGTTGCCTTGGCAAAAAGCGCAGGTGTTATCGATCCGCCGAGATTTTGCCGGCGCATATTCATTCGGCCGATTCGCACGTTCGGCGGCGATGATCACCCAGTGTCGGCTGAGCGGGTCTTGGCGAAATTCAGGCATTCGTCTTGCCGCGAGGTGGGACGCATTCCCGCAGGCGTTATTCGGCGAACCGACGTCTCTACCGATAGTCGCCTTCCAGCGCACTCCGATTGGCCCACGGTAGCTAGGATGTATGCCTCCACCCTAGCATGACGCGCCACTGTGGGATACCGGGCGTCTTTGCCGCGGCGGTTTGTCAAAACGAATCCGGCTCGGGTTGGAATATCTTGCCGCCCGATTTCAAGGCAAAGTCGAACGCGGCGCCGCTGGCCGATTGCTCGGCGGTAATCGTGGCTTGCAACTCCGTTTCAAGGTTGTAACGCAGAGGGATTTTTTCGGCGACGGCGGGCGTCGGCGGGTCGTTGTCCGGATCAGCGGGTTGGAAGGTGGAAATTCGCACCGAATACTTTCCGGGCTGGATTCCAGCCACGCCCACTTCCTGCTCCAGCGTGTATTCGCCATTGCTGTTGGTAACACCTTGGGCGGGCGAGCGAGCGGCTTCTTCGGGCATGAAGAGTACGGCGGCGTTCGGTAGCGGTTGACCCTCGAAAGTGATCACTCCAGAAACCACCGGCAATTTCGAGCCGCACCCCAAAAGCGTCAGTAGCAAGCCGGCGGCGGCAGCCCGCCGGGCGGCGTTTGGAATGAGCCCCGTCTTGGGAATGAGCCCCGTGTTTCGATTGAGCCCCGTGTTTCGATTAAGAAATGTCATGGCGTCTTTCGCGATAGGGCGGCGGAAACGGGGAACTTACGGCATCTTCTGTAACAATGTTTCGGCTTTGCCCAGTTGCGATTCAAGATTTCGCGCAGCCTGTAAATGGGCGCCGCTAAATTCTTGGCGGGCCTTGCCGGCGGGAAGGAAAACGTTCAACGCGATACAACACCATTTCAGCCGATACAACGGCGCAAGCAGCGCGATGCGTTGTGTGGTTTGCTCCGCATGGGCGCTGGCGGCGCACACCGCTTGGACGAACTGCGGCAGCAAATGCTCAGCAACGGGAACCTCCAATTGGCAAGAGAAATCGCAGGCCAACTTGGCCGGGTCGTCCCAGCCAGCGTATTCAAAGTCGAAAAACAGCACACGGTCCGGCGCGAGCAGCATCGCGTTGTGAAAACCAAAATCGGAAGGCGAGATACATCGCTCGCACGGCGGGAGCGTCTGTTCGCTATCGAACGCCTCATCCGCACACCGGCGTCCAACCGCTCGCCGCACTTGCTCCCAAGCCGGCAATATTTTCGACTCGACAAACTGCAGCGCCTCTCGTTCAATATTCGCGTTGCCGCCGATGCTTCGCAACCGCCGCACGCGCTCGCCGACACACGCCAGATGTTCGCTGATGCTGAAACACGCCTCCGCCGCCATCGGCAGCGACGCCGCTTCAGGCGTATCCCGCAAGGCCGACAGTTCGTCTAGAAACGCCGCCGCCTGTTGGACCATTTGAGGAGTGATGTCGTGTGGCGCGAACGGCGAACCCTTGACAAATTCATAAATCGCGACCCGCGACGCAGCCGACGCAGCCAACAGCCGGGGAGTGCGTTTCGTTTTCAGGTTCGCCGCCAGCGCGGCAAAGGCCGTCTCGGCGGCGAAGCGATCATGCGTATCAGTTGCCTGATGATAGAACTGCTTGACGAGAAACGTTTGCCCGCCCGCCACCGCGCGAAAGACCGCATTGTTCGCCCCGCCCGATAACCGCTGAAACTCAATTCCATTGGCTACTTCAGCGGCGTCGCCCCCGGCAATCAATCGATTCGCAACCAGCAACCGGGCCGCGGCCAAACGCAGTTCACTTTCAGGAAGTAGCCGAGAGTGGGCGTCGGTCATAGTTTGGCCTCGGGAATCAGGGCGGCCTGTATTTCCTCCCAACTCGCCAGCCGACGAAGCACATCACACGCTTCGCCGCGGTTGCCGGGATCGAAAAGAATACGCTCCACTTGCGGCGGAAAGCCAGCGGCCAGCAGGAATTCGGGAAGGTCGTCGATGAAATGCGAACACTGCTGCCGGGCGATGCGCGCAAGCTTTTCCTCTTTCGTTTGCTCGAAGAACACATGTTCCCTCGCTAGGTCAATTTCGCCGCCGGCGAAAAAACCGTGCTGCCCTAGCCAGCCGCTAGCGGCCTGGTGTAAGTCGAACGCCGGTCCTTGAAAAGGCGTTTTCGTTTTGTGGCTGATAATACAGACGTCTACTTGCTGGCGTCGGCAGCGTTGGAAAAATTCTTTCACGCCAGCGAACGGCGCCGCTTCACCAATGCGGGCGCCGTAAGCCAAGCCTTGCAGTTCGGTCCAGGCGATTTCGTTTTTCGCGGCGCGGAGGTAATCGCGAATGGCCTGTTTTTGAGCGGGCGCATGGGGGGGAATCAAATCGCGTTCGACCGCCAGCCGATAAAACAGCCGGTCGTAACAGACGATGGTATTGTCGAAATCAACACCGATTTTCATCATTGGTTTGGACATCGAAAAAGTTTCCGCCTTTGAGGCGGGCGTCGTCGGTTCCCCACTCGATCGTTTTTTCTTGCTTGGCGAGCAACGGAATGTGTTTGGAACAGTGGATGTACGCCTCTTCAACCTCGACCAACACCCACCTTTCGGGTTGGCGTCCGCCGGCGCCGGCGGCGTCGCGCAATGCGGCGGGCGGCAAGCCGGGAATTTGCGCGAGGTCGGCATTCTCGACGATGGTTGCTCGGCCGTTGACGTGCAGCCCGATCGTATTTTTGAAAAAGTCGAGAAACATCAAACCGATCTGCGCATTCTCGCTGATGTTTCCCAAACTGGCCAGCACGCCGTTGCCCCGATACTCAGGAAAGAGGAGCCGATTTTCGTCAACCACGCGCACAAAACCGGGCAGTCCGGCGCGGAACGAACAATCGCACTCGCCGTGCGTGTCGGCCGTGGCGATGAACACCATTTCCTGCTGCTCGATAAACGCCTGCATCGAGGCATTGAGGCTGGCCAGCATTTGCCGGTTGTAAAAATTTTCGGCGCGTTTGCTCGTGCCGAACTCTTGCTGAAGAGCGTGTTCGCCCCGTGAGCCGGGAAACGGTTGCGGCTTGTCCATGGGAATCCCTTCACTCCAACTGTTGTCTAAACGCGTCTACTTTCCAAAAAAAGCGTGGAACGACTGGTTTCTGAAATGGCGCCTGAGAAGCCCGGCTTTTTGAAAAAGCCGGGCTTCTAAACCGGGCTGGGGTTTTCCACTCTTTGTTATAATTTCATCGGTCTGTAAATGGTAATTGATTTTGCCATCGTCGACAGGGCGGTAAGAATGTGGACGCCAACAAGATTCCCGTTCCCTTCACCCTGCTTTTTCGGGTCGTGCCGGCGCACATTGCCAATCGATAAAACGACCAAGATGTCTGCATTTATTCGCTTGTTTGCTCGTCGGTTTCCGATTCTTCTAGATAACATCAAGCGGTTTCGATATATTAAGACCGGTTGCCCACGTGAAATACAGGGAGCGAAACAAACATGCTGACCATTTTTGATCGAGCGGAACGCGGCCGCCGGATGTGCGACGGCGTATCGCGGCGAAACTTTCTCAAAATCGGCGCCTTTGGCGCTGCCGGGCTGTCGCTCTCGCAACTGTTCTCGCTGGAGGCGGCGGCCGGCATTCGCAACTCGAAAAAATCGGTGATCCTGGTCTACCTCGTGGGCGGACCACCCCACCAAGATCTGTTCGATTTGAAGCCCGAAGCGCCCGTTGAAATTGCCGGCCCGATGCGGCCCACCGCCTCGAATGTTCCGGGCATGGAAATCTGTGAGCTGCTGCCGAAGCTCTCCCAGATGATGGATAAGTTCACCATCATCCGTTCGCTGAGCGATGCCCAAGCCGGGCACGATGCGATCCAATGTTTTACGGGCCGCACCAACAAAGGCCGCGTTCCCTCCGGCGGCTGGCCTCAACTCGGTTCCGCCATTTCCAAAATTCAAGGCCACGCCACGCCCGCCGCGCCGCCGTTTGTGAGTTTGTGTTACCCTTGCACGCACGGCCCCTACAACGAACCGGGACCGGGTTTTTTGGGCGCCAGCCATTCGTCGTTTCGTCCGCTGGGCCCCACCAAACACGATATGGTGCTCAACGGCATCACGACCGACCGACTTGGCGACCGCAAGCAACTGTTGACCAGTATCGACCGCCTGCGGCGTGAGGTCGACGCCAGCGGATCATTCGAGGGAATCGACACCTTCACCGAACAGGCGATGGGCGTTTTGACCTCTTCCCGCTTAGCCGAAGCCCTCGACCTTTCTCGGGAAGATCCTCGCGTGGCGGCGCGCTACGGCGTCGGCGACCCGACCAAATTCATCGACGCCAACGGCGCCCCGCGCACGCCGCAAAGTTTTCTGGCGGCCCGCCGTCTGATCGAAGCCGGCGTGCGAGTCGTGACCCTCAACTACAGCAAATGGGATTGGCACGGCGGACCCAACAACTCCATTTTCAAACGCGAGCGAGAAGATTTCCCAGTCTTCGACCAAGGGCTGTCGGCCCTCGTCGACGACCTGCACCAGCGCGGCCTCGACAAAGACACCACCGTTTTGGTGTGGGGTGAATTCGGCCGCACGCCGAAAATCAGCGCGCAAGTCGGTCGCGACCATTGGCCGCGCGTGGCGTGCGCGTTGCTGGCTGGCGGCGGCATGCGCAACGGGCAGGTGATCGGCGCCACCGACCACCTGGGCGGCGAAGCGATTGATCGGCCGGTCTCGTTCGCGGAAGTCTTCGCCACGCTGTACCACAACTTGGGAATTGACGTCACGCGCACCACCATTCCCGATCTTCACGGACGTCCTCAGTATTTGGTCGACGACGGCGTGGCGCCGCTGGCGGAGTTGGTGTAGGCGGGCTTGGCTTTTCGTTGAACGGCTTCGAGGTTTCCCATGCGTAAGCAACTTGGCGGCGTCGTGCATGCGTACCAAAAGTACGATCCTGCGAAGTTCCCCAGCCCCACACAGCCGCCGCCCGACTTGGCCTCGCAGGCCTTTGAACACATGTTGGCCTACGGCGACATGCGCTCGCTGACCGAAGAAGAATTGGCCCGCGCCGTGCGTCTCGACGCCCGCCAAATAGCCGGTTTGGGTCCCAGCATTGAAGCCCTGCTGGCAATGCTGCGCGAACGCAAGCGAAAAATACTGGCCAAGTACGAAACCGATAGCGTTCACAAGGAGTCGCGCCAGCGCGTGCAGCGCCGCGCTAAAAAAACGCGGCCGCCGCGAGAGTTTCGTCAGGAATTCGACCGCGCCGTTCGTCGAGAACAGATTTATGACTTGGAGCTTCTCTGGTACGCGCTGGCCGACGACCAACATCCCTTCGCACAAGACCTCGTCGCCATAATGGAGCGGCTGGGCGAGCGGTATCAGGTGAATGAATTGATCGCCAAGTACGACTTCAGCGGCCGGGCGCCGCTTTCCGTGCCGCAGGCTTTGGAAGTCAAGGAAGAGTTGGAGAAGATCGACGAACTGATTCGGCAGTTGGAGGAAGCTCGCGAGAACGCACAAATCGGTTTGATCGACATGCAAGCCTTGGCGGAATTCGCCGAACCGGGCGAGATGTCGGAACTGGAGCAGTTGCAGCAGACGATCCAAAACTACGTGCGTGAAATGGCCGAGCGGCAGGGATTGGAACGCGACGGCGACGCCTTTCGTCTCACCCCCAAAGCACACCGAATCTTTCAAGGACGTTTACTGGAAACGATTTTCAGTAACCTGCAAGCCGGCCGCAGCGGCCGTCATTCTGGACCGATGGAAGGCGAAGGCGCGGTCGAAACACAAACCACCAAGCCGTACGAATTCGGCGACTCGATCACCCAGATGGACATCCCCCAATCGTTCATCAATGCGCTGGTGCGCACCGGGCCGCAACTGCCGCTGCGGCTCAAGCAGGAAGATATCGAAGTGCATCGCACGCGCAACACGCCCAAGTGCGGGACCGTCGTGATCATGGACATGAGCGGTTCGATGCGGTACGACGGCCAGTACATCAACGTCAAACGCATGGCCCTGGCGCTCGACGGACTCATCCGCAGCGAATACCCCGGCGACTTCCTCCGCTTCATCGAGATGTACTCCTTCGCTCGGCCGCGCCGGGCCGGGGAAATCGTGAATTTGATGCCCAAGATTCCCACCATTCACGATCCTGTCGTGCGTTTGAAGGCCGACATGAGCCGGGAGGATATCAGCGAATATCAGGTGCCGCCGCACTTCACCAATATCCAACACAGTCTGCAAATGGCCCGCCGTCAACTGGCCGCGCACGACGGCCCCAACAAGCAAATTATTTTAATCACCGATGGCCTGCCGACCGCCCACTTTGAAGGCTCGGAACTGTTGCTGCTCTATCCGCCCGACCCTCGCACCGAGCAGGCCACCATGCGCGAGGGTTTGATCTGCCGGCGGGAGGAGATCACGATCAATCTGTTTCTCGTGCCGAGTTGGTCGCAGTCGGAGGAAGATATTCGCTTTGCGCACCGGCTGGCCGAATCGACCGGCGGCCGCGTCATTTTCACGGCCGGTCGGGATCTGGATCGGTTCGTTATCTGGGACTACGTGCAGCACAAACGCAGTATCATCGGCTGAGTGCTGCGTACGTCGAAAAAACGCTCGCGCGACCGTGAAGTTTTCCGTGTGGACCTTTCAACTAGGCGAGCGGCAGAAAAGAATTTACCCATAGATGAGGACGATTCTATTCCTACGGTATATTTTCATTTGCCGCTCGCCTGACCTGCCTGTCATTTCTGTTCCTGTTGGCCAACGGCCTGTTTTCACCGTAGCCTGGGGCATCGCCCCAGGTGCGATGGCCGATCTCCGTTCGTATGGCCGAAGGCCTTATTCACATCCTGCAAG
>QIKY01000348.1 GCA_003233175.1 Planctomycetaceae bacterium | reverse complement strand
TTTGCCGGCTCGGTCATTGTTCACGCCGTGGGCGGCTTCGCCGGACTGGCCGGTGCGATTGTGCTGGGGCCAAGATTGGGGCGGTTCATCAACGGAAAATCTCGGCCGATGCCCGGCCATAACCTAACATTCGCCGCTCTGGGCGTGTTTATCCTCTGGGTGGGTTGGTACGGATTTAATCCCGGCAGTCAACTGGCCTTTTCAACCGCGGCCGATATCAACGCAACCGTTTTGGTCGCCACGAACACAACCTTGGCTCCGGCGGCTGGTTCGGTTTTCGCCATGCTTGTGGGTTGGTTGTTGTTCAAGAAGCCCGACCTCACCATGGCGCTCAACGGCGCCTTGGCCGGTTTGGTTGGCATTACGGCGAACTGCAATCAGGTGTCTAATGTTTCGGCCGTCGCGATTGGCGCCGTGGCCGGCATTTTAGTGGTGGCCGGTATCGTGCTGCTCGACAAACTGCGCATCGACGACCCCGTCGGCGCCTGGCCGGTGCATGGTCTGTGCGGCATTTGGGGCGGCATGGCCACGGCCATTTTTGGAACGGGCGGCGCCACGTTGGGTGTGCAGGCCCTGGGCTGCTTGATCTTGGCTGGTTGGGCCTTCGGCACAATGTTTGTTCTGTTCTCCGTTCTGAAAGTTCTAGGAGTCTTACGCGTCTCGGCTGAAGACGAACAAGCCGGACTCGACTTAAGCGAGCACGGAATGCACGCTTATCCGCCAGGGCTGATCGCTGCTGAAACCTTCTCCGGCGTCTCGAGTGGGGCGCCTGCGAGCAAGGAGACAGCAGGGGTTTAACGCCTGGCACGTGTTTCCGTCCGACCTGCAAGGACGCAGGTTCGGCGGAAATTTGAGCGTGCGATAACCGCTTTTTTCTCGGCTCGTGCCTGAGCCGGAAGGATACCCCATATGACCTGGGTAGACATCCGCCTTGTCTGCTCAGGTCGGGGTATTTTTTTATTTCTTGCCAGCCGTTGGAGTTCACGCGATTCGGCAGCCTACCGGTGGTGTTCGCTGCACTCGATGGCTGTCAAGCCTCCGGCTTGCGACGAACGCTTGCCCACAGCGAACTCGTACCTGTGAACCTTATTTTTCTTCATGCCATCACGATAGCAACGCGATGCCTGCGGCCAAACGCCGCGATGGGGTCTCATTGCGAGCCATCGCCTTCCAGACTACAATTCTCGGACTCGGCGGCGTTTTTTTCGTGGCCGCGATGGCCCGAAATTGGCGGCCCGAAATCGGCTTGCCTGGCGAAATCCAGCCCGATTTTCACCTCTTGGCGGCGTGTCACCAACGCGAGGCCCAAGAAATGCGGGGCGTCTTCTACTGGAACCCAACAACAACGGCTTGCGGAGAACTAGCCCGCAGCGGCGGACTCCCGAAGGTGGCAGAGCATGGCTGGCAAGAATCTTGTCGTGGCGCAGAGCGGCGGCCCTAGCGCGGTAATCAACAACACGTTGCGGGGCATCGTGGAAACGGCGCGGGAATTGGGCGAGATCGACGAGGTTTTCGCCGCCCGCCATGGCATTGAAGGCGTGCTCAAGGAAGAGTTCATCAATCTGAGTCAGCAGCCGGCGGAGGAAATCTCGCTGTTGCGATACACGCCCGCCGCCGGATCGATCGGAACCTGCCGATACAAAATCAAGGAGCGGCAGCAGGAAGATTTCGAGCGTTGCATTGATGTCTTCAAGGCACACGACGTGGGCTATTTTATTTATATCGGCGGCAACGATTCGATGGACACCGCCCACAAAATCGCCAACTTGGCGGCGCAGCGCGGCCTCGATTTGATCGGTATCGGCGGACCGAAAACAATCGACAACGACGTCGGCGATAGCGAATTCAAACTCATCGACCACACACCCGGCTACGGCTCCACCGCCAAGTATTGGATGCACGCCGTGCAAAACGCCAATGAGGAGAACGCCGGTTCGTCGCCCGCCGACCCGGTGCTGGTCATGCAGGCCATGGGCCGCCGGATCGGCTTCATTCCCGCCGCGGCGCGGTTGGCCGACCCTCACCGCGAAATGCCCTTACAGATCTATCTGGCGGAGAGCCCCTGCACCATCGAACAGATGGCCGATCAGGTGAACGACCAACTCAAATCCGATGGCCGCTGTATCGTGGTGGTGAGTGAAGGTTTTGATGTCGGTGATATCGGCGCCCTACGCGACGATTTCAACCATGTGGCGTTCAGTTCCAGCGAAATGACCGTCGCCCAGATCGTGGTCAACTACCTCAATAAGGTCGGCCTGAAAGTGAAAGGCAACGCACGCGGCAACGTGCCCGGCACCGACCAACGCCACGCCATCGCGTTGGCTTCGACGGTCGATCTTGAAGAAGCCTATCGCGCCGGGCAAACGGCGGCGCTGTTGGCCGCCAATCGCGATTCCGGCTACATGGCCACGATTCTGCGAAACGAAGGACCATGTTATAGCGTTCGCTATGATAAAGTTCCGCTAGCGGAGGTGGCCAACAGCGAACGCACTTTTCCCACCGATTGGATCGCGCCCAACGGCATGGATGTGACCGACGCTTTCGTGCGTTACGCCGCGCCGCTGGTCGGCCAGGGAATGGTCTCGCTGCCGATGATCGGCGGTCGGCAACGGTTGGCGCGTTTGCAGCCGATTTATGTTACACAAAAATTACCGCCGTATATTCCCCAAGCGGAGCGCGCGTGAAAACAGTCCGCGCGCCGTTGGAGTTCAGCCTTGAGGCTGTTTTTGTCGTCCTTTTAACGAAGAAAAACGGTAACCGTTCACGGTGGCGCAGGAAATTGCAATAGCAATCTGTCTGGCGGCGAATAAACGATATACGGCTACGAAGAAGGGAAACGCAGAGGTCGCAAAGAGCCGCAGAGAAGAAGATGCAGAGAAGAAGAAGTGACGAAATGAAAGAAAACGAAATCTCGGCGATGTTCATCGGCGGCGCCATGGAATAGTGTTGTCAACTGGGGCCGAGATGGCTGGATTCTGTCCTCTGCGCGCCTTTGCGACCTCTGCGTTAAAATGTTTACCCGAAACCCTCCGAGCAATGTTTAGATTTCCGCCGAGGGCGTGTGAAGCTGCGATAGCAATCTGTCCGGTAGTTCAAAACCCATGAGCGATTACGAAAAGTGATTACGAAAAACGAAAAGAAAACATGCTAAAGCATGAACTCCAACGGTGGTAAACATGCTAAACCAATCTTACGGAACACCTCAGAGCAGCTATGTACGAAATTACTCCGCACCATGAATTTCTCGTTGGCATCGATTCCGATGGCTGCGTGTTCGACACCATGGAGTTGAAGCACAAGGAATGCTTCATTCCCAACACCATCAAGTATTACCGCCTGCAAGCGGTGAGTAAGTACGCGCGGGAAGCGGCGGAGTTCGTGAATTTATATTCCAAGAGCCGCGGCGCCAACCGATTCCCAGCCTTGCTGGAAACGCTCGAATGGCTTTCCAAACGGCCAGACGTTCTCCAACGCGGCGTCGAGATCAAAATTCCTGCTGTCTTGAAACAGTGGGTCGCTGAGGAAACGAAGCTGGGCAACCCGGCGTTGGAGGCCAAGGTCGCGGCCGACGATCACCCCGAACTGCGGCTGGCGCTGGAGTGGTCGCTCCAGGTCAACGCCACGATTGCTGGCATGGTGGAGGGTGTTCCGCCCTTCCCCTATGTTCGAGAATCGCTGCAAAAACTGAGTGGCAAGGCCGATATGTTGGTCGTTTCCGCCACGCCCAACGAAGCCTTGGGCGCGGAGTGGCGGGAGCACGACGTCGACCAATTCGTGACCGCCATCTGCGGCCAGGAATCGGGCAACAAAAAAGAAACGTTGGCCAACGCCGCGAAATACGCCGCCCACCATACGCTCATGATCGGTGACGCTCCCGGCGATTACAAAGCCGCCGCCGCCAACAACTGCCTATTCTTTCCGATCAATCCCGGTGAAGAGCAGGCCAGTTGGAAACGTCTTTGTGATGAAGGCATCGATCGCTTCCTCAGCGGCGAATTCGCCGGCGACTACCAGCAATTGTTGCTCGACGAATTCGACGCCTTCCTACCCGAACGCCCGCCCTGGCCGGTGAACGATAAATAAATTGCCCGCGCGGAATGAAACAGCTTCCACCACCCCTTTGAAATTCGAGTGAAACATGAGCGAACAATGTGATTTTGGTTTGATCGGTTTGGCGGTCATGGGCGAAAACTTGGCGCGCAACGTGGAGAGCCGGGGTTATCGCGTGGCGGTGTTCAATCGCACCACGGCCAAGGTCGACGCCTTCATGCAAGCACACGCGGCGGGGAAACAGTTCGTCGGCTGCCGGAGCGTTGAGGAGCTGGTGGAAAATGTTTCGCGGCCTCGAAAAGTGATGATGATGATCAAGGCGGGCCCCGCGGTCGACGCCCTCATCGAGCAACTGCTGGCCATCATGGAGCCGGGCGATGTCATCATTGATGGCGGCAACACCCATTTTTCCGATACCGAACGCCGCACCAAGTACGTCGAGGAAAAAGGCTTGCTGTATGTCGGGACGGGCGTTTCCGGCGGCGAGGAAGGCGCGCTCAAGGGACCCAGCATGATGCCCGGCGGCAGCGAAAAAGCCTGGCCCCTGGTGAAGCCCATCTTCCAGGCGATTGCCGCGAAAGTCGGCCCCAACAACGATATCCCCTGCTGCGAATGGGTCGGGCCGCGCGGCGCCGGGCACTATGTGAAAATGGTGCATAACGGCATCGAATACGGCGATATGCAGTTGATCTGCGAAGCCTATTTGATGCTTCGCGAAGGATTAGGGCTCTCCAACGAAGAAATCTACGAAGTGTTCGCCGAGTGGAATCGGGGCGACCTGCAAAGTTACCTGATCGAAATCACTCGCGATATTTTCAGTGTGAAAGACGGCGAATCGGACGACTTCCTGGTCGACAAAATACTCGACGTCGCGGGCGCCAAGGGCACCGGCAAATGGATGAGCCAGCTGGCGCTCGATTTGGGCGTTCCCAGTACGTTGGTCACCGCGGCGGTCTACGCACGGAGTGTTTCAGCAGTAAAAGACGCCCGCATCCGCGCCAGCGGCGTTCTTCAAGGACCGCCGGATGCGCCGGCCATCGCCGACCGCGACGCTTTCATCCAAGATGTACGCCAGGCGCTGTACGCCTCGAAAATTTGTAGCTACGCACAGGGCTTCGTGCAGCTGCGAGCCGCGGCCGCCGAGCACGATTGGGAATTGAACTACGGCGACTGCGCCATGCTGTGGCGCGGCGGCTGCATTATTCGCGCTCAATTTCTAGACCACATCAAGGAAGCCTTCGACGCCAACGCAGATCTTGAAAACCTGTTGCTGCATCCTTTCTTCACCGAAGCGGTGCATGCGGCGCAACCTTCGTGGCGGCGCATCGTGGTGGCCGCCACCGAGCGAGGACTCCCCGCCCCCGCGTTCAGTACGGCGCTAGCCTATTACGACAGCTACCGGCGCGAGCGGCTGCCGGCGAATCTATTACAAGCACAGCGAGATTACTTCGGCGCGCACACCTACCAACGCGTCGACAAGGAAGGCGTGTTCCACACCGACTGGTTGCACGAGCGAAAAACGCCGCAAGAATAAAGTCCTAGTGAGCACAACGCGGCCATGGGCCGCAACCAAAAAATTTGCCACAGAGGCCACAGAGTACTCAGAGTTGAAAGCGACGGGCGTCGTCTTCCGTTCATGAATTTCTTGACTGTTTTCTCGCCGCTCTCCGTGGCCTCTGTGGCAAAAATCACCTGAAAAAACTTCCCCAATAAAAACGGTCTCAACCCATGACGACGGATTCCAAAAATGCCGATTACCTCCAACACATGTTTGGGCTCAACGGACAATCGGCGGTTGTCATCGGCGGCACGGGAGTGCTGGGCGGCGCGTTATGTACCTGTTTGGCCCAAGCGGGCGCCCACGTAACGGTTGCCGGCAGAAGCCGCCAGCGCGGCGAAGCGCGTGTGGCCGCTATTCGCGAAGCAGGCGGCGAAGCCGACTTTCACGCCGTTGACGTGACTTCGGTCGAATCGATGCGTGCGCTCAAGGATGCGGTTGTCGCACAGCGCGGCGGCGTCGAGATGTTGATCAACTGCGCGGGTGTTAATTCCGCCACGCCCTATGAGCAGATTGAATCCGACGACTGGCAGCGCGTGGTCGATGGCAGTCTGACCGCCACCCATTACGGCTGCCAAGTTTTCGCGCCGCAAATGGCGTCGCAAAAAGAAGGCGGCGCCATTTTGAATATCGGCAGCGTGACTTCGCACCTGCCGCTCTCGCGCGTGTTCGCCTATTCCGCCGCCAAGGCGGCGGTGGTCAATCTGACTCAAAACCTGGCCCGTGAATACGCCACGAAAAACGTGCGAATCAACGTCTTGTGCCCCGGCTTCTTTCCGGCCGAGCAAAATAGAAAAATCCTCGACGCCGAACGCGTCGGGAATATTATGTCCCAGACGCCGATGAAGCGTTTCGGCGAGCCCGAGGAATTGGCCGGCGCCGCCATTTTGCTGCTCTCCCGAACGGCCGGCAGTTTCATGACCGGCGCCGCAGTTTATGTCGATGGCGGCTTCACCGCCATGCGGTTTTAGCTGGAGGCGAACCGTTGGAGTTCACGCTTCAGTATGTTTTTTTTACGAAGCACGCTAAAGCGTACGCTCCAACGGTTCGCAAAAACATACTGAAGCATGAACCCCAACCGGACGCAGCTTACGGTTTGCAATTGACATGACGCTTGAGAGAAGGAGTGGCGAGAATCTGGTCGGGCGGGGTTGGAACGGGGTTGATAAAAATGCCTGCTGCCAGCAACGGTTTTGGCGCCACACACCCTGTTCTCATCCCGAAGACATGCCAGGAAATCGATGTACGCAAGCAGTCGGGGTTCCCGCCTGCGCGGGAAGGACCAGCGCCAAGGGCAACCATCTGGCATCCCGCCGGGAGCCGGAGTTATTGCGAACCGATACCGGCGGTGCGTCTTCGTGCTCTTCGCGTCCTTCGTGGTGAACCTATCTGGCCCAACAATTCTCCATGCCGCCGAACGACCAAGTTCACCACGAAGGCCGCGAAGAGCACGAAGCATGGACTTCGACGATCTCTCCCATCGCGTGATCGGCGAACTGAAGAGCGTCGGGATAGGGGACTGCGCGGTCATCACCAAGACAGTCTCGCAACAAAGCCCGCCGCCGTCAGCAAACGTTTTTAAGACCAGGTCCAGCCGATCTCGCCACGCCCGCAGCGCCGTGTACGCTTGAAGACACAAACCACGAGGTGCGCACCCCCCCAACCATCTCGCCCCGCCGCCCCGCCGCCGTTACCATACGGCTATGGACCCAACCGAATTAAAATCGCTCACGCAGCAGTTGCTGGCCGGCGAAATATCACAACCGTCATTCCTCGCAGCCGCCGCTAAACTGGCCGAAAAAACGGCGGCGGTCGGTCCCTTGCGGCTCGACCTGGATCGCGCCCGCCGCTGTGGGTTTCCGGAGGTGATTTACGGCCCCGGCAAGGATCTTGACGCCCTGGTCGCCCTGGTGCGGCGTCTGCTGGATAGCCGCCAACCCGCCCTGGCGACGCGTTTGACCGACGAGCAGCAAACGCGTCTGGCGGGCGAGTTCCCTCAGGGTGTTTCGCATCGCGTGGCGCGAACCTTTCGCGTAAAGGCGGAAAAGGATGACGAAGAACCTCAAGGGTGCGTGGCCGTGATCACGGCCGGCGCCGCCGATGCGCCCGTGGCCGAAGAGGCCTGCGAAACGCTACGTTGGATGAACATTCGAGAGGTCGTGCTGGTGGCCGATGTGGGTGTCGCGGGGCCGCATCGTTTGCCGGAGCGTTTGTCGGAATTCATCCACGCCGACGTGGTCGTGGTGGTGGCCGGCATGGAGGGCGCGTTGCCGAGCGTGGTGGCCGGGTATCTGCCCTGCCCGGTGATTGGCGTGCCCACCAGCGTGGGCTACGGCGCCAGTTTTTCCGGTGTCTCGGCGCTATTGAGCATGCTCAATAGCTGCGCCGCCAACGTGAGCGTGGTCAATATCGACGCCGGTTTTCGCGGCGGCTTTATCGCTGGACTGATTTCTAAAAACAAATGGACCGCCAACAGCCAGCCGCTGGAGTGAGACGCCATGACAACCGCCGCCGATCCTCCCAAACTTCCTCGCCGTAATCGGGAGAGCCATAAAGGCGACTTCGGCCGTGCGCTGTTGGTCGGCGGTTCGCGAGGCATGAGCGGCGCCATCGCCTTGGCTGGCATGGCCGCTTTGCGCGGAGGCGCCGGGTTGGTTTCACTCGCCGTGCCCAAAGGCTGCCTGACGCTCGTGGCCGGTTTTGAACCGAGCTACATGACCACTCCTCTTCCAGACGATGCCGACGGTTGTATTGTCGCAGCCGCCCGCCACGATATTGCCGAAATGGCTGCATCGGCCACGTGTGTCGCCTGTGGACCGGGGCTGGGCCGCTCCGACGAATTGACGCAGTTGGTGCAGTGGATGTTTTGTTCGCTTCCAACGCCGGCCGTATTCGACGCCGACGCCCTCAACGCGCTTGCACAAAACGAATTCCTCGAATCGGTCGACACCGCCGCTATTACGATCGGGCAAAAACATGCGCGCGTGCTCACGCCGCATCTGGGAGAATTTCGTCGTCTTTGGGGGCGTGATTTGCACAGTCGGGGCGCGGCCGAAGAAGCCGCGCACCAGTTCGCCGCGCGGCACGGAGTGGTGGTCGTTCTCAAGGGGCACAAAACGTTGATCACCGACGGCCGTCAACGAGCCGTCAACGGCACGGGCAATCCTGGCATGGCGACCGGCGGTGCGGGCGATGTGCTCACCGGTTTGATCACGGCCTTGATTTGCCAACATCTGCCGGCCTTCGACGCCGCCCGGCTGGGCGTGTATTGGCATGGTCTGGCTGGTGATCTGGCCGCCGTCGAGTTAGGTGAAACCTCGTTGATCGCACGCGATATCGTCGATTTCCTACCGCCAGCGGCGCGCCAACTAAGGCCATGTCCTTAATAGGTTACTGGTTGTAGCTCGGAAAAGCCCGGCATTTTCAAAATGCCAGGCTTTTAATTCAGTGAAAGAACGCTACTTTCG
>QIKY01000343.1 GCA_003233175.1 Planctomycetaceae bacterium | reverse complement strand
ATTTACGAATGGTGCTTGACGATGGAACTCGAATCTCGCGGTTTCATCGTTCAAAACCAGGACAATGTAATTGTGCGATATAAAAAATTCCGACGCGAGTATCCCTTGCGTTTTGATATCTTGGTCAACAAGTGTTTGATCGTCGAAATCAAAGCCGTCGAGACGGTTCATCCCATCCACAAAGCTCAATTACTAAGCGACAGGAAACTCCTCGAAATTCCGCTGGGGTTGATCATCAACTTTAACGTTTTGAAATCGACGGACGGCGTTTCACGATTGATCCTGCCCGGCGCCAACGCCGAATGATTCCGCACTTTTCTCTGTTTCCTCCGTTCTCTCCTGTTCCATTCGTGTCACCCGGAGTAAACGCGAGCGAGAACGGAGGATTGCGTTCTTATGACCGATGAAAATCATGAACGGTTACCGAAATAAGTTCCCTCAGCCGATGAGCTAGCTCACGGTTTACAGCATTCGCAGAGAACCAGACGCTGCCGCGTTCCGGTTGATCTGCGCGGCGTTTTTGGCAAGAATAACCCCGGCGATCACCCCGCTCAGTCCGAGGTGAAATACGGAAGTTATTTCAGGACTATTCCTTACGCCACGCGTTCGGGTTTTAAGATGTGCTCGACGCCGTCGTCCTTGGCGATCACGACGATGCCGTTTTCGCTGACCGTGAAACCTCGCCGCCGATCGACTTCCAAGTCGTAGCCAATACTGGCGCCGGCCGGAATATGCACGCCTTTGTCGATGATGGCGCGGCGCACCTTGGCGCTGCGGCCGATATCAACACCCTCGAACAGAATCGAATCCTCCACGTGGGCGTAGCTATTAACGCGCACCGCCGGGCCCAGAATGGAATGTTCGACCTGCCCGCCGGAAACGATACTTCCCTGGCAAACGATGCTATCGGTTGCGCGGCCGGCGCGCGCGCCGTCGCCCTTTTCTCCAAACACAAATTTCGGCGGCGGAAAGTTCGGATGATGCGTCCGTAGCGGCCAATCGTTATCGTAGACGTTGAGCAAAGGGTCGACCGCGACCAGATCCATGTTGGCGTCGTAGTAGGCGTCGAGCGTGCCGACATCTCGCCAGTAGGCGTTTTGCTTGCGGTTTTCATCGCGGAAATTGAATGTCACGACGCGATGTTCGTCAATAATGGAGGGAATAATGTTGCGGCCAAAATCATGGGCGCTGTCTGGCCGGGTGGCGTCTTGGCAAAGCTGCTCAAAGAGGAACCGCGCCGTGAAAACATAAATTCCCATCGACGCTAGGCAATGCTGGTTGTCTCCGGGAATGGTTTTGGGGTTCGCCGGTTTTTCCTCGAAGCCAATCACTCGCTCCTGTTCGGAAACCTGCATCACGCCGAAGCGGTTTGCCTCGGAGCAGGGCACGCGCAGCGCGCCGATGGTGAGGTCGGCCTGCTGAGCGATATGATGCTCCACCATCGTTTGGTAGTTCATCTTGTAGATATGGTCGCCGGCGAGAATGACCACATACTCGGGCCGCTCCTTTTCCATCGCATAAATGTTCTGGTAGGCGGCGTCGGCGGTGCCCTGGTACCAATGCTCGTCGATGCGCTGCTGCGGCGGGGCGACATCAATAAATTCATCCAACTCGCGGCAGAAAAAACGCCGCCAACCCAGATTGATATGCCGATCAAGGCTCAACGCCTTGTACTGCGTGAGCACCATCATCTTTCGGATGCCGCTATTGAGGCAATTCGAGAGGGCAAAGTCGATGATCCGATAGGCCCCGCCAAAGGGCACCGCCGGCTTGGCGCGGTCGCGCGTGAGGGGATCTAAACGGGAGCCTTTTCCACCAGCCAGAATGACTGCGAGCGTGTTCTTCATCAATGTCTGTTCCTTCATCCGACGCGCCAAGTTGCATTCAACCTCGTATCTTCCTTGATCGGCATTCTACCCCTTTATTCGCAAACTCCAAACTGCGAATTTTGGTGCAAACCGGCGGCCGGCCGTTTTCGAAGGAGCACGATGCCGGTTGCCCGGTTTATGCCTCAGCATTCCGCCAGCGGACCACGGCGTTCTTTGCGAGGCGTCAGGAGCGCCCGTCGTACAGGTAAGTAGCGTTCGAATGCCTGGAATAGCTCTTGGACAGGTGTTATCCGGACTCTGCCGACAACGGCTGCATTTTCGCTCACCGATTCTCGGCGGACGCCTTTTGGAATATACTTCTTGGCATCTGGCGTTGCGCTGTTGCATCTCCGGATTTCCCCGCCCCGTGTTTTTTCCGCCTTCTCCATTTAGAGCGTATTTCGAGCGGCTTGCCGGTCGCCTCCCGCGCGTGGCGGGCGACGCCTCCGCCCGCCCATGCGACTCACACTCATATCGTCATAGGAATGGCCGACTCTACTTTTTTTCGCAACTATGCCGCCGAGGTGCGTCCTCTGATCAACGCCGCGCTGGAATCGTACACCAGCTTCGGCGCCGATTGCCCCGCCCACTTACAGGAAGCCATTCGCTACAGCTTGCTGGGGCCCGGCAAGAAACTGCGGCCGCTGTTGGTGTTCATGGCGGCGGAAACGTGCGGTTCCAGCAGGGAAGACGCCCTGCCGGCCGCCTGTGCGGTGGAAATGATCCACGCTTATTCGCTCATCCACGACGACCTACCCGCCATGGACGACGACGACATGCGCCGCGGCAGGCCGAGTTGTCATGCCAAATTCGGCCAGGCGACGGCTATCTTGGCCGGCGACGCCCTGCTCACTCTGGCCTTTGAAGTGCTGGCGCGCCACCAACAGCCGCCTCAAACCGCAGCCTTGTGTTGCGCCCATCTGGCCGCCGCCGCCGGGGCGGAGGGCATGGTCGGCGGGCAAGCCGACGACCTCAACGCGGAATTTTCTAACGGCGACTTGGCCATGCTCAAACACATCCACCGGAGAAAAACGGGCGCCATGATCCGCGTTTCGGTTTTGCTGGGCGGTTTGGTGGGCGGCGCCAACAATGAACAAACCGGCCGGCTGGTTGCGTATGGAGAAAAACTGGGGCTGGCCTTCCAGATCGTCGACGACCTGCTCGATTTTCAGGGCGACGAAGCGGCTGTGGGAAAAAGGACGGGAAAAGATTCGGCTCGGGGAAAACTCACTTTTCCGACTATAATGGGTGCGGAGAAGAGTCGAGCCGAGGCCGCTGCATTAATTCAAGCGGCCCGGGAGCAGATCAGCCCCTGGGGGGTCCGAGCGAAAGGATTCGACTCGCTCGCAACGTTCGTTCTGGAAAGGAATCAATAGCCATGCCGCATGAAACGTCGGATAAAACACCGCCGCATAAATTACTTCCGCAAATAAAATCGGCCGACGACCTGCGCAACCTATCGGCGGGTGAGTTGGATCTGCTGGCGGCGGAAGTGCGCGATGTTCTCTGCAATTTGCTGGCCACGCGTTCGGCGCATTTCGCCTCCAATTTGGGCGTGGTCGAACTGTGCATCGCCCTGCACGTGGTGTTCGATTTCCGCTCCGACCGCCTCATCTGGGATACCGGCCATCAGGTGTACCCGCATAAGCTGGTCACTGGCCGTTACGACGAATTCAGCACGATTCGCACCAAGGGCGGCCTCATGGGTTACCCCAACCCGGAGGAAAGTCCTTACGATCTTTTCATGACTGGTCATGCCGGGTGCAGCGTTTCGACGGTCATGGGTCTTGGCAGCGGCGACCGCCTGCGGAACCATGCCGACCGCCATTCGGTGGCCGTGATTGGCGATGGGGCGTTCCCCTCGGGCATTGTTTATGAGGCCATGAACAACGCCGGCGGTATGAAAAAACCGTTGCTCGTGATTCTCAACGACAACGAAATGTCGATCTGCCCGCGTGTGGGCGGCATGGCGAACTACCTCGACCGACTGCGTTCGAATCCTTTTTATACCGGCCTGAAAACCGAAATCACGAAAATACTCAACAACGTGCCGCTGTTTGGCGATCCGGCGGAGCGGTTTCTGGCCCAGTTGAAAGAGGCGGTCAAGGCGGGCGTGCATGGCGGCATGCTGTTTGAGGAGTTGGGTTTCCGCTATTTCGGCCCGATCGAAGGCCATAATATTCGGCTGCTGAGAAAATACCTCGAGATGGTCAAAGGGCTCGACGACCCGGTGCTCCTGCATGTGGTCACCGAGAAAGGGCACGGCTACCAACCGGCGGCCGACGACCCCGTCTTCTTTCACGCGCCGCCGCAGTTCCATCCGGCATCGGACGACAGTATAACGGCGCCCATCGAGGAAACAGCGCCAACGGAGGAAACGGCGCCAGCAACCGCCGGCGGCAAGTCCTACACGCAAATCGCGAGCGCGGCGCTGGCTCGCCAGATGGCGGCCGACGAGCGTGTCACGGTGCTCACCGCCGCCATGTGCCAGGGCAACAAGCTGGAGGCCATTCGTCGTGATTTCCCCACGCGTTTTTTCGATACCGGCATTTGCGAATCGCACGCGGTGGCCTTCGCCGCCGGTCAGGCGAAAGCCGGCATGCGGCCGGTGGTCGATATTTACAGCACTTTCCTGCAACGCAGTTTCGACCAAATCTTTCAGGAAGTATCGCTGCAAAATTTACCCCTGACCTTCCTACTCGACCGCAGCGGCGTTGTCGGACCCGACGGCCCCACCCACCACGGCGTGTTCGACTTGGCCTTCATGAGGATCTTTCCGAACATGGTCGTGATGGCGCCCGGCGACGCACACGACCTCGAAACGATGATTGCGTTTCGTCTCTCACTGGCCGGACCTTGCTCGATTCGGTACCCCAAATCGCCAGCCGAAACGGCTGGCGGCGAGCGAACGCCGTTGGAATTGGGCCAAGCCGAAGTGTTGCGCAGCGGCGCCGACGGGGCCATCGTGTGTTGCGGCGCCTTACTCTCGAACTGCCTCCGCGCGGCCGACCGGTTGCGAGAACAGGGTATCGAAATCGAGGTTATTAACGCGCGATTCCTCAAGCCGCTGGATGAAAAAACGATTCTGCCCGCCGTGCGCGACCAGCCGTTTGTCTTGACGGTGGAAGAGGGCGTGCTCGCCGGAGGCTTCGGCAGCGCGGTATTGGAAGCCGCCGCCGCAGCCGGTCTCGACGCCTCAAAGGTCTCGCGGCTCGGCATTCCCGACCATTACATCGAACACGCCGAACGCAAGGAACTCCTGGCCGATTTGCAACTCGACGCCGAAGGCGTTTTCACCCGCTGCTCGAAACTCTTGGCCGATGCGGGCCGCGACATCGAACGCATGACGCGGTAAGTGTTCCTGTAACCGTGAACCTTGTTTCTTGATCAATCATTTGCCGCAGTTGTTCAGAAGCCCGGCTTTTTCAAAAAAGCCGGGCTTCTCGCGCCGCCAATTTGGAATCTTGTTGTTCCACGCTTTCTTCCTTCGCGACCCAAGAACTCCTGTCTCTTGGCGTTGGCCGGCTCAGGTGAGAATCTCTTGGAGGACTTGCCCGTGAACGTCGGTCAGACGACGATCCAGGCCGTTGTGGTACCAGGTAAGTTTTTCATGCTCGAAGCCGAGCAGATGCAAAACGGTGGCGTATAAATCCCAGACGGTGGTCGGATTCTCCTGCGCGCGGCGGCCGAATTCGTCGGTGGCGCCGTAACTGATGCCGCCTTGCACGCCGGCGCCCATCATCCAGCAGGTGAAGCCGTCGGGGTTGTGGTCGCGGCCCGCCGTGCCGGCTTGGTGGGTCGGCATGCGGCCGAATTCGGTGGTCCAGAGAACGAGGGTGTCTTCCAAGAGGCCGGTTTGTTTGAGGTCGCTTAAAAGTGCGGCGGTGGGGCCGTCGAAAATAGGGCAATGGCGTTCGTAATCGGCCTTGAGGGTTTTGTGGGCGTCCCAATTGAGCAGGCCATCGACCCCCGAAGCGCGCGAAGCACAATACAGGCTCACATACCGCACGCCGCGCTCCAGCAGTCGCCTCGCCAGTAGACAATTATTGGCGTAGGCGGCTTTCAACGGATTGGGGTCGGAGGTTCCATATTGTTTGTGCGTGGGGGCCGACTCGCGCGAGAGTTCTGAAACCTCCGGCGCCGAAAGCTGCATGCGCGCGGCAAGTTCATACGCCGCCACGCGGGCCTGTAAATCAGTTTCACCAGGATTCAGCGTGGCGAAATTGCTATTCAAACGGCCCAACAACGCGCGGGAGGCGTTTTCCTCTTCCGCCGAAATACTGGCCGGCCGCGCCAAGTTGCGAATCGGCTGTTGGCTGCTCATTTCGATCGCCTGATAGCGAGCGGGAAGAAAACCGTTCGACCAATTGGCTTTCCCGTTCGGCGGTTCGCCGCGCATATCAGGAATCGCGACATACGTGGGCAAATTCTCGTTTTCACTTCCCAAGGCGTAGCTCATCCAGGCGCCGGTGCTGGGAAAACCTTCGCTGGGGTGGGCCGTATTCATGAAGATGCAGCCAGGGCCATGCGTGTTGGTTTTGCTTTGCATGGCATGCAGGAAGGCGATGTCGTCGACATGCTTCGACATCTGCGGCAGCATGGTGCTGATTTTTTTCCCACACTGGCCGCTGGCGGCAAACGGCCAGGGGCTTTTCATCAGGTTGCCGTTTTTTCCCTGGAACGAGAGGAAGCCCTCTTCACCGGGCAACGGCTTGCCATGCCATTTCTCCAACGACGGCTTGTGCTCCCAGAGGTCGAGATGAGACGCCGCGCCGGGGCAAAAAATTTGCAACACGCGTTTTGCCTTGGGGGCGTGGTGCGTTAGGCCTTGCCCTGCGCGCCAGGCGGCGCCATTGGCAACTGCGGCATTGGAAATTGACTCGCCCGAGAGCAGATGCGCCAGGCCCACGCCGGCCATTCCCGTGGCGATATTCCCGAAGAAACCTCGGCGAGAGAGTTCGGTGGATGCGTCCATTATGGGTTGTCCTTCAGTTGGATTATTCGCAAGACGCGAAATGCAAACGAATAACAAAAAAAGTTTTTACCACAGAGCACACCGAGAGCACAGAGAAAGAGGAGTCCAGAACTTCAGAAACAGAGGACAACGCTTGACGCATCACCCTCTGTGCGCTCTGTGGTTTATTCATTGCACTATTGGTCAAAATAGCGTCGCCGTAACTTCAATGTTGATTCGGGACAGTCTCGCAAACTGAGAGATTTCAGTTAAACCCTCGGCGCCAATATAAGTGAGACCGCAAAGTCGCGGAGGGCCGAGAGTTTCGCCTCAATGGCCTGTTTGCAACTTGTGTTCTTTCTCACTTCCCAATTTTTCCTCGGTGCTCTCCGTGTGCTCTGTGGCAAAAACGTTTTTAGTTTGCAGCCACGGCCGCGTCATACTCTCGACTCGCTCTCTGATGAAATGTGCCGCTCATTTTGAGTCTGTAAAAAATGCCTACTTCAAAAGTTGAGGATACGCTTTTTCGACTTTTCCGACGGCGCGTTGCCCGGCGCCGCGTTGGCCGCGGTCGCCCAGGTCGCGCCGCCCCGCTTCGGCGTATCGATTCAGCTGGGCCACGATTTCAGGATGCTCCGCCGCCACGTTATGCTCGCAGCCGATATCCTCCACCACGTTGAACAACAGCGTTTGGGGCTTTCGTTTCTTGGAGAAATGGGGATGGTTGCCCATGAGCTGCGAAGGCGGCACGGGCAGGAACATTTTCCAAGGCCCGGATCGCACGGCTTGCAATTGGTCTTGATGGTAATAGTAGAAATACTCGTACGGCGTTTTGGCGCCGGCTTCTCCGAACAGCAGCGGTGCGATGTCGTGGCCATCGATCTGACGATCTTTCGGCGGCCCGCCTCCCGCCAACTTGGCGAACGTGGGGAGTAGGTCCATGGTGGTGGCGAACTCCCGGCAGACAGTTCCCGCCGGTACTTTGCCCGGTTGCCAGACAATCGTTGGCACGCGAAAAGCGCCTTCGCTGGTTGTGTAGCCGCGTCCATGCAAGGGGCGGTTGGATCCGCGCCGCAGGTCGTTGGGGTCGCGGTTGATGGGGGCGCCGTTGTCGGAGGTCCAGATGACGAACGTATTCTCGGCGATGCCCAAATCGACCAATTGATCAAGCATTTTGCCCATCGACCAATCAAGCTCTTCGATGGCGTCGCCCCAAGGTCCGTTGCGGCTCTTGCCCTTGAATTCGGGGCTGGAAAAAGGTGTGGAGGTACTGCCCGGCATGGCCTGCGGGAAGTACAGAAAAAAGGGTTGATCTCGATGTTCGGCAATCCACTGCATGGCCCGTTCGGTGTAGCGTTTTGTCAGGCCGTTGCGGTCGCAGGGCGCTTCGATCACGGTTTCGTTTTCCATCAGCGGCAGCGGCGGCCAATGGACGCCGGTTTTTTTGATAGTGCGTTCGGTCATGTCGTCGGAATAGGGGACGCCGAAAAACCAATCGAAACCTTGCCGCGTGGGCAGGAATTTTGGTTGATCGCCGAGATGCCATTTGCCCACGATGGCCGTGGCGTAGCCCTGCTGTTTGAGCACTTCGGCAATCGTGATTTCCTCGGGGTTCAGTCCATAGGGAGAAATCGGCCGCAGCACCCAGCCATCGTGCGGGTTGGTGTGCATGCCGACCCGCTGCGAATAACAGCCGGTAATCAAACTTGAACGCGAGGGCGTGCAAACACCGGCAGTCACGCAGAAATGCGTGAACTTTCGCCCTTCCCTAGCCATGCGGTTCAGGTTCGGCGTGCGATGGAGCGTGGAGCCGAAAGGTTCGATGTCGCCGTAGCCCAGGTTGTCGCAGAAAATGACAATGAAATTCGGCTGGCTCTTTCGCGACGACTTCGCGGCGTTTAGCTGCGCCGCAAAAGGAAGCAAGATAGCCAACAGGGCCAGCGTGAAATATCGAAAAGGCATGTGTGAGGCTTTCGCGTTAGTTCGACGACATTCTAACGAATATGAATCAATTCACTGGTGTTCAATAGAACCCGGCACAGCAACGGCAGCGACTGCTCCTTGATAAACGCCGCACATTGCGACACCTCCGCAGCGGTGGCTTCGCGTCCGTAACAAAGCAGGTAGGATCGTTTTATTTGTTGGGCGGGATCTTCCGGAGCTTCAATTTGCAGCCGCTCGGCCAGAGCTTGGGCCATATCAAGCGTGAACTGGTGGTTCAGCATGGTGAGCGCCTGCAACGGCGTGGTGGTGC
>QIKY01000278.1 GCA_003233175.1 Planctomycetaceae bacterium | reverse complement strand
GACAACCAAGGCCGGCAGTTGCGAATTTCCTCGGGCGTTGGTTTGTTGGCCGGCGGCGCGCAATGACAAACCGCCGTAATCGCGCAGTTGATGAGTTGCAGGCCGTCGGTCTGCGAAACGGCTTCCGCCTGATTGGCGAACCCGGCTTTGTGCAGAGCGCGAAAGAGCCAATCTCCGCTGCGGTCGCCGGTGAACATGCGTCCTGTCCGATTGGCGCCGTGGGCGGCGGGCGCGAGTCCGACCAACAGCAACTTCGCTCGCGCCTCTCCAAAGTCAGGCACGGGCGCGCCCCAGTAGGTCCAGTGGCGAAAGGCGCGACGTTTTTCCTCGGCCACCTGTTCACAATGCGCGCGAAGTCGGGGGCAGGCGGTGCAGGCGATAATTTCTTCGTTGCGTTTCCGCCAGGCCATCCGATTATTCAATCCAGCCGCCGCCCAATACGCGCTGGCCGTCATAACAAACGACTGCCTGCCCGGGCGCCACGCCATAACGGGGCTGCTCGAACTCCAAGTGAAACCGCCCCGGCTCCAACCACTGAAGCACGGCCGGCGTGGCTGGGGCGTTATAACGAATTTTGGCTTGGCAAGGCAGCGGCGCCAAAGGTTGCTCGACCAACCAATGTGCGCGGTTCGCGGTGAGCGAGCGCCGGGCGAGTTCCTGTTTTTCGCCAATCACGACGCGACGCGTTTCCGGTTCAATTCGCACCACGAAGCGTGGTTCGCCCAAGGCCACGCCCAGCCCCTTGCGCTGGCCGATGGTGAACCGCTCAATGCCGGGGTGCTCACCCACGACGCGCCCCTCGGTTGTGACAATTTCACCCGAAGTGTCGATACTGCCTTGCCGTTGGCGGATGAATTCGTCGTGGCGGCCGGAGGTGACAAAGCAGATTTCCTGGCTGTCTTTTTTGTCGGCCACTCGCAAACCCAGTTCGCCGGCCAGGGAGCGGATTTCGCTTTTTTTATATCGCCCAACCGGCAGCAGCATGCGGGAAAAAAGCTCGCGTTGCACGCCGAACAACACGTACGATTGATCTTTGGAATCGTCGAGGCCGCGAAACAAGCCGGGGCCATCGGCGGTGGGAAGAATTTGTGCGTAGTGCCCGGTGGCGACGAATTCGGCGTTCACGCTGTCGGCGTAATCGAACAGTTTGCCGAATTTCAGCCAGTGGTTGCACACCACGCAAGGATTCGGCGTGCGGCCGGCGGTATATTCCTCGACGAAATAGTCGATGATTCGCCCAAATTCGCGTTGTAAATTTAACGCGTAAAAAGGGATCTGCAAGCGGTCGGCCACGCGGCGGGCGTCGGCGGCGTCGGCAGCGCTGCAGCAGCCTTGTTTGTGGTCGGCGCGGGGCGCGGGAATCACGGGTAGCTCGACGCCGGAGGGTTCCGACGCACAAGCCACCGGCGATTCCTCGCCATGGCGCATGAACACGCCCACAACTTCATGCCCTTCCTTGAGCAGCAAGCTGGCCGCGACACTGCTATCGACGCCGCCCGACATTGCCAGAACAACCCTCGCCACGAATGAGCCTCCCCCCGCCCAAGTCCGGTTCTGTTGCCAAAAACACCTCGCAAAACAGCCGGAACGCGTTAGCGTCCGGTTCTCCGAGAATGCTGTCAACCGTGAGCTAGCGCTCATCGGCTGATGAACGAATGCTGTAAACCGTGAGTGGAATACAGAGCCCTACTTTGACAAATCTTGCAACGTGATATTACGCCAACGCACTTCATAAGGCCCCGAACCCTTGCCAATGCCGTGAACTTGTAGTCCGATAAAACCGGAACTCATGTTGCTCTTCGTGTCGTGCAGGTCGGCAATCGCGACGCCATTGATCCAGGTTTTGATATGATGTCCCACCGCGAGCACGCGGTATTTATTCCAGGCGCCTTTTTTGAAGGCGGCCTGTTTTTCAGAGCCAGAGCGATCTTCGCTGAGCCAACCGGTTCCCAAGGCTTCGCCATAGATGAAGCCGGCGGTGCCGTTGGTGGCAATTTCGACCTGAGGACCGTGAACCCGGCCGTTTTTGATTTTGGGCGAACTGACCGATCGAATCTGCACGCCGGAATTGAGTTCGTCGGCCACCTTGACTTCAAACTGGAGTTCAAAATCACTGTAGTTTTTCTTAGTGCAGAGGAATGAGTTGGGGCTTCCCTCACTGGTTTTGCCGACGATGCAATCGCCTTCAATGCGGTAGGTGGCGGTTCCGTTGTTCTGTTGCCAGCCATCGAGCGACTTTCCGTCAAACAGCTTGACGGGCTCCGCGGCGTTCGCCGAGACGCTTGCAACTAGAATACCGGCGAAGAGCAGGGCTCCCCACGGGCGAAATTTCAATACGTAGCTCATGCTTTTATCCTTTTTCAATGGTGCAACAAAACAAGAAAGTACTTGGACGGCGCCCTCGGCTCTATGCCCGTGGGCGGCCACATCCCCTACAATATAACCCGAGCGGCCTGAGTTTGCATTCGGTGGCGGGAAAAATGCCAACCGGAAGCCGCGAAGTTATTCGCCGGCGCCAAGCCGGTCGCCTTACACATCTTTTGGGGTCGCGTTAGGCGGCGGCAACGAGCCCTCTGGGAAACGTTTGATGGAAGACACCCCACAATTGGCGCCTCTGCGGAGGCGTCCTCGCAGGGCGATAGCGCGACAGGTTCGCCTTTGCATGAAGGAGTTGCGGGAAATATTACGCGACCGCCGCACCATCGTGACGCTCGTATTGATGCCGCTGTTGGTGTATCCGCTGCTGAGCATGGTTTTCCAGAAAGTGCTCCTGACCAACCTTTCGCCGAACGCGAAAGTCGCGTGTCTGATCGGGGTCGATTCGCCCCAGACCGCCCAACTCTTGGATGAATTGGTCACGCATGGCGATCGAATCCTAACCGCCAGAGAAGCACCCGTTGCCAGAGAAACGCCAGACCGCGAAAACGAACACGCACTTGGCGGGGGGGCGCTGGCCGACGAGCCCTCGGTGCGCGTGCATGTCGGCGGCGATTTACGGCGGCAATTACGCGATGGCAAAATTGATCTGGCCATTATTCCGCAGCGGAGGAAGAAATCTTTGGAAGGGGTTCGTCGCCCCATTCGCTGGACGTTGCTGTATCGAGAAGGGTCGTCGTTGAGCAACGCCGCGTTGGAATACGTGGAGCGACGTTTACGAATCGTGAACGAAACCGACGCCATGGTGCGTCTGGCGCAGCGCGGCGACACGCGCCCGCCACTGGCCAAGTTCCATCGTGAAGGCGTGAAAGCCGATGGTCTCAGCGGCGTATCGATTGCCACCTTGGCGCCTCTCATTCTCATTCTGATGACGATCACGGGCGCGGTTTATCCGGCTATCGATCTTACGGCAGGCGAGCGCGAGCGGGGCACGCTGGAAATGCTGGTCGCGGCGCCGATACCGCGTTTGCAGTTGCTCTTCGCCAAGTACATCGCGGTGCTGACGGTCGCACTGCTGACCGCCACGGTCAATATGGCGGCCATGACGATCACGCTAACGGCTTCCGGTTTGAGTGAAATCGTTTTCGGCCAACAAGGCGTGACATTGGCGGTGATATCGCCGGTGTTCGCCCTGATGGTATTGTTCGCCGCTTTTTTTTCCGCCATTCTGCTCACCCTGACGAGCTTCGCACGCAGCTTCAAGGAGGCTCAGGCGTATCTGATTCCGATCATGCTGATCGCCCTGGCGCCGGGCGTGATGAGCATGATGCCGGGGTTGGAATTCGGCGGCGTGCTGGCCGTGACGCCGCTGGTGAATATCGTGCTCCTGACCCGCGACGTGTTGCAAGGCGACGTCAATCCCGTTACCGCTTCGGTGGCGGTGCTCTCGACGGCGCTCTACGCGTTGGCGTCGCTGGCGCTGGCGGCTCGAATTTTTGGCGCCGACGCAATTCTCTACGGCAGCGAAGCGAGTTGGACCGATCTGTTCCGGCGCCCTGGCGAAGTCCGGCCGGTTTCCAGCGTGGCGTCGGCCTTGTTTTGCTTGGCGGCTTTGTTTCCCTGTTATTTTCTCGGTTCGAGTTTTCTGGCCCAACTGGGAGGCGCCAGTTTGGCTGTCCGGCTGGGAGGAGGCGCGGCGGTAACGGCGTTGCTGTTCGGTGGTTTCCCCTGGTTGTTTTGCCGCGTTGGCCGTGTGGCGTCGGCCACCGGTTTGCGCCTGCGCGGCGCGAATTGGGCCTTCTTCGCCGCCGCGATTGTGCTCGGCGCCACGCTCTGGCCGCTGGCCCATGAACTGTTCCTGTTCAATGCATGGCTGGGTCTACCCACGCTCGACGTCGCCCAAATGGAAGCGGCTCAAAAAACCCTGGAGCAGTTTCGCGGCGTTCCGTTGGTCTTGATCTTGACGACGCTCGCGATTACACCAGCGGTGTTCGAGGAACTATTTTTTCGAGGATACTTGCAATCCTCTTTCCTCGCAGCCACGAAACCCCGCCTCGCGATTCTCTATGCAGCGCTGCTCTTCGGTTTGTTTCATGTTTTTGTCAGCAACGCCTTGGCGATCGAACGATTTTTGCCGAGCACTTTTTTGGGCCTCGTGCTGGGCTGGGTTTGTTATCGCAGCGGGAGCGTTTGGCCCGGCATGCTGTTGCACGCTTGCCACAACAGCCTGATGCTTTCCATGGGGTATTATCAAGACTATCTGGAGGCTTGGGGTTGGAACCTGGAAGGCCAAGACGGCCACCTGCCGAAAACCTGGATCGCCGCAGCCTGTCTGGGTGCGTTCGTCGGCGGGCTGCTCGTCTTGCTCGGCAGCCGACTCGCCTCGTCGAATCGCGTCGCGAAAAAAACGCGGCATGAACTTTCGTCAGGCGAAGCATGATCAAAAAAAGATCGCGGCAAGAATTCCCACAACTTACCAACGGCGTACAATTCGCGTATCTTGGAAGACGACCTTGGAGCAGACTGGGTGGCCGCCGGTTTCCCTAGTGGAAGCGGGAGGAAAGTCCGGGCTCCGCAGGACAGAGTGGTCGGTAACGCCGACCGATCGAAAGATCCGGGCAAGTGCAACAGAAAGCAAACCGCCTCGCGTTTGGCTTTGGCCGGCGCGCGGTAAGGGTGAAACGGTGCGGTAAGAGCGCACCAGCAGCCGGGGCGACTCGGCTGGCTAGGTAAACCCCACTCGGAGCAAGGTCAAACAGGGAGGATTCGGTCCTAGGACCGGAACGACGCGGTCCGCGACGTCATTACTTCCGGGTAGGCTGCTTGAGGCGACGGGCAATCGTCGTCCTAGATAAATGGCCATCACCCGTCCAACAGGGCGGGCACAGAACCCGGCTTACAGGTCTGCTCCAAGGTTTTTTTACAACGACATCACACCGGCTGCCTCATGCGGCCCGCCAGCTTTGCCACCACCAATTGATTCAGGCTGACGCCTTCGTCCTCCGCTTCAAACGCCAAGGCGGCGTGCAACGACTTGGGAAGCCGCACTACAAACTTACCGCTCACGTCGGCCGGCCCCTTGATGTCGCCACCCGGCGGAGAGAAGGTGTCAAGCACCCGCCACATCTGCTCACACTGCGGCGTCTGGCGAAATTCCGCCTTTTCCTCTTCGGTTGGAAAGAGTGCATCCATCTTGCCGCCCGGCGCGTTGATGGCATTGTGAGCGCTGACGAAATCAGCGCCGGAATCTTTTAGCTCATGCACGAAACTCAATAACTCTTTCGCGCGAACAGACACGCTTTTCTTTTTGCTCATCGTATGGTTCTCCTCGAACAAGGCCGAGGGGCGAACGCCCTCCGGCCGTGGCTTCTTTCGTTAAATGTCGATGATTTCACCGCCGTCGCGAATCTCGAAAAACATGGCCAGTTGATGCAGCTCCTTGCCCGACCAAATCACGAACTCTCGGGCTTCGGCGATGCGGCCCGCGGCGATCACCACTTCCAGCCGGCAACTGGTTTCGGCGTACCGAATGCCGCCCTCGATCCACGAACCGCTTTCAGGATTGCCGAGCGTGTAGCCCCCGAAGCGGGCCTCCGCTTCCCGCAGAATGCAGTTAAGCACGGCGGCCGGGATCGGCTGGCCATCGTTGTCGTGCGTGACCAGTCGCGTGACGAAAATCATGCATGTTCTCTCAAAACAAGTAGCAACTAATCAACACGTAAAATAGTATCACATATGATACTACCTGTCAACCGGAAAAACCGAAACATCGCCACGGCGGCGGTGATGCCTTCGGCGCGAATCTGCACTTTCGCCCAGGGCCAGGCGCCGAAATTGCGATGGCAGTTGGCATAGAAGTTATCGACGCCGCGCGGCAAATAGATTGAGCACCAAATCACTGCGGCGGTAGCAGGCGCCGGCGTGTGTTTTTCATGGCGATTCCAGCGGCTGCACGCGCAAGGTCGAAAGACCCGCTTGGTCGGATTGTAAACGCCAATCTCATTCCTGATCGCTTTCGGCTGGCGGGCCTAGCGAATGCCGATCTCCAGCAACACGCTCTTAGGTACAGTCCTGAATAAACATGCCGAATTAAAAGCCCGGCATTTTGAAAATGCCGGGCTTTTCTGAACCACAACCGGTAATTTATTTCAGGACTGTTCCTAAGCCGAATAGCCGTCGCCGCGACGTTATTACTTCCGGGTAGGCTGCTTGAGGCGACGGGCAATCGTCGTCCTAGATAAATGGCCATCACCCGCCTGTTCAGGGCGGGCACAGAACCCGGCTTACAGGTCTGCTCCAAGGTTTTTTTATTAGACGTTATTCCCCGGAAGTCGAGGGAATTGCGGCTTGAAGTTCCGCCATTTGCTTGGCCCTTTCCTCGGCGCTTGATTTCTGGGGAATGGCCGACTCTTCAATGGCTTGCAGCAATTTCGAGATACACAACTTGTTCATGCTGGTGGCTAGGTCGTCGGCCTCCGTTTTCAACGCTTCGTGCAAGCTTTTCGGCAGCCGCACGGTGATGACTCTTGTCGGCTCCAATGATTCATCTGGTTGTTCGCCACGTTTGGCGCGCAACTGCACGACCATCTGCTGGAGTCGTCCATATTCTTTTGATTGCTCGAAGGCTTTCATTTCTTCGGCGGAAGGGAAGAGTTGTCGGATCACACCGCCAACGCCGAGCATTTCCCGATGGAAGGCGCCCCATTCCGGTTGGCTGACAAATAGATCGGCCGCTCGTCGAAAAGCTTCGGCGGCGCGCTCCGCCATCGGCGATGTCTGCTGAGAAACCGAGATAGCAGCCTCGCCGTCCTGACTAATCCTCGTATCGAATGAGAATTCCATTTCCAAATCACTCCCTCATGCATTCACGAAATAACAACAGCCAATCGACGAGTTCACACCCGTCGTTTGCCGCAATCTTTCCGCGCAAGTCAAGGCGCAGTTCGATATCGTTGCCATGAAAGCACTTACGTCAGCAGCCATGGCGTGCAAATAAATTAAGCAGCCATGCCTGAAGTTTCAGCCCAAGGGGTGGCGCCTGATTTTTAGGCAGGGGAAATATTCACATTTACTAAAGTGTCCAACGGAAACGTCTGAATAGCGTGGGCTCCGACGGTTTTGGGGTGGTTTTGTGACACATGCTCCGGAAGCCAGGCCTGAAATCGCAAACCGCCCAGCGAGAAAGAAATGCAGATGAACCCCCTCTGCTGGAAGGCCTATCCAGAGGAGGGGGGCGAGTGTTCGGCATCGGGAGAGCCGCCGGTGCGGCTGGTGCGCACCCATTCGTTTTGGCGACGGGTGAGCAGCTTCAGATAGATGGGAATTTTCGACAATGCGTACAGCGGCGCGGCGGCCAGAGCGCTGAGGTGAATGTCGTGGCGACAAAAACAAAACCACCCCCAAATAATCGCCAGCCCCAGGAGCGCTCCCATGCCGGCAAGCACAACGCTCGGCAGCCAGGTCGCCCCGCCGGCTGCCGCAATGAGCGTAAGCGCCAAGGCCGCGAGCCAACTGAACACGAGCAGCGAAAGCGGCGGAACGGCCAAGTCGAGCCCTAGGCAGATACTCGCCCACCGCCGGCGGAGCAGGCCCGAAAAGATGAGCCGCGGCGCTTCGGAGAGCATCGTCTGAACATGGCCGTGCTCCCAGCGAATCCGTTGCGAAACAAACGCTTCCGGCTCGTCGGGTAGAGGGCTTTCGATGCGGGCTTGGCAGCACAATTGAGGCGGGCGCCGCAGCCGGGTCAGGGCGATTCCAGTTTGCATATCTTCGACGATATGTCCGCCCATGAAATGGACGTCTTGCAGGATACCGGCAGGGAACGCCATGCCGCTTCCCGTCAAATGGCACACTCCTCCCAAGCGAGAAAGCCCCACCGCTCGGATCAGATTCTTGAAACGAAAAGCCAAACCCGAGATCGTGTCGCGCGCGCCGGGGTTTTCGGGAGGCTGGCACAAATAGATTCCCTGCACCGGCGATTGTGACGACAACGCCTGGGCGCCGAGTTCGTCGAGGCTGGCCGCCGATATTCTGCAATCGGCGTCGAGTACGACAATCACGGGATAGCCTTCGCTGCGAATGTGTTCGAAGCCGAAATTGAGCGCGAACCCCTTGCCGCGTCGGGTTGGGTCGGAACGCTCCAACACGGTTACGCCGTTCTCCCGCGCGATGTTGGCGGTGTCGTCGGTGCAGTTGTCGGCCACGACGAATATTTTGTCTTCGGCGCGAACCGACTGCCGGAGCGCGCGAAGTGTTTCGCCCAACACCAGACTCTCGTCGTGGGCTGGAACAATCACCGCCAGAGGCGGGCGTTTACCGGATGTTCGGCGGTCGTTTTTTCCCGGCGGGCAAAGGCAGGCCGCCGCACATTCGAGGCAAAACACCAAGATCGGCAGAGACACGATTGCCGCCACGCACCACAACAGAATCGAAACCAATAAGGTGAACATAATGTGAAACTCAAGAAGGGAATTGGAGTCTATCGAAAGGAGGCCCACTCCCGGACCGGGCGCACCATTCTGGCTGGGAGATCGGCCAAGCTGGAAAAAGGCGACGTTCGCACCCAGTTGCGAGCGCCCCGATAACCTCGCCGCACGGTGGTGGCGATACGTTGCCGCTCCACGGCTCCTGTGGCGAGTGGAATTGCGTGGGTCATGAGGCTGCGTTTGTAGGGCGCCTCGCCCTTGCCCAGATGAAATATTTTTACACCTCGCTCCGCGGC
>QIKY01000155.1 GCA_003233175.1 Planctomycetaceae bacterium | reverse complement strand
ACGCCGTTGCACGGCAATGAGTTTAACAATTCAAAACCGCCAAGTCGTCACTAATTTCGCGAACGGTACTTAACGGCGAGCCATCGCTAGCCGTGTGAAGTATAACTCGACTTAAATTCCTTCCCAATGGCTTCCATACGCGTTCGGTTGGCGCCCAAGTCGGAATAGCCGGTGCGCGACGCCGAGCGAAAGTGAATCAGGCCGGCTTCCGCATCGATTAGGAATTCGACGTCGTCCACGAAGCCCAGGAACCGACTCCTGGCTTCATAGTGCAGGTAGCCATCTTGTTCGGAAATGAGTCGGAGCCGGGCAATCGAATGGCAAGCTTGCTTTAACCGTTTCCGGGTTTCTTCAAGCGACCCCGAAAATGGCAGGGGCGCCATCCGCCGCGATTCGGCGTTCGCCTGTGTGCAAACACAATTCGGCGAATCGGGGCAGTCGGCCAAGCGGCCATCGGGAGGACCTGTTTTTCCAGATTCAGAAGGCATCGTCTCTCGTCGCGGCAAAGCCAGGGAAGCTACTTCTTCAAAAGCAGCAGGAGCATGGTGACCGGAGTTTTTGTCTGCACGCTGTGTTTCAAATTGGCGGGCATGTGAATCCAGGTTCCCGGTTGTGCTTCAACTGTTTCGTCGCCGAGCGTTAAGGTCGCTTCGCCTTGAATGAAATGCAAAATGGCCGGCATCGACGCCGTGTGTTCCGACAACTCCTCTCCTTGAGCAAAGCCAAAAATCACCGCCTTCACGTGGTCGTCGTTGAACAACGTGCGGGTGAGGATGCCGTTCTTCGGCGGCTCGACCTCTTTGGCGAGGTCGAGAAACTGGGTGAATTTTTCGTTGATTGTTTTTTCGCTCACTAGATTGTCTCCTCCCAACGGACCACTTCCGCTTCGAACCGCTTATGGAGCCCGGCCAACTCGCGCTCGGTTTCTACTTCGGCGAACCTGCCGGCCATGGCGTCGTCGTCGTCGGCGCTCATCACATGCCCCGCCATTTTGAACAGCACGTTGTTCTCCTTGAAGATATGCTGGCGCAAGAGCGGCGCGAACTCCTTGGCCGCCGCTGTAAACAGGGCTGCGTCGAATTCTTCTTGCTCGGAGGCTTCTCGCATTCGCCGCACGCAATCACGCCCCACGGTATGTTCGTGCAGCATGACGCCAATCGGCCCGCCTTCCTCGGGAATGCCCCGTTCCTTGAGCAGCGGGAAGAAGAGGTCTTCTTCCTTGGCGTGATGGCATTTGTCGGCGAATTGGCTGAAAAAACCGGCCGCCCATTCGGGGAAGCCAGCGGGCGCCGGCTGGCCGGCTTCGAGCAACACAACCGATTTCTCCAGCAGGTCGAGCCCGCGCTCAATGAGGTTGTGCTCGTTGATCAACCAGTCGACGGATTTCATGGCGTCATTCCATATTCTTTTAACACGAGACCGCCGAGAAGAAGAAGACGGTAATTTTGTAACCGTTCAGAAGTTTTGAACTGTCGGACAGATTACTATCGCAACTCCACGCGCCCTGGGCGGAAATTCAGACATTGCTTAGATGTTTCCAAGTGAGCATTTTAACGCAGAGCACGCAAAGGCGCGAAGGGCCGCAGTGGACGGAATCCAGTCATCTCGGACCTCGTTGGCAACGCAACTCCATGACGCCGCTGACGACCATCGCCGAGATTTCGTTTGCTTTCATTTCGTCATTTCTTCTTCTCGGTATCTCTCTTCTCTGCGGCCCTCCGCGACTTTACGAGCTGCGTTTTCCTTCTTCGCAACCGCATCTCGGTTATTCGCTGTCAGACAGATTGCTATCGCAATTTCCCGCGCCGCCGTGAACAGTTACGTAATTTTTGAACGGAACACAGCACTCGATATCCCACGATTTTCTAGACGCCGGTTCTCTTTTCGCAGGCATCAAATGCGTCAATACCGCAAAACTTTTTTTCAAAAGGATGCGAAAACTGCCTGGAATCGACTTGCTCCGCGAGTCTTGTTGGCATTAGTATGAAGTGAGCGTTAGTTTTCGAGAGTGGACTGGAGGTTCACTCGCGCCAGCGTACTCGATGCAATAGGTTGCGTAATGATTCAATATTCTTGCGATCGCTGCAAACGACGGCTCGATCCTCAGGAAGATTTGCGGTACGTGGTGAAAGTGGAAGTAAGTGCTTTCATGGATCCACTGGAGTCGGACGAAATGGATGACGATTGCGATCACCTCTTGGAGGTCCAGGAAATCATCGAGTGTTCGGAAGACGAAGAGAGCGATCAGATCGGCGACGACATTTACCGTCGCCTTCGCTTTGATCTTTGCTCCGATTGTTACAAGCGGTACTTGCTCAATCCGGTCGGGCGGGAACCGGTGGAGCATTTTGGTTTCAGCGAAAACTAATCTGCTACTTAGCGCCCTTGGCCAGTGCTTTCGCGGCCGCGTTGATAATCGCCTCCGAGGTGATGGTCGCGCGGCTGGTGGCGTCGATTCCCTTGACCGACTGCTTGGCGAGAATCTGGCCGGTGGTGTCGCTGATCGCCGAATAATACTGCTTTTCGCTGTGCTTCGTCACCCGCACCGATTGAATTTGGGCGTCGGCCACGCGCACCTCGACCTGCACTTTTCCCACGTAGCCGGAGCCGCTGGCGCGATAGACGCCGTCGGCCACGCGTTTTACGTCAGACCGATCAAAAACGCGAACGGCTTCCATGTTCTCTCTGGCGCGCGCATTGAAACGTTTTTGGTAGTCGTCGTTGCGAGCGGCGCCGGCGCTGAGCACTTTGTTGTAGTACCGGATGGCGTCGTCGTATCGGCCGGCGCGACGGCAGGCATCGCCGGCGAGCATGTAGGCGTTGTGTTTCTGGCCGCCAGCCTTGACATAACGTTCGGCTATTTCGATGGCCCGCTTTGTGTCGCCCATCGCGCCAAGTAGTTTGATCATATCCACCCGAAGTTTTCGGGGGTGGAACATGGCCAAGGCCATCTGCTTGTTGCCCATTCGCCAATAGCACTCCGCCAGCATGATGCTGTCGGAGTCGCTAGGCTTGACCTTCGACTGCTGCCACCAGAAGGCGGCTCGCGGGTAGTCTTGAAAAAAACGAAAGTACATCGAGGCCAACGACGTCATGACGCGTCGGCTCAGGGTTTTGTCGTCTCGGTGTTTCGACAACAAAAAATGCATGAAACGCACGCCCGATTTCCAACGGCCTTCATTCGGATTAATAATTTCCCACACGTACTGGCCAATGTTTTTTTGACCGTTCCACCCCGGCGGCGGCTTTTGCGGCCAGGAAAGGTCAAGCGTTTTCGGGTATTCGAGCGGTGTGGCGTCGTACCAGTCGGGTGGCGTCGAACCGACGGTTTTGATCAAATCGCGAACCTCGGCCGACGTTCGCCGCATGCCGCCGCCAGCTTCTCGAATGGCTTCAGACCTCGAAGGCGCCGCCATCTTATTGAACAAATAACGTTTGCCCTTCAAGGTGACGGCGTGAATCTTGGCGTAAGGGTAAACGCTTTTTCGAGTTTTGCCGCCGAGCTTCGACTCAAACTCGATCATCTTTTCACTCTTGCGAATCTTCACCACCTTTCCTTCGATTTTCGCCCCGCTGAGAAACTCAATCCGATCAGCAGCCGCAGCCAGGCTGGGCGAAGCGAACAAAAACGCCAATACAAAAAAGCGGCCGGCCAGCATAAAAACGTGCGAACGGGCAACGCGCCAACTTCGGAGGGAAAGCCGGAACGGGCCGGTTTCACCAAGAACGCGGCTTCCATATCGAGACGCAAACATTTCACACTTCCTCATCTGGCATGGTCAAGAACGCGGTTTGAATCCGAACCCTTTTGGGATCTCTCCCGTAGCTGTAGTATAGAGAATTCGGTTTACCCATGCAGCTAAGAATAATTGACGCCTTGCTTTGCGAAAAACGCCCAGATAATGAACAAGCCCGTTGCTCAAAATTCGCCGGATGTCTCGTTTGCCGACTTCCAACGCCTGATCCATGATATGTACTTCGAGAAAGATCGGGCCCGCGGCATCGACGGCACGTTCATGTGGCTGATGGAGGAAGTGGGCGAGCTTGCCGCGGCGCTGAGAGAAGGCCGAAAAGAAGACATGCTCGAAGAGTTTGCCGATGTTTTGGCTTGGCTGGCCACTATTGCCAACGTGGCCGAGATTGACCTTAGCGAAGCCATTGAAAAAAAATACGGCGCCGGCTGTCCCGGCTGCCGCCAGTTCGTCTGCTGCTGCCCCGATTCCGGAAAACCCTAAAAGCCCTAAAAGTCAAGACTTGCGAATGCCGGCAGCCCCATTATTCTGGAGTGATAAACTCCCCTTTGGCTGATCGACCCCCTTTGGCCGATTGACCCCCTTTAGCCGATTGACCCCCTTTAGCCGATTGACTGACTTCCCCACGCGCCATGCAATTCCTTTTTCCACCCCTACTCGCCATGCCTCGCTGTTTTCCGTGGTTGTTCGCTCTGTGCTGCCTCTGCATCGGTGGTCGAACAGCGCGCGCCGTTGATGTCGACCGCACCGGCGGTCCTCGCATTGAGGCGGTGCGCATCGGTTTCGATAACCGCTGTAAGGTTGGCAGTTGGACGCCCGTCTGGGTCGATATTCGCGGCGGACTGGAAACCGAGCGCGTTCAACTCGAACTCACCGCGCCCGATGCCGATGGCGTCGCGACGCGTTTCACCGTTGCTGACGATGTCGAAATTCCCGCCCGCGGCGTGGTCGCGATCGAACGATATATTAAAGTGGGCCGCGTAAACGCCAGTCTTTCAGTAGCAATTCAGCGCGGCGGCGAAGTCGTCGACGAACAGACCTACGCGCTGAGGAGCGCCGGCGGCGGTTCGCAATCGGCTGCGGCGCGGGTCGTACTTGCTACGCAGTTTTTCGTAGCCGCCATTGGCGACACGATTGGCATCGAAGACGCCGCCAAACTCCTGCGCTGGCCCGACTCCGAAACAATGGTCGTCGCGCCCATAAAAGACGCCGCCCGGTTGCCTCGCGACGCAGCCGGTTATCAGGGCGTCGACACCATCATTATCGCCACCAGCGACCTCGAACTGATCAACGCCATTTCCGAACAACAACTCCAAGCCATAGAAACCTGGACGCTCCAAGGCGGAAGGCTGCTGCTTTGCGTTGGCCGCAACGGAGAGCGGCTCTTGGGCGATGGCGGACGGTTGCGACGTTTCGCGCCTGGAGAATTTTCAAACGTCGTGACCCAACGGCGTTCTCCGGGCCTGGAAACCTATGCCAGTGCGTCGTCGCGGCTGGATGCGAAGTCGGCCGATTTCGCTCTCAAAATGACCCAGCTCAAAAATATCGATGGCATCGTGGAGGCATCGGAAGGTATTGGCCGCAGCGTGCGGCCGACCATCATTCGCGGATCGCACGGACTGGGCCAGATTATTTTCGTGGGCCTCGACCTCGATCAATCTCCGTTTACGGAATGGCGCGACCGAGGGCGTTTGGTGGCCCGGCTAATGACCGGCGAAACCGACTTTTCACCTCGACAAGCTGAAACCGTGCGAAGCGGTCGGGTGTCTCACTTAGGGTTTGATGATCTGGCGGGACAACTGCGCGCCTCGCTCGATCAATTTGAAGGCGTAACTCTCGTGGTGTTCTCTTGGGTGGCCGTCGTGATTATCGTTTACGGCCTCTTGATTGGCCCGGCCGATTATTTCTTCCTACGGTTCGGCCTGCGGCGAATGGAGGCGACGTGGCTCACTTTTCCGGCGCTGGTCGTGCTGTTTGGCGCCTTGACGGTGATGCTGGCCTATTCCTGGAAGGGGCGCCAACTGCGAATCAATCAGGTCGATATCGTGGATATTGACGCCAAAACTTCCACCGTGCGAGGCGCGTATTTCGCACACCTCTATTCGCCGCGAACACAACTGCTGCAACTCGAATTACAACCGGCGGAGAGCGTTCCGGCCAATGAGCAGTCGGTCCAGATGCGGCTCTCCTGGCAGGGGCTGCCGGGCAAGGGGTTGGGCGGCATGAATACCGGCATGGCGCCGCTGGTTGATGTTTCGTATGGCATACGGTCCGACCGCGCCGCCAGCGGGCAAGGCAAAACATCGCTCGAAGGGTTGCCCATTCAGGTATGGTCGTCGAAGAGCCTTTCGGCCCGCTGGACAGCCAAAACAGACCACGCGTTCGCCAGCGACCTAGTGCGGGAGAATAATGGTCAGGTCAGCGGCGGGGTTGAGAACCCGCTCGACATCCCGCTCTCGGAGTGCTACTTGCTCTACGGTCGTTCGGCATACCCGCTGGACCAACTCGCGCCCCACTCACGCAAGGTCATTCGCCAGGGCGCCCGTCCTTTGAATTTGGAATGGAAAATGACCCGTCGTCAGATCACGACCGATCACCGAGAGTTGAGCACGCGGTGGAACATTGCCGATCTTGATGTCCCCCGCATTCTCGAAATCATGATGTTCCACGAAGCGGCCGGAGGGCAACGGTACACGAAAATCAGCCATCGTTACGAACGCGCGCTCGATCTTAGTTATCAATTACAAGCCGGGCGGGCGATCTTGCTAGGACGGGCCGAGAAACCGGCCACCCAACTCTTGCAAGACGGTCGGCCGATGTCCGACGCGGTGGTGCGCAATTGGTGTTATTACCGCATCGTGCTGCCGGTCGGGGCGGCCGCTCCCGCGCCGCGCCAAGCCGCGCCGCCTCCTGCTTTGTAAGACGCCCGCCGGCGAACGCTTCGTTCCATCGTTTCCAATTCCACAACCACTCGATATCCTCGGCAAGAGAGTTTTTCACGTGATCGAAGCACACGACCTCACCAAAAAGTACGGCGACTTGCACGCCATTCGCTCGATCGAACTCAAGCTTGAGGAAGGCGACCTGTTCGGATTCATCGGCCCCAATGGCGCGGGCAAAACAACCACCATGCGCATTCTGGCCACCTTGCTCAACCCGACCTACGGCGAAGCGTATGTTTGCGGCCACTCGATCTACACCAACCCCAAGGAAATCCGCCGGCTGGTGGGCTACATGCCCGACTTTTTTGGCGTCTACGACGACATGAAGGTCATCGAATACTTGGAGTTCTTCGCTGCCGCCTATCGCATTCGCGGCCCTAAACGCCGCAAGCGGTGCGACGAAATGTTGGAAATCGTCGACCTTGATTTCAAACGCGACGCTTTCGCCAACACCCTCTCTCGCGGCCAAACCCAACGCCTCGGCTTGGCCCGCGTGTTGCTGCACGACCCGCAAGTGCTGCTGCTCGACGAACCGCTCAGCGGGCTCGACCCTCGCGCCCGCATTGAAATGCGCAATCTCTTACGGCGGTTGGGCCAGATGGGAAAAACGATTATCGTTTCCAGCCACATCTTGCCGGAGTTGGCCGACGTTTGCAATAAAATCGGCATCATCGACCGCGGCGTGATGAACGTCAACGCCACCGTGGCCGATGTGATGAAGCAAGTTCGACAACGAACCGTGCTGGTGGTGGAGGTTGTCGGCGACGCCGCCCGCGCCGCCGACATCCTTCGTGCTCAAGAGAGCGTCGACCAGGTCGATCTCGAAAAAGGCCAACTGATCGTCACGCTGGCCGAAAACATTGAGCAGTATTCGAGCTTGCCGGGCGTTTTGGTGAACGCAGGTTTCGAAATCACGCTTTTTCGTGAAGAGGAATTGAACCTCGAATCAGCCTTCATGGCGCTCACCAAGGGCATGGGCGTAAAAACCTAGGAATAGTCATGAAAGAAGTTACCGGTTGTCGTTCAGAAAAGCCCGGCATTTTGAAAATGCCGGGCTTTTCTTAAGTGCGGTTCACCGAACGCCCACTGTTACCTCGCAATCGACCGACTTGAATCGGCCACCGGGCCGGTTGCGGGCGTTAGGCTATCGAGTTGATCGGCCGCCGAGCGAAGCATGTCGGCTAATGCGCCCACGCCAGCGGCAAACGTCTGATCAGCGCGGCGTTGCGAATGATTGTTGGTTGTGGGCTGGGCTTTAGCCGCGTCCGCATACCAACTTCCGGGGCCGTTCCAATCGCAAGGGCTTTCGATCAGACGTTGCTCTTCCATTTTTCGCTGGGCCATTTCTCCCAGCACCGCCTGGAATTCGCTGTGCGCGGACTTTGACGCCAACAGACCGCCGATGGCGCGTCCAACACTCTGCGCGTTTTCCCAGGAGTTCGGCGTCTTGATTTTCCGAACCGACTTCGCCACCGCGCCAACGACTGCGTTAACCGCATCGGCGGCAGGAACGCTATCCGCCGTTGCTTCGCTCAGTCCGTTGAGAAAGGCGCTGCCATCGTACTCAAAGCCGTACTCGTAGTCGTATCCGTACTCGTCGTATTCGTCGTAGGTTTTCTCACGCGGCTCTTCGGCGATTTGACCGGCGTCGCTTCCAACAGAGCGCGATTCATACCCGTCTTCGTAATCGTAATCATAATCATCGCCGCCGTCGTACGCATCGTCATACTCATAGCCGAATTCGTACTCATGGGAAGCATCATCATTTCGTTGCTGTTCACCGCCGACGGAGCTGGTTTCCGGCGTTTCGTTTCCACCGACTAGATAATCATTACAGATATCCGACTCCGCCGGCGCATTGGCCGACGTTTCAGCTTCGAAATCGTCGGCGTAGTAGTCGTAGCCATATTCATAGTAGCCATCTTCATAATCGTATTCGTCGTAGTTGTATTCGTTGCCTTCCTCGCTGTTGTCTTCGCACTGGCTGTCATCTTCCCAGGAATCTTCGACAGCGGCTTCGTCGTTCGCGCCAAGCTCATAGCCGTATTCCTCATCGTAGCCGTATCCGTATTCCTCATTGTAGGTGTTGCCGTTCGTTTCGTAGTCGTCGGTGCTATTTTCTGCAGGCGTGTCATCGCTGGCCGCGTCGGCTGATTCCATCTCATAGCCGTATTCGTCATCGTAGCCGTAGCCGTATTCTTCATCGTAGGTGTTGTAGTTCGTTTCGTAGTCGTCGGCGTAGTCGTCGGTGCTATTTTCTGCAGGCGTGTCATCGCTGGCTGCGTCGGCTGATTCCGTCTCATAGCCGTATTCGTCATCGTAGCCGTAGCCGTATTCCTCATCGTAGGTGTTGTAGTTCGTTTCGTAGTCGTCGTTGAAATCGTCGGTGCTATTTTCTGCAGGCGTGTCATCGCTGGCCGGGTCGGCTGATTCCATCTCATAGCCGTATTCGTCATCGTAGCCGTAGATTTCGTACGCGTAATCGTCGTAATTCTCGTTTGCTCGGCCAACG
>QIKY01000390.1 GCA_003233175.1 Planctomycetaceae bacterium | reverse complement strand
TGTTCGTGCTTTCCATTGGGCTCATCGGGCCGGTGGTCGTGGTGGCGTGTCTGATGTTCGCCATGGTCGGATTCCATTATGTTGTTTGGGGCTGGTGGTTGGGCGCGATGATTCAAAAGGAAGACGCGTTGGAGCAACACGACGATGAAGCGGACCGACGCGACGAAAAAAGTGGGGAACCATGGAATTCCGAATAGACTCCAAGAAGCCCGGCTTTTTGAAAAAGCCGGGCTTCTGAACCGGGGCGCGGGCTTCTGAACCGGGGCGCCTGATTTTTTCTGAACGTCGCCCGAAACGATGAGGACCACATGACCGCCCAATGGCAGCCATTACTTCACGCCGCCGTGAGCGACGTGTTTGAGCAAGTCGTGGCGATTCGCCGCCGTTTGCACGCCCACCCAGAGCCTTCCGGCGAAGAGTACGACACCAGCTTGTACCTGTACCAGCAGTTGGATTCGTGCGGTTTTCACGTTCGCATGGGGCCGGAAGGCGTGGGAGTTTTGACCGAGTTGCGCTCGCCCGCCCACGCCGCCTCCCCGCCAAACACGTCCCCGCCAAACACGTCCCCGCCAAACACGTCCCCGCCAAACACGTCCCCGCCAAACACCGTCGGCTGCATCGCGTTGCGCGCCGATATCGACGCCTTGCGGATTCACGAGGAAAACGACTCGCCGTATCGGAGTCAAACTCCGGGAATCATGCATGCTTGCGGGCACGACGCTCATACGGCGGTCGTGATGGGCGCCTTGCTGGCCTTGCGGCGTTTGGGAGAGGGCGGAAATCTGCCGCATCCGATTCATGCGAGGGGCATTTTTCAGCCGGCGGAAGAAACCTGTGAAGGGGCTTGTCGGATGATCGAAGTGGGTGCGATCGAAGGGGCCGATGTCATTCTCTCGATACACGTCGACCCCACTCGAACGGTCGGTCAGATCGGTTTTCGCACCGGCGCGCTGACCGCGAATTGCGATGAAATGCGGATCGTGATCGATGGCCGCGGCGGCCACGCAGCGCGTCCTCACGAAACTTCCGATCCTATCGCGGCGGCGGCGCAGTTGATCAACGCGCTGTATCTGTTTGTGCCCCGCGCCACCGACAGCCAGGAAGCAGTCGTGGTTACGATCGCTCAGGTGTTGGCCGGCCACAACGCGAACGTGATTCCCGAGCGGGTTGAATTGCGAGGCACCTTGCGAACACTCAACGCGAAGGTGCGCGAACAAACGATGGCGCATGTGCGGCATTTGTCGGCCAGCGTGGCGGATATGTCGCAGACGCGTATTGAAACGGTTTTTTCTCGCTCTTGCCGATCGGTGGTCAACGATGGCGCGATGATCGAACTGCTGCGCGCCGCCGCCCAACCGGTTGTCGATCGAAGCGGCATGCAAAATATCACCCAGCCGAGTATGGGAAGCGAAGATTTCGCCTTCTATCTGGCGCATACGCCCGGCGCCATGATTCGCCTGGGTTGCGCCAAGGATAGCCAAACCGCCTCACCGCTGCATAGCCCCACGTTCGAAATCGATGAACGTTGCCTAGCGATTGGCGCTGAAATTTTGGCGGGCGCCGTGTTGCGTTGGTCCGACCCTCACGCATCGAACGGCGACGAGTAAATCTTGTAGGAGTGATTCTGATGGAAAAGCTCACCTTCCACGGCAGTGCGGAGCCGACGCTCGGCATCGAACTTGAATTCGGCTTGGTCGACGCCCGCACGCTGGCGCTTTCTAGTTCGATTGAAGCCCTGCTGCGCAACCTGCCGCAAGACGTCGCCTTCCTGAAACCGGAATTGATGCAATGTTGTATCGAAATCAATACCGATATTTGCCACACGGTAAGTGAGGCGGAAGCCGATCTTCGCCGCAAAATCGCGATCGTGGAACAGGCGACCGACAATCTCGGCTTGCGGCTTTGGTGGGGCGCCACGCACCCTTTCTCCCTGTGGCAAAATCAAAAGATCACCCAGACCGAACGCTACCTCGACTTGGTCGGCCTGTTGCAAGAAATGGCTCGGCGGCTGGTTACCTTCGGTTTGCATATTCACGTGGGCGTCGATAGCGGCGACAAAGCCGTGATGATCTGCGACCGCATCATGCAGCATCTGCCGACCTTGCTTTCGCTCAGTTGCAGCAGCCCCTTCTGGGAGCGGCGCAACACGGGCCTGCATTCGCACCGCTCGAAAATCATGGAGGGTTTGCCAACCGCCGGCCTGCCCACGCTGATGCGCAACTGGAGCGAATATGTGTGGCTGGTCAACCACATGGTGGGCACCGGTTTTATCAATACCATTCGGGAAATATGGTGGGATGTCCGGCCGCATCACAACTTCGGCACCGTTGAATTGCGCGTCTGCGATATGCCCGGCAATCTTGACGACGTGCTCATCATCGCGGCGTTAACGCAAAGCCTGGTCAAGGCTCTTTCCGACGACATCGACCACGGCGCCTACCAGCACGACTGCCATCCGATGATGGTGCGGCAAAATAAATGGCGGGCCTGCCGATTCGGCGTGCAGGCCGAACTGGTCGATTCCTACACCTATAAAGTTCAGCCTGTGAAGCAGATCGTGTCTGGGTTGGTGGACCGGCTTTCCGACTCCGCCACCGAACTGGGCTGCCGGGAATATTTGCTCGCCGCCAACGAACTCGCCAAGCGGCCAAGTTGGGCCGACCGCCAACGGCAAATACTCTCCGACACCGGCAGCGCCGCCGAAGTGGTGCGCCAACTCACGGCGCTGTCAAGAATCAGTCCTGGTTAGAATGGCTATCTCACACCGCCAACCCCAAACAAATTCACTAATCCAATCAACCTTAACCCCGCGTCAACTAATACTGGCGAAGATTAGGCCACGACTCCCCTCGAAGTTAAGGCGATACCAAGTCCCCTTTGATCGGTATTTCACTTGGGATCTGCTGCACATGACGATCGAATACGAGCTTGTCGCCGAAGGCATGCCCGGCGGTCTTTGCTCGCTTCTGTTAACGACCTACGAAGCCGGCTGCTTCCCGTGTGGATGGGAGGGCGACTTCCCCGATGGCAAGCTGATTGTTCATTAAGTGGGAGAACGTTTGTGGAATGTGCGGGTTATTGTTGGGCGACTCCTTACGCAGGTGGAAAGTGATATGAAACGATTCTGGTTTTGGCGCCGTCGTTGGCTACGAATGGTTCTGCTGACGACGTTTTCGATCATGGCTGCGTTTCTGCTGCTGGCGGGCGCCGGCTGGTGGTATTTGCACCCCGCGGTGGAGCGCACCGATGGCGTAGTGTATGGGCGCCGTAACGATCAACCGTTGACACTCGATGTGATTCAGCCTCTGCGCCCGAACGGGCGCGGCGTGGCGTTTATGGTCAGCGGTGGTTGGAAATCAGGGCGTCCTGGCGAGACGCCGACCTGGATGATGGCGCCATTGCTCCGCCGAGGCTACACGATTTTCGCGATTTGCCATGTTTCGCAACCCGAAGCGACCGTTCTCGAAATCATTGAAGACGTTCACCGCGGGGTGCGATTTGTCCGGCATCATGCAGAGGAATACGGAGTCGATCCGACAAGGCTGGGAGTCAGCGGAGGCAGCGCCGGAGGACACCTCAGTTTAATGCTGGCCACCTGCGGCGGACCCGGCCCTCAAGACTCGCAAGATCCCGTAGATCGTGAGAGCAGCGCCGTTCAAGCCGTGGCGATTTTTTACCCCGTGACCGATCTATTGCACTTGGGAAGCTCCACGGAAAACCTGGGAGATGGCGGACCGCCCAAGAGTTTCGTGAAAGCTTTCGGGCCCGACGCCGAGAAGCTTTCCGCCTGGAAAGTGATTGGCCGCGAATGTTCGCCGATCTACCACATCACGGCCGATCTTCCACCGACGCTGATCTATCATGGCGACGCCGATACCTTGACACCGCTCGAACAGTCGCAATGGTTTCAACAACGCGCGGTCGAGCGCGGGGGCGTAGTGAAGATTGTCGTTCACCGAGGAGGCGAGCACGGTTGGCCGACGATGCTCTGGGACCTGCGAAAATTCGCCGATTGGTTTGACGAGCATCTTTGAGTCGAGCGGCTGAAAAAATATCGCCCCTTGCCTTGTGGGAAAACTCGGCTGGCCGATCAGCGCCACTCTACGCCGCTTCACTCCGCGCTGGCGTTGAGTTTCTCCATCCAGCGTTGCACTTGGAGGGCGTCGGCGTAGGTCGCGCCAAGCGGCACGGGTTCGAGTCCTTGCGCGACGCGACAAAAACAACGCAGTTCCTCGGCCATCATTCCGCTCGGCGGAACAGCGCGCACCTCGAGCGCCAATGGCCAGGAAGCTTGCGAATCCCAGACTTCGATCGGCCTGGGGTTCGGCGAAATGCGAGCCGACCAACCCTCGCCGAACACTTCGGTGCGGTCGAAACCTCGGGGCGGCATTCCCGAGGGTGTTAAATACGATGCCGCGAACGACGCCACGGGGCCGTCTTTCCATTTGAGCTGCGCCAGAGCCAGATCGATCACGCCGTTCTTGGTCCGATGGAATTGTGCGCTGCAATGATCGGGTTCGGCGCGGTCGAGCAAAACCTGCGTGGCGTAAAGATCATGGACCATCGCCGCATGTAGAGGATTCTCGCCGGGGAAGTCTTTCACGATGCTGGCCGGCCGATGCCGCACGCAGTTGATGTACGAGATGGGTCCTCGCCTCCGCGCCGCCTCGCGCAACTCCTGAAACTCGCTATTGAAGAGCACGATGTGCCCGATCATCAGATTGTTGGAGTTGGGCGATACCAACGGCGCCAAACTTTCCGCGTCGGGCAGGTTGTCGGCAATCGGTTTTTCCAAGAGCACCGTTTTTCCGCTTTCCAGCAACGTTTTGGCCACCGACGCGTGCGACGCCGTCGAACAGGCAACCACCCAGGCTTCCGCGCCCGACTCCGTAATCGCCTGCTGAAGGTTTGTCCAACCTCGCACGCCGGGAAGCTCCGGCGCGAGGGCGTCGAGGCTTTCCCGCCGCCGCGCCACCAAGGCGACTAATTCCGACTCCGCGAGTCCGGCGAGTGTCAAGGCGTGCAGCCGCCCGAAGCGGCCCAGCCCGACAACGCCCACTTTCACCGGTGAAAAACTGGTCCCCGACATGATCGTCCTCCCTCGCGAATCGCGCGTTGTTGGCAAAGCTGTATTCGGTATTCAAAAAGTTTTGGCATGGTCTCCTGATCGCACCACTGTACACGATGCAACTGGCCAGTCGCGAGAGGCTGCCGCCAGCGTGTTACAATATTGATCATCTTGATTCCAACTTTCAAACTGTCGCTGCTGAGGAGAAGACCGTTGGCCGCTCAAAAGACATTGTTGGCGATCGGCGCCCATTTCGATGATTGCATTTATGGCATTCCAGGAATCATGCTCAAGGCGGTGGCCAAACATTACCGCGTGGTTCAGTTGATTCTGATTGGCGATTATTCGAACTGGCCGCCCACCAAGGGCCGCGAGCAGGCGTTCGTGGCGTCGGTGAGTAAGATCTGCCAGACGTATGGCGTGGAAACGCAATTTCTCGATTTCGCTTCGCAGCAGTACGACGCCAATGCGGAAGCCAAACAGAAAGTGGCCCAAGCGGTTTTTGACATCCAACCCGACATCGCCTTCCACTTGTGGGAAAACGACCACCACCACGATCACACCATCGCGGCGCAACTGAGCAAGATTGCCTTGCGGCATGGCGGCCGGGTGATCAATCAAGATCATTTCAAGACGCCGCGAGCCATCTATCAATACGATAACGGCCCCGGCCACACCATCGGCTTTGAACCCGATACGTTTGTCGATATCAGCGACTACTGGGAGCAGGCCAATGAATGGCTGGGGCGATTGATGGCCTTGCAGCAAAACCGGGAATATCAGGCGAACCAACCCGGCGGCGCCCAGCAAAACAAGGAAACACTGGCTCGCTATCGTGGGCAGACCTGCGGTGTTCGATATGCCGAGGCGTTGTGGGCGGCGCGCAAACGGCCCGTTGCAATACTGTAAGCCGGAACATGGAACTCTGAAAAAAGCCCGGCATTTTCAAAATGCCGGGCTTTTATACTCCGAACTCTCCGAGCGCATAAAAAACGGCCGCGAATAATCGCGACCGTTTTGTTGCGTTGACGAGCGTCTGACGCGGTTCAATGACTATGCGAGCCGTGTGAACTCGATCCCGCAGCAGGCGCGGCGGTTTTTGCCGCGGGGGCGCCGTATTGAGAGCCTTGCGTTCCGCCGTAGGTCGGACTTTCACTGGCCGGTGAGGCATAGCCGCCGGGGGAGTACGTCGCTGGTTGGACGTTGCCCGCCTCCGCGCTGCCGTAGTTGGCGGTGCTTCCAGGTCGGTACTCACTGCCAGTGGCTGAGTCCGTGGCGCCGTAGCCGCCGCCATAACTGGAGGTTGGGGCGTAGCTGTTGTCGGCGGGTGGTTGGTAACTGCTGGGTTGTTGGTACGCGCTCCCGGGAGCGGAACCGTACGACGCAGCCGCCGGAGGCTGGTAGCTTCCAGCGCTGGAGGGTTGGCCGCCGTAACCACCAGATTGACCGTAGCCCGACCCGCTTTCCGCTTCCGCAACAGGCGAGTTTTGCATCTGCGGCGAAGCGCCGTAGCTATTGTCTTGATAGCTCTGGCCGCTCGTGGTGGATTGGTCAGCATAACCCGTTGCAGCCGGCGCGCCATAGCCCGCGGCTGGTGTTTGCCCGTAACCGGCGGCTGGTGTTTGCCCATAGCCGGCGGCTGGTGTTTGCCCGTAGCCGGCGGCTGGTGTTTGCCCATAGCCGCTTTGAGGACTTGGCTGCGAGTAACCCGACTGCGGCGCACTGGCTACATAAGCGGAGGCGCCGCCGGTTTGATATTGGCCGGTGTTATATCCGCCGATGGCTTGTTGGGCGCCGTAGGCCGCTTGCGAAGCAGCTTGGGACACGCGGTCGGCGGCGCCGTAGGCGGCGTCGGAAACGGCTCGTTGCGCGCCATAGGCCGTCTGCGACGCCGCTTGTTGGGCGCCGTAGGCCGCTTGGCCGGCAACTTGCTGGGCGCCGTAAGCTGCTTGCGCCGCCGTTTGCTGGAGTGTGTCGACCGGATTGCCGTATCCGCCGCTACTCTGGGGGTAGCCCAGGCTCGATGCAACGGCGTTGGGGCCGCTCACCGGATACGGAGTGCCCGTGGAGGAAGGCGGTTTCGGTGTGGAGCTATTGGCCACCATTCCGCTATCGGCTGTTTTTTTCTTGCCGAAACCCAACCAACCCATTCCGGGAGTGTTGTACGCCCCACCGCTTTGGCAGCCGGTCATGGCCGCTACTGCTATCCAGGCGGACGTGAGAGCTACGAATTTCCATCGCGATGATTTGATCTGCATGACTTCCTTGTCCTGTTTTGATTCGCCTGCCAGAATCGCGCTTGCAAACGACCGTAAAATGCTTGCGCGCTCCCCTCTTGGGAGACCCGCCTTCGCTCCACGACGCCGGCGGCAACGTAATCGCAGACGAAGTGCTTCTTCTTCTCTTCGGCGGAATAGTTGCTTCAGGCCAACTAATCCGAAAAGTTCGCCAAATCGGAATAAACCGGTGAAATAGTGGGGCTGCAAAAGCCCCGCGCCGCACGAATACCGGCAATACAGATTTGGGGCGGAAGCGTACAAATCTCTTTATGCGGAGTCAAGAGCGGAATAAATTCCTTGCAGCTATAAAATCAGATACCTCCGCCCCGCTGGCCGCAACACGGGTGCGGGCAACGTATGTTTCGGTGGGCGGCTGCATTTGCATGTCGGCGTTTTGCTGAAAAAAATACATACACGGGGAGCCAACGGGCAATGTCGGGAAGAGTCAGATTATTTGGTGTTGAAATCGATTCGATCCGCATGACCGAAGCGGTGGAGCGAATTGTCGAATGGTGCAAGGCCCCACAATCGCAATGCCGGTATGTGGTTACGCCGAACGTAGATCATACCGTTCTGCTCCAGCACGACGCTTCGCTCCGCGCCGCCTATGGCGACGCCGCCATGGTGCTGGCCGATGGTTGGCCGGTTGTGCTGGCCTCTCGGCTTTTGGGAAAACGCCTGCCGGAGCGAGCCCCGGGTTCTGATCTGGCGCCGGCGTTGTTCGATGCCGCCGAGCAATTCGAGCAGCCGTTGCGCGTGTTTCTTTTGGGCGCCGCCGCCGGCGTTGGGGAGCGGGCGGCGGTTAATATCGAACGACGTTGGCCGCATGTGCAAATCACGGGGGTTTACTCGCCGCCTCTCGGCTTTGAGCACGATGACGACGAAAACCAACGCATTTTGGAGTTGATTCGCCAAGCGGCGCCGCAAGTGCTGATGGTGGGATTGGGCGCGCCGAAACAAGAAAAATGGGTGCATGCGCACCGCCACGAAATTAGCGCCGACGCCGCCCTTTGTATTGGCGCCACGATCGACTTTCTCGCCGGAGAAAAATCACGCGCGCCGAATTGGATGCAACGCAGCGGGCTGGAATGGCTCCATCGAATGGCCAGCGAACCGCGGCGGCTTTGTCGGCGCTATGCGCGCGATGCCTGGGTCTTTCCGCAGCTTGTGTGGCGGGAATGGCGGACGTCCCACTGAGCAACGCCAGACTTTGAACGTGCTTTGAAACGAAAGCTACGATGGCTTTCCAAGGCCGTCGCGCGCCACGAACCTCTGCAAATCGACGGCCTTGGAAGGCCATCGTACGGAAGTTATTTCGGGACTATTCCTAGTTCGACTATTTGATTTGCCTTGACTCGCCTTAAGTTAAATGCTACCAGCACCTTCCGTGTTTTGTAAGTTGCCAGGAGCTTCACGGAAGGAGCCGGGAGATGATTCTACCTGAATCGCAAACACGAGAAGGGGAGTTCGAAAAACGAAGGCAAGAACTGTTGGACGAGTGCCAGTTGGCGCCGCAGGTTTTCGAGGAGGTCATGCCGCGGCTGGAGAGTTTCATGGAGCCCTATGTCGCATGCTTGGCGCGCAGCGAACAGGTGAACCACGCCCACACATTCGTGCAAGGTTAGCTCTCCGACCGCGAACATGTCGAGGGGCGTGCAAAAACGTTGAATCGATCGCGTCTCGTTTCGGACAAGACCGCCTGCCTCTGCAATGGTTCTTGGGCGTGTCCGATTGGAATCATGAACCGCTTCGCGATAAACGCGTTCGACAAGTCGCGGACACAATCGGCGACGAAGATGGCGTGTTGGTTTTCGATCCTTCCGGCTTCCGCAAATCGGGACGTCAATCGGTTGGCAATGGACGGCCGCGTTAACGGTCCCGCAGGTTCGCGTCGGTATCGCCGCGATCATCCGCCGCGCAAGCAAATGCGATACACGGTCGCATATCCAGCGCGAACAAGAGAAGCGTTTGGAACGCAATGAACTTGCCCGCCTCTATCACTGGAAACGCCACACTGGAAACGCCATAACCGACTGCCGCCAATCAACTTAAGGCTCTCCCACGGAATGAGTGGGTGAATGTCGGGAATTCCACAAGCCTTGGCTCGGGCTCAGCAGAATGGGGCCGCCCAATTCTGCTCGCC
>QIKY01000139.1 GCA_003233175.1 Planctomycetaceae bacterium | reverse complement strand
AGAGGCAGCCAATGAAAAAGAAGAATCACCACAGAGGACACAGAGAGCACAGAGAAAAAGACGCCCTAAAAAATCTCTGTGCCCTCTGTGGTAACATTTCCTTCCACTGGATTTCTTCGCGGTGACCGAACATTTGCCACCTCAAGAAAAACCTAAAGGATTCGCCTGAAGGCGAGGGTTTTAGACCCATCGCAAGGACAATAAGGGGCGGCCCGAGGGAGCAATACCGGGCAGGCTGGCACGTACGGACACCAAAAACGACGCCTTTTTACTAGAGTAGCACCGATGCAGCTTCAGTTACACCCGATCGATATGTGCATGGTGGCGGCCTATTTGGTGATCGTCATTCTGGTTGGCGCCTGGCTCAGCCGGGGCGTGAAGACCAGCCGCGATTTATTTCTGGGCGGGCGGTCGCTGCCTTGGTGGGCGGTGGGAACATCGTTGGTGGTTTCTGATATCGGCGCTAAAGATATGGTCGGACTGGCCGATGAAGGCTATCACTACGGGTTGGTGCTGACGAATTTCGATTTCATCGGCTGCATATTGCCGGTGTTGGTGGCGGCGTTCGTGGTGATGCCGTATCTGTGGATGGCCGGCGTTTATACGATTCCCGAATACCTGGGCCGCCGCTACAACCAAGGCGTGCGCACGATGTTCGCGCTCATTTGGGGTCTTTTCATGGTCGGCACGCTGGCCGTGATTTTTGTCAGCGCCGCCACGATGTTTGAACACTTGCTGGGTTGGAACTTTTGGGCGTCGGTGCTCACGACCGCCGTACTGGTGGGCGCGTATACGGCGTTTGGCGGTTTGAAGGCGGTTGTCTATACCGACTTCATCTCGTGCATCGTGCTTTCGATTGGCGCCGGGCTGATTTGTCTGGTTGGGCTCTGGGAAGTGGGAGGCTGGAGCGGTTTACAAGAGAGGATCGCCGCGATTTCACTGGAGGGCGTCGACACCAGTAATCATTTCAACTTGCTCCACCCCATGAACGCCGATTCTCCCTACCCCTGGCATGCCGTGCTGTTGGGGCTGGGTTTTGTTTTAGGGCCCGCCTATTGGATGGGCAACCAAGCCATTGTGCAACGCTCCTTTGGCGCCCGCAGCCAAAACGAAGCCCGCGCTGCGTATGTGTTATGCGCGGTGATCAAACTTGTGTTTCCATTGCTGCTCGTGATTCCCGGCCTGTTGGGGCTGGCTCTGTTTCACGAAGAGCTTGGTTCGCCCACCGCCGATAGCTGGCAGAGCGGCGGCGTGCTGCCGATGGTGGTGCAACTGTTGCCCCGGGGTTTGCTGGGAATCGTGCTGGGGGCGTTCATGGCGGGCGTGATGTCGAACCTCGATTCGTACGTCAACGCCGCCTCGACCTTATGGGTGTGCGACATTTACACGCAGTTCATCCGGCCTCGCGCCGACGACCGCGAATGCCTGAAGGTGGGGCGAATCCTGATTATCGCCTTCATGGTGTTGGGGGCGGTCGGCTCTTACTTTGTCCGCGAGAATTTCGATTCCGTTTACCAGGCGTTTCAAACGTTCATGAGCTTGTTTCAAGGCGCGTTGCTGGCATTATTGCTGTTGGGCATGCTGACCAAGCGAGCCACGCCCGCCGGCGGCGTGGCGGGAATGGTGGCCGGAATTGGCGTGGCCTTGGTGCTCAACCGATTCGAGGTTCTGTTCCTCTGGGTGGCTTGGTGGTCGTTCGTGGCGGCCTTCATTTCGATCATCGTGGTCAGTTGTTTTACGAAACCGCACGACGACCAACGGCTGCGAGGTTTGGTCTACTGGTTGCCGGCGTTGGAGCCAGACGCTGCGGAGCAGAAGAGCTGAATCCGCTCGCAGGAAACGCCGTTTAGCGGTTATGGAACCCAGAATAGGTTGGGTTCGCGGCGTTGTAGGTCTTGCAGGCGTTGTTCGACGGCCTCCATTTCGGCCACGTCGGTGTAGAACGTGGCGCTGGGCTCCACGCCTTTGGCGTCTAGCCGACGATTGCGTTCTTGCACCGCTGGCCAACGGCTCAGTATCGGAAAAACCGCCAACCAGCAAACGGCCATCAGCAGAATCGCGGCGGAAAGCGCAACCCACTGGCGAAAGCGAACAGCGCCGGTTGTTATCGGCTCGCCGTTTTCCGGCGCCGCGATTTCTGTTGGATGGGGCCTATTTGGCGAGCACGTCGGCGGCATGTGGGAAAACCTTTTCAAACATCAACCAAGCCATGAAGAGCGTCAATGAAAGGTTCAGCGACTGCCCCACAAGATACAGCACCAGCGGCTTGCCTCCCTTGAGGAATCGCGCCAGCTCAAAGAAGTTCGACTGCAAACCGATGCTGACAAACGCCAAGCAAAAGAACCAGCCGCGAAAAGTTTTAGTCGAGCCCTTGATTACGGCATTCGCAATTTCAGGTCCGCCCTGCATTTGGGAATAGATCAAGGAAAATAAAACCGACGCCGCCACGAAGCCGATTACGAACTTTGGAAAACGCCGCCAGATTTCTCCCACGCCCGGTTTTTCATGCGCCGCCGACGGCTCCACGTACGACACCCAATACACGGCCACGAAAAACGCCACCACGCCGATCAAAATGTTTTGAATCATTTTAATCGTCACCGCGACTTCGCCCGCCGCCTCTCCCACCAATTCGCCCGCCGCCACGACAGCGCCGGTGGCGTCGATGGTGCCGCCCATCCAGGCGCCGCCCAGAACGGGGCTCATGCCGGTGGCGGCAATGATTTTGGGCATCACCAACATCATGATGACGGTGAACGAGAGCGAAATGCCCACCGCCAGCGAAAGCTCTTCTTTTTTCGCCTTGCAGGCGGCGGCCGTGGCGATTGCCGCCGATACGCCGCAGACCGACATATCGGCTGCAATCACCATGTTCAACGAGCGCGATTCGATACGCAACACCCGCTGGCCGAACCAGTATGTGCTGATCAACACGATCGGCGTCACGACCCAGGCCACGCACACGCCCGGCAGGCCCAAGGCGAGCAGTTTGCTGAGCAGCACTTCGGCGCCCAGCAACACCAGCCCGGTCTTGATGAAAAACTCCGTTTGCATGGCGGGCCGCGCGAACTTCGGCGCCCCAATCGTGTTGCTGATCACCAAACCCAACGCCAACGCCCAAAGTGCGTACTCCAAGTTGTGTGCTTTTACAAAAGCCTGCCCGGTCAGCACGAACGCCAGCGTGGCCAGGGCGAAGATAAAACAGTAAGCGGGCATGAACTTGGATAGTGAACGCCCCATCGCCTTGGAGCCCAGTCCAAAAATGAGGGCGCTGGCGACGAAAACGCCTAGCACGCCGGGCCACGTGGGGCCGTTTTTGGAGATCAGGAAAGCGTCCAGCGGGTTGGCATCCCACTTCGTCGGCTTCGCCAGATAAGGCTTGAACGGATTGCTCACGCTCTCGCCGGAGCTGGCTAGCAACACCGCCGCCAAACAAACCAATAAGAGCAGGCCGCCCAAGACAACGGCCATCCAATCTTCGGAGATGCGGTCGGGCCGTGCGGGGCCGAACGATTCGTCGGGCGTTTCTGCGTCTGCTGCGGGAGAGGTGTCGCTCACGGGTGGCTTTCCAAGGTGTGGGAGCGGGGAGGGAACAATGGTTTGGAGGAATCGCGGAAGTATAAGTTACCGGTTGCTCAGCGGAAAAGCCCGGCATTTTCAAAATGCCGGGCGTAACTACTCAGCGATGATCGCACGATGCTTTTTTACGAGAACCACGAATGGACACAAATTCACACGAATGAATTTCAACGGGCTCTCAGGTTTTCTCCTGGAAACAGGCAACGTCAGCCGTGCTATTACGTGGAGAGCTCGCCACAAGAATTCGTGTCTATTCGTGTTCATTCGTGGTTCCATCAAGTACCGATCGAAGCTCGTCTCTGAATAGTTACTGCCGGGCTTTTAATGCGGCAACCGAATTCCGTGCTGTTTCTCAGTACTCGATTTCAATGGTCTTTGTTTTGTCGGGCCGCACGCCGGTGAGCACTTGCCAACGGTTCGTTTCCGGTTGGCCGATCCGAATCGTGTAGGCGCCGTCGTGAAAGACCTGCGGCTGGAACGTATCGCCGATAATTCGCAAGGTGTAAACCGTTTTTCCGTTCGCTTCATCAATCACTTGCACCACCGGGTTTTTCTTCCCGGCGCAGTGCAGCGTGGGTAAATGTGCAACGGCGGCGCGGCCGTAGTTTTCCAACATGTTGATCGTTTTGGGCCAGCCGGGAAATTGGTCGCCCGGCTTCGGATCCGATAAATCGACCTGCAACCGCCAACACTCCATGGTGTAGTTGCGTTTCTTTTTGTCGAAACGCACAATGCCGAAGCCCGACGATTTATCGTGCAAGGTGTTCAACGGACCAGGGCGATTCTTGGCCGCCGGGTTTCCTATTGCAAATACCGAAACGCGGTTGCCCAAACCCTCGATATAATCGCCGGTGTTGGGCAGGTCCGCCCGCAGGCGGTTCTTCACCGGACGGCCTTCGGCGTCGGCCCGCCAAGAACGAGGATACCCCGCTGCAATCGAGGGCACGCAAAACGAATAACCCGCATCGCCATGTTTTAGAATGCCGTGTTGCACGATCGAAGGCAGGTGTTGGTCGCCGGCGTACATCAAAGCGAAACTGCGGCGGATTTCATCGAGCGCCCGGTTGCGGCCCGCTTGCGGCCAGCCGTTGGAATCCAGATCGGCCACCAGATACATTTTCTCGCCGCCATGGTAATTCGCTAAGTTGCAAAAAATGGTCTGCGAGCAAACGACTTTCATGTCGGCGCCTTTCCAATCGGCGCCCCACTCCCGCAGGAATTTCAGTTGCCGCGCTCCCAGCAGTTTCAGCCCCGGTTTGTCGAGCAGGCTGGTGTCGAAATTACGATCTTTGATATGGTCGGGACGGCCCGGCCAAGTGGCCACCGTGCCTCTTGGGCCTGACTTAAACTGCCGGTCGGCTAGAATCGCGAAACTGACCCGGCCGTAAAGCATGTCGCCGTAATAGACGGAGATATTTTGTTTGATCGGCGTGGGGTCGTAGGCGGCGGGGTGATGGCTGGTTTGCGTGCGATGCACCATGTTCACCCATTCGGCGGCCATGGCGTAACCGCCGCGTTCGTGTTGGGCCATGGTGATCGGGTTGCCGCCATTGCCCCAGATGTTGCCCTGGTACACATCGTGGTCGTCGGGCAGGCAGAGGCTGATGCGGTCGCGCATCAAATCGCCGAAGGCCCAGCCGAACATGTACCATTTTCGCAAGTAGTTGATCGCCGCGCGGTTGACGATTTCGGGCGTGATTTTGGAGCGATCACCCGGCGTGCGCACGATGCCGAACCCGCCAACCTGTTCGTAAATTTGGTCGCCGGTGAAGAGCAGCACATCGGGGTTGGCCAGCCCGACGTTGCGAACAATATCGGCGTTGGGGAACCCGGTGTCGGTGTTGCCGGTGAATCCGGCCACGATTAAGTCGCGTTCGACAGGGTCTCGGCGAACGACGCCCTCCCAATAATGCCGCTGCTGTTCACCGCTGGCGTTGGTTAAGGCATACACCAAACGATACGGGGTATCGTGGGAGTCGTCCCAATCTTGAACACGAAACGTAGCGGTGCACGACAGGGCGTCGATATTCTCCACGCCGATCGTTTTCCAGGCGCCGTCTTTTTTGACTTGCAGTCGGACCGCCTTTGCATCGCTTTTCCCCAGCGGCGGCATTTGCGCCGTCATTTTCATCACGCCCCGGCTGAGCGTATGCATGGCCCAGAGGATGGGTCCAAAGGTTTGCTCGGCGTGCGTTTCAATTTTTTCGCCGCTGAGGCGCCAATTTTGAAACCAATGTCGAGCGCCGGGTTTGCCTTTTTTCCCGCGTGCGGCTGTGGGGAAATGATTGACCAACACCAGATTGCCGATCAGCGGCGCGCCCGCGACCTGCTTTGAAACCGTGGCCAGCAGCTTGCCGCTTTGGGCGTCGGCGGCGGTTAATGTGATATCGTATTTGTCGCCCGCCGGCTGGGCCGTGAGTTTTAATAACACGTTGGCGGCATTGATCGGTTCGCCGGTTTGTTTTGCCTGTGCGTTGCCGATGAACAGCCGACCGGCGGCGGAAATGCCCGCATTGAGGCCGCCGCCATGAAAGACGGCGCTGCGATAATCTCCCCAGTTGTTGTGAACGCCGACGCGAAAACCGACCGACCGCGGCGCGGCCCCAGCATCATCCAGCCGGCCAATCGTGACGCTCATCGAAAAGGCGGCTTTTTTATCGCCCAATTGCCGCGTGAGCAGATGCACATTTCGGTTGGCGCCGCCGTTGCGCACCTCCAAGCGGCCTTGCGAGATTCGCCAATCCTCCATCGGGTTGGTCCAGTATTCAGGACCGGCCCAAGGCCGCTCGGCTTCAACGTGAAAACGGGCCGTGAAGTCGTCAGCGGCCAGCGAAACGCTCGGAAAAAGCAGCAACAGCGATAAGACAAACAAGGTTTTGTCGACGAAGCATTTCATGGTGTTTTCTATTGGAATGCGAGAGGTATAAAAAGAGGGAGTGCGTTTAACAGGCCGTCGCCTGCATACGTGGTACGATGGCCTTGGAAGGCCGGCGTACGTGATCATTGCGCATTACCGACAAGCGTTCAGCAGGTTGCAATTGTCGCCCGAGACGCTCTTTTAATCAATTGCCCTCGCTGAGGGCGTGTCCAAAATTGATTCCATCTCGGATAGCGTTGGCCCAGCAAACTAGGCATAATGGACGGGTGCTGGCCAGACAGCCAGTTGTCTTTGAGTCTTTATACCTTCTAACACAACTTAGTAGGTTGGCATCAAACTCCGTGTTTGAAACGCCAAACAGGGGTTATGTTAGGAGCTCTTAGGGGAGGTCGGAAAATGACGCGCACGATACTCGCGGCGGTGTTGGTTTGTGGTTTGGCGCCGTGGGCGGTGGCGCGAGCAGCAGACGACGGGCAAGCCGACCTCGACAAAGCCACCGAGTTGACGGTCAGCGTGGAAACCCTGGCCGACTTGGAGCGGATTGTCGAACTTTGCCAGAGCGCCCTGAAAAAAGGTCTGGATAAAGAGAACGCGGAATTCGCCACACAACTCCTGACCTCCAACTTGTATCAGCACGCGGAAAGAATCAGCGCCTCTATTTTTCGACGCGGAGTTCCCAACAACCGCTGGCCGGTTTTAAGAAAACTGGCCGTCGCGGATCTTGAAAAACTTTTCTCTTACGACAACAAAATGGGCGCCGCTTATCTTCTTCACGCGCGCCTGCAAGCGTTGCCGCGCGGCGATAAAAACAAAGCCCGCGCCTCCGCCAGCAAGGCGATAAAATTACTCGCCGACGATAAAGAGCTTGTTTCCGACGCCCTTTTGTTGCGCGCCACGATGGCGGAATCTGCGGTGGCCCGACTAGGCGATTTGAATCAGGCCTTGGAATTCAACCCGAAGAATCTTGAGGCCTTGCGAGCCCGGGGGCTGCACTATTTGGCGGCCAAGAATTTCGAAGCCGCCGCCAAAGATTTCACCAAGGCCTTGGAAGCCGGCGACGACAATCTGGCCGTCTATCATGCCTTGGCGGAATCGTTGACCAATCTGGAAAAGTATGACGAAGCATTGGACCAACTCGATAAAGCCCTGCAAAAAAGCAACGCCGCCAAACGCGACGGCGCTTCATCGCTGACGCACAATCTGCGCGCCAGAATTCTGGTCCTCAAGGGCGATATTCCCGCCGCCTTGACCGAACTGGCGCGCTCGCTGGAAAAGAATCCTGGCGATGTCGCGGCTCTCTTGATGAGAGCCCAGTTGCACATCGTTCAAAAAGACGAAAAGTCCGCCCTGAAGGACGTCGAAAAAGCGCTCACGATTGAACCCGGTTTGGTGCGCGGCCTCGAACTTCGCGCATCGCTGATGGCTGCGGCCGGCGAATTCGATAAGTCGATCAAAGATTTCGAAAAATTGGTCAACTCGAACCCGCAACGCATCGATTGGAAACTGCGGCTTGGCGCACTGTTCGTGGCCGATGAACGCCCTCGCGCCGCGGTGAATGTTTACAGCGGCGTGCTTGCCGCCGATGCCGGCAATTGGATGGCGCTGCGCGGCAGGGCGGATGCCGAACTGAGCATCGGCGAACACGCCAAGGCCATCCACGATTTTGAAGCGGCATTGGAACTACAGCCCGAAAATAGCGGAATCCTGAACAACTTGGCCTGGGTCTTGGCGACATCTCCGCAGGATGAACTCCGCAACGCAAAACGCTCCATCGAACTAGCCAAAAAGGCGTGTGAACTCACCGATTACAAACAGGCCCATATTCTCAGCACGTTGGCGGCCGGCTTCGCCGAAGCCGGCGATTGGGAAGCCGCGGTAAAATGGTCGACCAAAGCCGTGGAGGCCGGGAAAGACACCGACGTGAAAGAACAACTGCAAGAGGAGTTAACCAGCTACGAAAAGAAAAAGCCCTGGCGGGAACTCCAGCAGGTGAAGGAAAAAGAAGGGCCCGCCGCCAAGGAAAAGGTCGACCTCGAACTCTGACGCCGGTGAACTCTGAACGCCCGCCGGGGGGAAACAGCACAAAGCGCGCCATGGACCGACACTCCGCCTTCCAACTCGTATATGAATACACAACAAGCGAAAGCTTGCGCCGCCACATGTTGGCGGTTGAGGCTGCTCTGCGGGCGTATGCTCGCAAGTTTCAGGAAGACGAGAACAAATGGGGCGTTGTCGGCCTGCTGCACGACTTCGATTACCAACGCTGGCCCGATCCTCCCGATCATCCGCTGCAAGGGGCGAAAATTCTCGCCGAGCGAGGGTATCCGGAAGAGGTGATCTACGCGATCAAATCCCACGCCGATTATCTTCCCGACTGCCCGCGCGTCTCGCCGCTCGACAAAACACTTTACGCCTGCGATGAACTGGCCGGTTTCATCATGGCGGTGGCGCAAGTTCGCCCCACGGGAATTGAAGGCATGCGGGCCAAGAGCGTGCGTAAGAAAATGAAACAGAAGAGTTTCGCCTCCGCCGTCAACCGAGACGACATCGTACGCGGCGCCGAAGACCTGGGCGTCGAACTGAACGAACATATTCAATTCGTGATCGACGCCATGTCGGAAATCGCGGCTGAACTTGGCGTGGCGGCGCCGGGATAAAAACCGTGTTTTAGATGCGTTACTGTTTGCCTCGACAAACGCAACGACTACCGGATAGAAGCCGGTAGGTTCGGCAAAAGAAGTCGTGAGCTACGGACTGACGTCCTGCGCACGCGACAAAAGAAAACACGCAACCTTCCTCAAGAGGCAGCCAATGAAAAAGAAGAATCACCACAGAGGACACAGAGAGCAC
>QIKY01000179.1 GCA_003233175.1 Planctomycetaceae bacterium | reverse complement strand
GGCCGCACAAAGCCGGGCACAAGGTGGAAGCTATAAGGGATTCAAGCCATTAGCCGGTGGTCGAGCGCAGCGAACACCACCGGAGGATCGAATCGCTGAAACACCGCATCCTGGAAGGATGCCAGCGGCGTCGGCAATGTTGCGCGGCAATGTAGCGCCGCCGATGGCCGCCGTGCCGACCGCTGCATCTGGCATCCCTCCAGGATGCGGGAGTTAATGCGCGGCCGATACCGGCGGTGGCGCTGCGCTGACCGCCGGCTAATGGCTGCCAAGCCTCCGGCTTGTAACGAACTCTTGCCTGCAACGAACGCCTTGCTTGTAACGAACGGCGCTGCAAATCTCGTGTCAGGGTAAAAAAATCTGGCGGGTTTTCGAATGACTTGTGTATAAACAACAGGGCGATGCCCCAGACTATGGTGATCTTGGCCTTCGGCCAGACAAAGGGGTATCGCATTTGTGTTCTGGTTTATTTCCAAGGGCTGATAAATTTATTCCCGCCGCTCGCCTAAAAGCTGAGCAACCGGAAACGTATTCTTCCGCAACTCATTACGTTTCGGTTGCCGCCCACCACTGGCGTGCTTTTTCGGGCGTCCAACTTCCCGCGCAGGCGGTTCGAGATAAAGCGTCGGCCATTTCACGCGCCGACTGAAAACGCCCCGCCGGATCTTTCTCCAAGCATCGCAGTACGATCTGTTCGACATCGGCTGGTATGTTGGCGCCAGAATCGGCCAGGGGAGCGACGGCGTCCTTGGCGTGCGCGATCACGACCTGCATGATGTTGTCGCCCGCGAACGGGGCCCGCGCGGTCAGCAGGAAGTAGGCCGCGGCGCCTAGCGAATAGATATCACTACGGGCGTCGGCGGCGCTAAAAGCGGTGGCTTGTTCCGGCGACATATAAAGCGGCGAACCGCCGAACGTGTGTTGCGCCGTGAGCTGGACCGGGCCGTCGTTTTTCGATTCCAGCACCAAGCCGAAGTCCAATAATTTCGCCACGTCTTGCACGCCTCCGCGCTCCGCCGCGAAGATATTCGCCGGTTTGATGTCACGATGGATCAGCCCCGCGTCGTGGGCTTCGGTAAGAGCGGCGCACGCCTGAAGCAGAAAATGCACGGCCCTCTCCGCCGGCATGGCGCCGAAACGATGCACCAATTCTTCCAAACTCATGCCCGGCAGAAGTTCCATCACGTAGTAAAAAACCGCCTCGGAGGTGCGTCCGTAATCGTAGATTTCGATCGTGTTCCAGTGCGACAGCTTGGCGGTCGCCTTTACCTCGCGTTCGAATCGCGACAACGCCTTGGGGTCGGCGTGCAATCCTGGGCGAATGAGTTTGATCGCACAGGGGCGTTTGAGCAGCAAGTGCTCCGCCTCATAGACCTCGCCCATTCCGCCGGCGCCGATCAGGCGCGTGAGACGATACTGCGCGAAACGCCGGGCGCGAATGGCCTCTTGTCGAACGCCGTGAATCATCTGGGCGGCATAAACCGAAGCGAACAGGGCAATCGCGGGGGCGGCCATTTGCAGGCCGGCAAGTTGCTCGCGAAGAATCAATGTGGCTTGCTCGCTCCAGAGGCAAACCGCAAAAAGAACCGCATAGGGAACACACGCCGCCGGCGTCAATACGGCGGCCGCTCTTCGCCACGTGTTGGGCATGAACATTCCGTAAACCAAAATAATCAACGACCAACCAAAGAAATTCCAGTTGTGCGCATTCACGACCCGCGCAACATCGTTCAACCGCGCGGCGTCCAAAATGGCTCGCATGTCGATCACCACGCTGGCGCCGCCAATCATCGTGATGGCGGCGATTTCAATGCCCCGAAGGCCGGCCAGGGAAAGGGTCAGGCGGCTTCTTAAAACGATGAAACACGTCGCCATGAGAACGAACGTAACCGCTCGTACGATCAGGCCAAATGCGTGGGGATGAAAGAAGTGGTGCGTGAGTCCAAACAAAACCCCCACCGAAAGCACCGCCGTGACGCCGGTCAGACGCTGGCGCAGGTCTTGCCGGAATTCATCCACCACGGCATCGGAGAGCAAGGGATTGAAAAGCGCGACGTCGCTGCGCGCATCGCCTGCCGGTTCGACGAACAGCGTCGACGCCGAAACGTCGGGGGTGTTGTCGGACGTTGCATCCCGGGCGCTGCCCGCGTTTTCTGGGAGGTGCGTTTCGCCAAAAGTGGAGACCGCGGCGAGAATCGTGTCGGCATGGTGATGGCGCAGGAGGTCGTCCACTTCATGGCGCACTTCGGCGTCGTCGGGGCAGGTCTTGTTAAGGAATTCCCGCCAATCGTCCTGCGGCAAACCGATGGCCTGCGAGAACAGATGTTTGACGCGCGAATATTGCTGGGGCGTGAGGTGTTTTTCAGGCGTCCGGTGTTTTTCGGGTGTCACGGCGTTTCCTAATTCGAGAGTTCGCGCCGCAGCCAGGCTCGAATCATTGTCCATTCGGCTTCGACGGTTCGCTTTGACACCTGCAACACCTCGGCAACCTCTTCGACCGTGAGCCCGCCAAAGAACCGCAGTTCCACGATTTTCGCCTGGCGAGGATCGCGCTCCGCGAGCCGTTCAATGGCTTCATCGACGGCGATCAAATCTTCATCATTTCTGGACGACAGCTTTAGGTCGTCGGTCAATTCGATGCGATGTAAATCGCCACCGCGTTTCAGGCGGAGCTTGCCGCGTGCATGATCGACCAAGAGCCGCCGCATGATTTCGGCGCCAACGGCGAAGAAGTGTGTCTTGCCGCGCCACCGCACGCGGCTTTGGTCGGCCAGTTTTATATACGCCTCGTTGACGAGCGCCGTCGGTTGCAGCGTGTGGCCGGCCGATTCCCGGCGGAGAAAGTCGGTCGCCAAGGCTCGCATTTGTTCATAGACCGGAGCGATTAGTTGGTTGGCCGAAAGCCGCCGCCCTTCGTCGATGGCACAAAGCAAGTCTGTGATTTCCGCAACCGCCACGGCTCCCACCCTCCTTTCATTCGCACGCCAGCCGGCGCCGCGACTCAAACATTTCCTGAAAAAGTCATCACTCCGATGTTTTTTTCTTGCGGACTTTCCGCGCCGAACTCGCGTTCCCTTATAGAGCCAAGACACCACCGTGTGAAACGCTCTCGGCTCCCACTTTTTTGATTATCTCACAACAAACACCGTTAGGCGAATGCCTGGGAGGGAAAGGAAGGCATGTTCGGCATGAAAACCAAAGAAGAAATGCTGGTCCACGAGACCCGACAAGGAAACCGCGAATCGCTCGGCAAGCTGATTCGAATGCATCAAGACCGGCTGCACAATGCGGTGTTGCGAAATGCGCGATGCCCGAAAGAAGCCGAAGACATCGTCCAGGAGGCGTTTGTCCAGGCGATTCTGAAAATCGACATGTTGCGAGACGACCGCGCGTTCTACCCCTGGTTGTATCGCATTGCACACAACATTTGGCTGGGGCGGCTGCGATCTGCTCGTCCGACGATCTCGCTCGAATCGAGGCGCGAAGCAACCGGTTTTGATTTGGTCGGTCCGTATGTGTCGCCCAGCCAGCAAATGGAGGACGAGGAGAGCCGCCAGCAAGTTCGCACGGCTTTGAATCGCGTTTCCGAGGAATACCGATCCATTCTGTTAATGCGGGAAGTGGAGCGATTCGATTACGCCACCATTGCCAGCACGTTGGGCATCAAGATAGGCACCGTGCGTAGTCGACTGCACCGCGCTCGGTCGAGCTTGCGAAAAGAGTTTGAAGCTGTTTTGGCGGAGAGTCATCGGCGTTCGACAGGCCGCACGGGTCGAACCAACCCCGCGCATTCGCCGCGGCTTGATCGAAGTCGGTGCTGAAAATAGGCAGGAAATCATTTCCAGGTGTTTTCCTTTACCGGTGTACCGTTCGTGGTGAGGATTTGGAAATGGTGAAATCCATGATTGGCTCCAGAGTATCGCCAGACCACTCGCTTTTCCCGCGTGACTTCAAACAGCTTCACTTGGCCCGCCTTGGCGCGATAGCTGGAAATGACCGTGTTGCCGTTGGGCAATCGCTGCGCGCCGCAGGCGTCGTTCAAGAGCGCCTCGCCGAGATCTTGATTCGTGACGCTCCAAACGATTTTTCCGGCGGCGTCGACTTCGATGATCCGATTCCCGTTGGTGCAGGCGATCAGGGTGTTGCCGTTTTTGAGTCGAATCGCGGTGAAGGGCCAATCTCGCCGAGCGCGGCCGCGGTCGTCGGTGGCGAATGAGCGAACGACTTCGCCGGTGTTCGGGTTGTATTCCTTCACAGCAAAGTCGAGAAGATGCGGGGCCAGATAGTTTCCATTGGGGAGCAATCGCAGCATGCGTGTTTGCATATGGAAGTTCTCGGTCTGACATTGCAGGGGCGTCGTTTTGATGACTTCCCCCTTGCGGTTGACAACCACGGCCCGCGGCTGGGGCCCAAGCTCCGTGATCAGCAACGCACCGTCGGCCAACGGTTGAACTGTGCTTATTTCCTTTTGCTGGCCCTGATACTGGAAGAGAATCTTCTTCGAGGCGCGTTCCACCTCCACGACTCCGCCGCCGGGGAATTCCTTGGTCGGATAAAGCGCAAGCAACACGTTGCCATTGGGCAGCACCCAGCCATCGCTGGCGGGCATGTCGAACTTCCATTGGATGCTCCCCTGTTCATCGACGAGAATCGCCCGGTTTGCATGGCCAACGCCCAGGAAAGAATGCTGGATTTTGGCGGCGTCGTCGGCCCACGCCGGCTCCAGAATCACACTTAAAAACGCCAAGACGAGAAACAACAGCACGCCGTGGAAAAGCGATGTGCCGTGGAAAGGCGGCGGGCAGGAGTGATGTTTTTTAGCCGCAGCGATAGACAATGTAGCGATCAACTTTTGCATTTCGTGATGACTCCAGCTTTGGGCAGGGCGTGTGATAAGGCGAGCCAACCATCTTACCCGCATTCTTCATCGCTGTTGCTATTTCCGGCGCCCGCGTTCGTCGAAAAGTTTTACAACTAGAGCCCGCGTTTTCGCACGCATGGGGATTGCTTCCACCGCACCCTCCTTCCGGAGGGATATCGCGCCAATTCCAAAAGAGCCGCAAGCAGTGATTTCATAACGGGTTATGAAAAAACAAAATCATTCGTCTTTACGAGGCGAACCGCAACCACTTAAGATGCGTCGTGTTATTCACCTTCCATCATACAACGCGCGGCCGGGACAACGGTTTCACACCGATCAGTGGCGTTGCACTGGTCGTCGTTTTCACACTGGTCAGAAGTTTCACGCTCATCAGCCATGAAAAACACGCCGCCTCGCCGCGAAATAATTCAATCTTTCTAAGGCGGAGTTTATGCCCACCACCACTTGGCATTCGTTAACGCGAACCATTTCCTCAGGCGAACATCCTATCGAACGACAGCCGAACGACCTCACCGAGCGTTACGATAGTGTCCTCGCCCATCGCCGCCTCAATTGGACAGCCCACCACCGCTTCGAGAAACTCCTGGGTTCGGGAGGACAGGGGGTCGTGTTTCTCACGCAGCGGCGCGGCGCCGACGGCTTCACGTTGCCCGTGGCGCTGAAAATATTTTCTCCCGAGCCCTTCGACGACGCCCGCGATTACGACGCCGCCATGGAACGCATGGCGCACGTTTCGGCGCGTGTGGCTCAGATCCAGCACGACAACCTGCTCGACGTGCAAAACTTTGTCGACCGCAATCGCATCCGCATGTTGGTGATGGAATGGATCGATGGCTTCGATCTGAATCAACTTCTCACCGCCGGCATGCTCGGCCGCATCGAAGACCGGGTGAGCGTCTCGCGTTGGGAGCACATCAACCGCGTCATGGCGACCGCCGGCCCGGTGCAACCGCGTTTCAAACCGGGCGTGGCGGTGGCCATCGTTCGCGATTGCCTGGGCGCCCTGGCGGCGCTGCATCGGGAAGACATCGTGCATGGCGACATCAAACCCTCGAACATCATGGTGAAATGCACCGGATCGGTAAAAATCGTTGATATCGGTTCAGCGTTTGAAGCCTCCTCGCCGCCGTCGCGCCGCACCTGCACTCCCACCTACGCCGCGCCGGAAGTGCTCGACGGCGATATCGGCACGCCCCGTAGCGACTTGGCCAGCCTGGGTTATGTGCTCGTGGAAATGCTGGCCGGGCAATCTCCCTTCGCGGGCATTTCGAAGTACAAGGATTTGCTGGAGGCCAAACGCAAACTGCCGCATCGGCTGTATGACATTCTGCCCGAGGAAGTCACGTGCAACGAACTGCTAATGAAGTTTTGCGGCGGCCTGATCGCTCCCGACCCCGTGCTGCGGTTCCCCAGCGCCGAAGCCGCCGACATGCTTCAAGGCGGCGCGGCGGCCTTCCATCGGCAACTCATCATTTCCGATCTGGCCAGCGAATATAACAACGAACTCCGACTCTGGCTGGAAGAACTCAAGGAGTTGGAAGACCTCGAACAGCGCAACCGAAACGATTCTTCAACCGACGGTGCTTGAGCGAATGGGGTTTGGCAACCGTTCATTGCGCCGCGGGAAATGGCGACGGCAATCTATCCCACGGCGAATAACCGAGATACGGTTACGAAGACGGGAAACGCAGAGGCCGCAAAGAGGCAGAGGGCCGCAGGGAAGAACGAAATGACGAAAGGCAAGAAAATCAAGAAAATTAAATCTCGTCGATGTTTCTCGGCTGTGTGATTGAATTGCTTCGTCGACTTGGACCGAGATCATTGGCGCCCGTCCTCTGCGGCCCTCCGCGACTTTGCGTTCTGCGTTGAAATGCCGGCCTGGAAACCGCCGAGCAATGTCTGAACTTCCGCCAGCGCCGCGGGAAATTACGATAGCAATCAACACCTGTGAACGGTTTGCTGTTTTTCTTTCGTGCCGTTCGTGTATTTCGTGGTTGTAAAATGCCCCCTGCGAAAGGATTGAGCAAAAGAATTTCGCCACGCAGGTCATCGTAAAGGGAACCACGAAAGACACGAACGACACGAAAACATTGACGGCGGAAAGCAGGCAGTGCTCCTTGCTCTCGTCTTCCGATCCATTCTTGGCAACCGTTCATCGCGCCGCGGAAATGGCGCCAGCAATCTAGCCCGGAAGAGCCCGTTACCAGTCGCGGCAAGAAAAAGTCCGGCATTTAGAAAATGCCGGACTTTTGGCTTACCGATAAATGAGCGAATGGCGCGGGCAATATCAGACCCAGGGGAACAGCGCGCCGCCGTATTGCGCCGTTGCGCCCAACTCCTCTTCAATGCGCAGCAGTTCGTTGTATTTGGCCATGCGGTCGCTGCGGGAGGCAGACCCGGTTTTGATTTGCCCGGTGCCCAGCGCAACGGCTAAGTCGGCGATGGTGGCGTCTTCGGTTTCACCGCTGCGGTGGCTGGTCACGCTGGTGTAGCCATTGCGGGCAGCCAACTGAATAGCTTGAATCGTTTCGGAAAGCGTGCCGATCTGATTCACCTTGATGAGAATGCTGTTGGCAATGCCTTCGTCTATACCGCGTTGCAGGCGTTCGGTGTTGGTCACGAAGAGGTCGTCTCCGACGACCTGTACTTTCTCGCCGATACGATCAGTAAGCAGTTTCCAACCGGCCCAGTCGTCTTCGCTACAACCATCTTCGACGGAACAGATAGGATATTTATCGACCCATTTGTCGAGGAAATCGACCATGCCGGCGGCGTCGATTTCCCGGCCATCGATGGTGTAGAGTTTTTTCTCGGTGTCGTAGAGTTCGGTGGCGGCCACATCGATCGCGATAAACACCTGTTCGCCCGGCTTGTAACCGGCGGCGCTGATGGCTTCCATGATCAACTCCAAGGCCTCTTCGTTGCTGCCCAAGTCGGGAGCAAAACCGCCTTCATCGCCAACCGCCGTGTTGAGATTGCGCTGTTGCAGCACTTTCTTCAAACGATGAAAAACCTCCACGCCGCAGCGCAGGGCGTCGCTGAAACGATCAAACCCCAACGGCATGACCATGAACTCCTGCACATCGACCGAATTGTCGGCGTGTTCACCGCCATTGACGATGTTCATCATCGGCGCCGGCAGCAAATTCGCACTCACGCCGCCCAAATACCGATACAACGGCAGCATGGTGCAAGCAGCCGATGCCTTCGCCACCGCCAGCGATACTCCCAGAAGGGCGTTGGCGCCAAGATTCTCCTTGTTCGCCGTTCCATCCAGATCGATCAATTGCTGGTCGATCGCGAGCTGATCGAGAGCCTCTTCGCCTTCCAGAGCGTCGGCAATCGTGGTGTTGATATTCTCAACCGCCTTCTGCACCCCCTTGCCCAGAAAAACATCGTCAATGCCATCGCGAAGCTCCCAAGCTTCATGGACGCCGGTGCTTGCGCCGCTGGGAACGGCGGCGCGGCCGAAGGAGCCATCGACCAGTAAGACGTCCACCTCCACGGTGGGATTGCCTCGGCTATCGAGAATTTGACGACCACGAATATTGGCGATTGCGCTCATGTTTTTCCTTGTTTCGACAAAATAGATGCGGCAGTGCTGCCCTTGCTCCCCAACATTTTGCCCCAACGAGCCGGTTTTGACTAGGGTCCGTTCGCTCACCGTTGGAGTGTACGCTTTAGCGGTGTTTTCGTCTCGGACGCACCGCTAAAGCGTACACTCCAACGGTGAGCGGCAATGGGCGGCGATGCATCCGTTTCGAGGTGTTTCTCGCCCCCGCTGGATCTGGCATCCCGCCGGGATGCGTCGTTCGTTGCGGTAGCCTACCGGTGGTGTTCGCTGCGCTCGACCACCGGCTAATGGCTTGGATCCCGCCGGGATCGATTGGCCATCGGCGAGATTTCACTTTCTTTCATTTCGTCATTATCCCCCCCTTTTTCTCTGCGGCCCTCCGCGACCTCCACGTTTCCCTTTTTCGTGGCTTGGCCGGGAATTTACGGTCGCATTTTCGACGATTGCGCCGTGCAATCGCTACCGGTTTGGGGCTGGCCAATTCTTCTCGCCAGACACTTTGCACAAACTTCGTTCGGCTGGGCGATGGTCGCGGGGTGTTCGACAGCCTGATCACAATCCGGACATTGCGGGCGCATTATCGTTCTCCTGAGAGTGGAAACTTCTATGAGTCGCTTTGCGAGGTCGCTTGCTTCTGCTCGACGCGGACGCGCTCCCCCGCCAGAGAATAGTTGATCCGATTACGGTCACGAGCGCGGCCAAAAAAAATACCGCACGTTCCTTGTTCGCGGAAGTTTCTTTGGGTTCCCACCCTGTTGTTTATACACAAGTTTTTTCGGCGCCGGGTCTGAAGGTTATCCACGCGGCCGTATTGAGCAGGAAATTGTCAATAGTTATTTGACAATAGTCATTTGTCATCGGAAGGAGT
>QIKY01000065.1 GCA_003233175.1 Planctomycetaceae bacterium | reverse complement strand
CTAAAATACCGGGTTCCATCCCCGCCCGGCCAGATTCTCTCCACTTCCCTCCTCAAACGCCATGCCAATTGCAAACCGCAAGGTGCGCTCAAAATGGTGAAGAATCCTTTTCGATATAGGCTTCTCCTGTGCGTGGGTGTTAAACTCTAAGAGCTCCTAACATAACCCCTGTTTGGCGTTTCAAACACGGAATTTGATGCTGACCCACCAAGTTGTGTTAGAAGGTATAACGCACTTTTGATGCTCAATATCCAACTGGGGCAACACAGATTGACTTTACGCTGTTCGATCGCAGCGAGTAGCGAACGAGAGCAAAAAGCTGAAATCACTAGCCGTTGCTCGATATTGGTTGTTTCAGATCGAGTCGCTTTTGAACCGAATCGCTACGGAATACGTAGATCATTTTACGGGTTTCTTTTGGTTTGTCGGGCCAGCCCGCCACTGCTAGAATGGGTCCGTCTCCTGGGGCCGGCGTTCCGCCCCTTTTCTTCAATGCGGCGCCTCAACGTACTTGCCAGTCGAAACGATGCGTGAACACAACACATGGAGTGTCAGCCTGGGTCGCTGGAATGGCGTCGATATCCGGCTCCATATGTTCTTTTTCCTCTTCGTGGCTTTCTCCGTTTACCTGGGGTGGCGCGAAGCCCAAGACGCCGCCGCCAGCGGCTTGGCGAGTTTGGGCGCCGCCAGCCTGCTGGTTTTATTTGTCAGCGTGCTGTTGCACGAATGGGGCCACCTGATGGCCGCCAATCGTTTTAGCGTGCGGGTTGAAGCCGTGGTGCTGGCGCCGTTCGGCGGGCTGGAGCCCATTCGTATTGATCGAGACCCCTTCGCCGAACTGCTTATTTATTTGGCCGGACCAGGAGTGAACCTCGCGGCATGCGTGGTTTCCGGCGTGGTGCTCGCATTCTCAGGACCCGGCCAAATTCTAGGATTGATGAACCCGCTGAATCCGCAGGGCATTGGCGAAGGGGGCGTCGGCGCCGGACTAATACACGATCTTCCTCGTTTGATTTTTTGGATCAACTGGGCCTTGCTGTGTATCAATTTGATACCTGCATTTCCCTTCGATGGCGGTCGCGCGCTGCGCGCCGCGATCATGCTGAAACTCCCCACCGCCGACCGCCGCTTGGTGGGGCAGACCGTCACCCGATTCGCGCAACTTGGTGCGTTGTGTTTGCTCGTTCTGGCTTGGGTGTCTCGCGACGTCCACACCCATGGCCCGGCGCCAACCTGGTTTGCCCTGGTCTTGCTCGCGATATTCCTTTTCTTTAGTGCTCGCCAGGAAGAACAGCAGTTGGAGGAGCGCATTGCCGAGACGGACCTGACGAAATCCGACTTCATGGACCTGCTGGCTGATTTTGCGGAGTTCGAGCCTGAGGAACCACTGCCGCCGCCGAAAAGCTTGTTTACCCGGTGGCGGGAGCAGCGTAGTGAAGCGAAAGAAAAAATACGGCGAGCACAAGAAGCAGCCGACGAAGCCCGCGTCGACGATGTTCTTGATCGATTGCACAAGCTGGGAATGGACCAACTCCCCGCCGCCGACCGCAGTCTTTTGAACCGCGTGAGCGAACGGTATCGCCGCCGCATGCACCGCGCCTAGGCGGCTACTTAACATCTATTCCAGGCAGTGCTCTTGTGGAATTACCGCCAAGCCGGAGGCTTGACAGCCATTAGCCGGCGGTGAGCGCAGCGCCACCGCCGGTATCGGCCGTGTAATAACTCCCGCATCCCGGCGGGATGCCAGACGGAGCGGTCTGGGAAACGCCGCGAAACAACGTCCTCATTCCAATCTTCTCCGCGCAATAGCCTGTTCACAACTTGTATTCTTTCTTACTTCCCAATATTTTCCTTCTCCGTGGTCTCTGTGTGCTCTGTGGCAAAAACGTATTTTTGTTTGCGGGCAACGGCTTCGCTATGTTTTCCTTCTTCGGAACTGTTTATGGGTTGTTCGTTGTCGGCTAGATGGCTGTCGTATTTTCCGACCGACGCCGAGGCGCTGCGAGGCTACTCGAAATACCGCACCGCGTTGCGGAACACCGCCATGCCATCGCCTTCGGGCGGAAGATTTTCGCGCGTCCAACGTGGGTGTTGCGTGCGTTCGATGTAACGTTCAGGATGCGGCATGAGCCCCAAAATGCGGCCGGTGGCGTCGCAAACTCCGGCCACGTTCCCTTGCGAGCCGTTGGGGTTATCGGGGAAATCGAGGTTTCCATTTACCGACGGGGCGTTTGCCTTACAGGCGTAACGCAGCGGCAGTTGGCCATCGCTTTCGAGCGCCGCGAGCGTGTCGGCGCTACGGGCGACAAACTTTCCCTCGGCGTGTGCAACCGGCAGGTACATCGTTTCGATACCGCGCAGGAACACCGATTTGCTCCCCGCCGTTTTCAAAAGTGTCCAGCGGTCTTCAAATTGGCCGGTGTCGTTCCAGGTGAGCGTGGCGGGCGGACATGTTTCGCCATTTTCAGCCAGCAAAAAGCCGGATTTGAGCAAGATTTGAAACCCGTTGCAGATCCCCAGAATGAGTTTGCCAGCGGCCACGAACTTTTCAATTTCGTCTTTCAGCCGAAGTTGCAACTGGTTGGCCAGGATGCGTCCGGCGGCGATATCATCGCCGTAACTGAACCCGCCGGGCAGGCAGAGAATTTGAAAATGCTCCAAACAGGCGCCGCCCTCCAACAAGCGATTGATATGCAGCCGTTTCGTTTGCGCCCCGGCGCGTTGGAAGGCGAACTCGGTTTCGAGATCGCAGTTCGTGCCGGGGGCTCGCAGAATCAAGGCGCGTGGCGTGGGCATGATGAAAAAATGTAACCGTTCACGGGTTTTGAACTGTTGGACAGACTACTAGCGCAACTCCACGCGCCCTGCGCGGAAATCCAGACATCGCTCGGAGGTTTTCAGGTGAGTATTTTAACGCAGAGAACGCAAAGGCGCGAAGGGCCGCAGAGGACGGAAGCCAGTCGTCTCGGACCCAATTGACAGCGCGATTCAATGGCGCCGCCGATGACCATCGCCGAAACTTCGTCTGCCTTCATTTCGTCATTTCTTCTTCTCTGCATCTTCTTCTCTGCGGCCCTCTGCCCCTTTGCGATCTCTGCGTTTCCCTTCTTCGTAACCGTATATCGGTTATTCGCTGTCGGACAGATTGTTAGCGCGATTTCCCGCGCCACCGTGAACGGTTGCGAAAAAATTCGCTGAGGTTCAGAGCGTTCGGGCAAACAGTGATCGATACGTTGTGCGGATAGCGATAGCTCGTTTAACGGCGCGCCGAACTCCAACGCAACGGCGCCTGCCAGGCTTCCTTGAGGTCGGCCAGGGCGGCGTCGATCACCAACGGAGGCGATGTGTTTTGGTTCTCGGTCGAGGGTAATCCTACAACCTCCAATTGCGTTGCGGCAACCACTTCGCCAATCGAGGCGTGCGGAATTCCTTGCATGATTTCTTCAAATTCTACTGCATGTTCGGGAGCAACTTCGCAGAGGAAACGCGTGTTCGATTCCGAGAACAGCAGTAAGGCGGTGTGCATCGCGTTTTGAGCAGCGGCTTGTTGCTCGTGATCGACCACTAGCAGCGGCGCCGCTCGCGCGAGTTCTATTTTGAGGCCCAACTCTCCAGCGAAGGCCATTTCAGCCGCCGCCACGGACAGCCCTCCTTCGCTGAGGTCGTGGCAGGCGGCGACAAGGCCTTGTTGGATCGCGCGGTGCAGGGCGGCGAAGGTTCGTTTCGCCAGGGGAGCGTCGACTTGCGGCGGTTCCCCGCCGGCGAGTTTGTGAATCAGACTGAAGTGCGAGCCGCCCATTTCGTTTTTCGTGGCGCCTATTTGGTAGAGCAGGTCGCCGACGCGTTTGAGGTCCATCGTGACGCAGGTGGAAACATCGGCCACCTGCCCCATGGCGCTGATCAGAAGCGTGGAGGGAATGGAAAGTGTTTGGCGGGCGCCGTTGGCGTCGTCGTAACTGAATTCGTTGTTCAGGCTGTCTTTACCGCTGATGAACGGCGTTTCCAGTTCCAAGGCCAGGTCGTGGCAGGCCAGCGCCGCACGCACCAGGGCGCCGAGTGTTTCGGGGCGGTCGGTGTAGCCCCAGCAGAAATTATCGAGAATCGCGATGCGGCTAGGGTCGGCGCCCACGGCCACGCAGTTTCGCAGCGCTTCATCGATCGCGCTGGCGGCCATGTGGTAAGGATCACAATCGCCGAAATGAGGATTGATGCCGCAACTGATCACGAGGCCTTGTTGTGAATCGAGCAACGGCCGCACGACCGCCGCATCACTGGGGCCATCGTTTTGCACGCCCACCAGCGGTTTGATAACGCTGCCGCCCTGCACTTCATGATCGTATTGCCGAATGACCCATTCCTTGCTGGCCACGTTGAGCGAACCCAAAATGCGGAGTAAGTCGTGGGTATGGTTCTGACGCGGGCCAGTCGGAAGCCGCCACGCCACAACCGGCGGCGGTTCAAATACGGCGTCTCGCACGACGGGCGGGCGGCCGTCGTGCAGAATGCGCATGTCGAGGTCGGCCACTTCTTGTTCATTGTAAAGCAGACGCAAGCGGCCGGTCGGCTTGAACGCGCCGATGATCGTGGCCTCCACGTTCTCCGATGCACAAAGCGCCGAGAAGGCTTCCCACATTTCGGGCGGCACCGAAAACACCATGCGCTCCTGGGCTTCGGATATCCAAATTTCGGTGTAGGAGAGGCCGGCGTATTTCAAGGGAGCGCGGTCTAGCCAGACTTCGGCGCCAATGTCCTCGCCCATTTCTCCCACGGCGCTGGAGAAGCCGCCGGCGCCGCAGTCGGTCACGGAGTTATAGAGGCCCCGGTCGCGGGCTTCGAGCAGGACGTCGAGCACGATTTTTTCGGTGATCGGGTTCCCAATTTGCACGGCGCCGCCGCTAAGGCTTTCACTTTCGCTGGTCAATTCCGCCGAACTGAACGTGGCTCCGTGAATGCCGTCCCGACCGGTGCGGCCGCCCAAAGCGACGATCCAATCGTTGGGCTGCACGCGTTTTTTTGTTTTGTTTTTGGGCAGCATGCCCACATTGCCGCAGAACACCAACGGGTTGCCCAAATAACGGCGGTCAAACAGCACGGCGCCGTTCACGGTGGGAATGCCCATGCGGTTGCCATAATCTCGCACGCCGGAAACTACGCCTTTCATCACGCGCCGCGGGTGCAGCACGCCGGCCGGGAGTTCGTCGGCGGGCGTGTCGGGCGGGGCGAAACAGAAGACGTCGGTATTGGCCACCGGCTTGGCGCCCAGCCCGGTTCCCATGGGGTCTCGAATCACGCCGCCGATGCCGGTATTCGCCCCGCCATACGGTTCCAACGCCGAAGGATGGTTGTGCGTTTCGACTTTGAAAACAACATTCCACTGCTCATTAAAATGCACGACTCCCGCGTTGTCTTCAAACACGCTGGCGCACCAGTCGGCGTCGCCCCACTTTTTTCGCAGCTCTTGCGTGGCGGTGAAAATGGTTTCTTTGAGCATGTTCTCGAAACGCCGCTCGCCGTTTTCATCGCGATAGGCGATCCGACCGGCCAGCGTTTTGTGGCTGCAATGCTCGCTCCAGGTTTGCGCCAGGGTTTCCAGTTCGACGTCGGTGGGATCTCGCTCCAACTCGCGAAAATGTTGTTGGATGGTCTGCATTTCGACCAATGTCAGATAAAGCTGGCCTTCGCGGCTGAGGTTTTCCAGTTGCTCGTCATTAAAATTTCGCAGCGGAACTTCCACCCGCTCAAACGCGTACGACGAACCGGGCGCAATCTGTTGCGGATCGAGAACACCCGGCACGACGCGTTCAATGGCGTCGTTAGAAAGCAGTTTGGCGGCAACCACGGCAAGTTGATCTGGCCTGACGCCGCCCACCCAGTATTTGCGAAACGTGCGCACCGAAGCGACTTCGAGCCCCAAATCCTTTAAGGCATTTTCCGCACTGAGGGAGACGGGGTCCATCACACCCGGCTTACGCAGCACGCACATCGGTTGTAGGTCGTCGGCGGGCGGCGCGGCTAGGCGGGAGTCGCCCACGGGCGCCGCAACGGCCCGCTCCACCACCGGGTCGGAGAAAAGCTGCGCTGCGAGTTCGACGTCTGGCGGCGTCAAATCACCTTCCAGCAGGTAGCCTTGGGCGGCGCGAATGGTGATGTTTTCCGGGAGCCCCAAATCGGCGGCGTCGGCGGCCATGGAAGCTCCCAGTCGGTCTGGCTGGCCCTCGGCCGGATAAATATCAATCTCCCACAGCATCACGATGTTTTTTCCCCGTCTCCAAGAGCCGCTTGAGTTTTTGGTGGTCGTCGTTTTCCAACGATTGCCGGAACGACGCCAGCACTGTCTCAAACTTATCGAGCGACTTCAAGACGTGGTCGCGGTTGTCGGCCAGAATCTGCCGCCAAAGATCGGCTTCTCCGGCGGCAATTCGCGTGGTGTCTTGAAACCCCGTGGACGCCAAGGAAATATGTTGGAGCGACGTAGCGGCCGCTAACGCCGCGACAATCAAGTGCGGGGCTTGGCTGATCGCGGCCACGGCGGCGTCGTGCGCCGCAGGCGACATTTTTTCCACTTCAGCGCCCAGCGACCGCCAAAAGGCCAGCAGTTCTTCAAGTTTTTTGGGCGCCCCGCCGCGTTTGGGCGTGACAATCACCCGGCGGCCGACGAATAAATCGGCGCTCGCGTTCTCTGGGCCGCTTTTTTCACTGCCTGCCATCGGATGGCTGCCGATAAACGCCACATCGCGGGAGAATTTGCTCGGCAGCGCCGCCACGATGTGCCCTTTCGTGCTGCCGGCGTCGGTGATGATGGCGCCCGCCGCACAATGCAGCGCCGCTTCCCGCACTTGTTCGACGATGCCGGAAACCGGCGTGCAAATCACCACGAATTCAGCGTTTTGCACACCGCTGGCTAGGTCGAGCGTGGTGGCTGTCACGGCGCCCGCTTGTTCCGCGGCTCGTAACGAAGCCGCCCGCCGTCCCACGCCAACAACTTCTTTCGCCAACTTGCGTTTTCGCAGCGCCAGCCCGATCGATCCACCGATCAAACCCACTCCAACAATGGCGACTTTTTTCCATCGCGGCATCGGCGATCATCCTGGTAAAAAAAGAGAAAGCCGAGATTATAGCAGCCCGGCGGGATCTTCAACATGACTTATGTATTGCGCCGTTGGAGTTCATGCTTTAGCATGTTTTCTTCTTTCGCGCACGATTTAAAACCTTTGCGCACTTCAAAACATGCTAAAGCATGAACTCCAACCCCACGACATGCTAAAGTATGAACTCCAACGCTCCGCAGGTTGGGTCGCGATACACGACCTTGCCGCCCAGCACTGTGGCGCACACGCTCAGTTCGCCCAAGCCACCGTTGCCGTCGGCGCCGGGCAAGCGAAAGCAGACCAAATCGGCCGGCGCGCCCACTTCCAGAGCGTGTTCGCGGCCCAGCAACTTCGCCGGGCGCACGCTGGCCATGTCCACCGCGGCGGCTAACGGGAGGTCGGCGAATCGCATCATATTCGGCACGCCGACGCCAATCGGCAGCGCGGCGCCGGCCAGCATTTGGCGTTGCCCGGCAACCACCAACCGTCCATTTCCCAGCACTTCCACATCGCCTAGGCTGGTCGCATAGCGGCCCGGCGCCGCGCCGCCCAAACCGGTGATATCGCTCACCAACACGATGCGTTCGGGCGTTTTGGCGCGAACCATGACCTTGACCACTTCCGGCGGCAGATGATGGCCGTCGGCAATCAGGCTGGCGGTGAGGCGATCGTCCGCCAACTGCGACCAAATATAATTGGGGTGGCGGCGAATCATGCCGTGGGCGCCGTTTCCCAAGTGCGTGCTCATGGTCGCTCCGGCGTCGACGGCGGCTTGGATTTGCTCCGGCGCAGCGGCGGTGTGCCCTATCGCGACCAACACGCCGCTATCGGCCACTTGGCGGATCACGTCCGGAGATTCGTCGTATTCGGGCGAAATGGTGAGGATTTTGATATCGCCACCGGCCGCCTCTTGAAACCGTTTGAATTCCTCAATGCTGGGCGGCCGGCAATGTTCGAGCGGGTGGGCGCCGCGCGGACCATCTTCGGGCGACAAATACGGCCCTTCCAGATGGATGCCCGCCACGCGGCGGCGCACCTCTGTATTTTCGGCGCAGGCCGCCGCGATGGTTTTCAGCGAATGATGAAGCGTCTCGAAACTTTGCGTGACCAATGTCGGGCAATACGCCGTCACGCCGCAACCGTCTTGCGCGAAGGTGACCTGTTCCACATGCGAGATTTCCAGCACCGGATTCGTTAATTCCGGCCCGCCATAGCCGTTGATCTGTAAGTCCACAAAGCCGGGCGCCAGCCAACAGATGTCGTTTTGGTCTTGAATAGCAGCCGGTTCGATAGCCGAGATCTTGCCGTTTTCAAGCGTGAGCGTCACCGCTTCGTGCGTATCGTAACGGCGGCCGGTAATGTGCATGATGTTCATGTGTGGAAAGTGATGATTGAATTGCCAAACGCATTGCTAACCGTTTCACGATTGGCGGCACGACAACATCATACTTCACGACCAGCCGGAATGGCAGCGCCGTTGGAGTTCATGCTTTAGCATGTTTTCGCGCCGTTACCGTTCCCGGTTATGATTTCGTGGCGGGCGTTCTCACCAAGCCGGAGGCTTGGCAGCCATTAGCCGGTGGGCTCTGTGGCTAATTTTTCCCGCGCCGTCATTGCAGACAGCAGCCGAAAGGCTGAACTCCAACCCAACGAAAACATGCTAAAGCATGAACTCCAACGGCGCTGACTTCAGCGAGGATGCTTCACCTCGCAATAGCGAAAAAATTCTTCCATCTCGACGAACACGCCTTGCCGCACGAATTGGATGATGTTTGTCTGGCCGGCGTGGCTGAGGCAGGCCAGCACGCGCTCCATTTCCGCGCGCGGGCAGCAGCCTCGCATTTCGGCGTACGCCAACGACGCGCCCTGGTCGTACAACATGCCGGTCATTTCCCAGCGGCGGTCGCTGTTGCGCGAAACCCACAGGAAGGAGCCGTCGGGTTCAAAATAGAGTTGGGGGATTTTGGTAAGGCGCTCCGCGGCGGTGTCAAATGTCACACCCAAGGGCGTTTGGAGTTGCTCTCCGGAAACAGCCAGTGTTTGGAGTGAGACGCCGTGAATCAAGGCGTTCGAGCCCGGCGGCGGCGCGTCGGAATGGGCGGCAGGACGGGCCCAAACGGAAAAGTGCAAGTCGTCCATCGGAATACATCTTAGAAAAAGGCTCTTCGCCAGAATCTGTGGGTAATATGAAGAGGAGTTAGCAAGTTGCGTGTTGGATTTTCCGAGGCATGGCTCGGGCGTTCAATGGGTTTGAGAAGGGCTGCTCTGGCGGAGGATGCCGTCAGAGCAGCGTT
>QIKY01000205.1 GCA_003233175.1 Planctomycetaceae bacterium | reverse complement strand
GAACTCCGCCACGAAACGACGTTCCGTTCCGCTGGGCAAACGGGCGAACAAACGTTCGTAAAGAAGATTGATGCGCGCGGTGAAGAGGGCGGCTTTACGTTCGCCGCCGTCCGTCGCCGTTTCCGCCGACTTCTCCGCCTCCGCCAAAACTCGCTCAGCCGCCGCTTGGGCGTTGTCTTCGATGAACTTGCTGTTGAGCATCGAGAGTGACTGCGTGACCACCGTCGCCTCCGTGCGCTGGGTGCAATTGATTTCCATGCGCGGCGTGTCGAACAGCTCCATGAGCGTGACAGGTTGGCTGCGGCGGACAATCACATACACGCTGGCCCGATTTCCTGAGGGCGTATCGGCCACGGTGACCAAACTGTTCGCCGCCTGGCTGACCGCAATTGGCCGGCCATACATTTCCCGGTTCAGCTTCCCCGCAACATGCAGCACCGTGTCTCGCACGATCTCGCCTTCATGCCGCTGCGGCGACCAACGCCCCAACAACGCGTTTTCAGGATCGACCTGTTGCAAGCCGCTTCGCAGGCCCGAAGTTTGGCGGAAGGCGCGCGACGTTACGATCAGCCGATGCAACTCTTTCTGGCTCCAGCCCCGGGCGATGAATTCCGCCGCCAGCCAATCCAACAATTGAGGATGCGTGGGGCGCGCGCCCAACTCGCCGAAGTTATCGAGCGATTTGACGATGCCGCGTCCAAAATGATGGGCCCAAATCCGATTGACCGTCACGCGGGCCGTGAGCGGATTCGCCGGGTCGACCAGCCAATCGGCGAGCGCATGGCGGCGGCCCGTTGTTTTTTTGCCGGGTTGTAGTTTCCAGTGGTAGTTTTCTGGAACCAGAACGGTGGGAATTCCCGGCTTCACTTTCTTGCCGGGTTTGTTGAAATCACCGCGGACCAAAATGTGGGCTTGCGGCGGGTCGGCGTCAAGATCTTGCAAGCCCCGCACGGGAACAATGGTTTCGCGTAGCGAGTTTTCCGCGGCAATGGCGTTCTTCAATTTTTCCAACTTCGATTGAAAGGCCGGAAAATGCTCCGCCAAGGCTTTCTCGCTCAAGGAAACGGCTGGGGCGTGCGCCGCGACCAACTTCTTTTGCTCGGCGTTGCGTTTCTTTGCATCAACCAGCAGAGCCGCTTTGACCTTTGCCCGCGTGGCCGGATCAACCTCCGCCGCCAACACGCCGTCGAGTAGTTTTTCGCGGTGGCGATCAATCCACTGGGCGACATCGGCCGACAACTGCTTGGTGCGGGCGGCGATGGCGTTGTTCGTTTTTGTCGTGCGTTCGACTTCGGCTTCGGTGGCCAGCGGAATACTTCTTTTCAGCGACACCTGCCAACGGGCGGGATCGTAAGAGGCCAGAAAGACCGCCTGCAAACGGTAATAGTCGGCCTGGGAAATCGGATCGAATTTATGGGAATGACACCGCGCACATTGGATCGTCAGACCCAGGAACGTGGAGCCGACTATCTGCATGGTGTCGGCCATCACTTTGTGGCATTCCAGCGGTTCGGCGTAAATTCCATACGTGGGGTCCGGCGCGGTGCGGAGGAAACCGGTGGCGACCAAATTCTCCGCCAACTGCGGAGTCAACTCCTCAGCGGCCCGCCAATCGGCCAGTTCATCGCCGGCTATTTGCTGGAGCACGAACTGATCGAACGGCTTATCGCGGTTGAACGCCTGGATCACATAGTCGCGATATCGCCAGGCTTCCGGCCGCAGGCGGTCGGCTTGCAGGTAGCCATCGGAATCGGCGTAGCCCGCGATATCCAACCAGTGCCGCCCCCAGCGTTCTCCATAGCGGGGCGACGCCAAAACGCGGTCGACCAAACGTTCGTATGCGTCGGGCCGTTGGTCAACGAGAAACTGTTGGATTTGTTTCGGCGTCGGCGGCAGGCCGAGCAGATCGAAACACAGGCGGCGAATCAACACGCGTTTCGGCGCCGTTGGGTTGAAGCCAAAGCCTTTCTCTTCCAACTTGGCCAACAAGAAGGCGTCGATCGGCGAACGGAGTTGCTCGCGCTGGCGAACGGTTGGCAGGGCTGACTTTACCGGCGGTAGGAACGACCAGAATTGCCGTTCTTCGGCCGTGATTTCGGCCGCCAACTTTTCCAACGCCGGCTCCGACTTGCCCTTGATCGGCGCGCCTTGGGCGATCCAATTCTTCAGAGTGTCCAGTTCGCGGGCGGTCAGCGGCGGTTTTCCTTCGGGCGGCATTTCGCCCGACTCCGCCATTTCCCAGAGCAGACTCTCATCGGGCTGGCCGGAAACGAAGGCGGGTCCGCTATCGCCGCCTTCGAGAAGGGTGAATCTGCGGCGCAAATCGAGCCCCGACTTGCGAGACTTTCCGCCATGGCATTCAATGCACTTGGCGCGGAAAATCGGCGCGATGTGTTCTTCAAACGTGAGCGATGCTTCTTTCACCGGCGGGGTTTGCGCCGCGGCCGGTTCTTCGGCCCTGAGCGAGAGAGGACCTCCCGCCAGCGGCAGGGCCGCAGCAAACGCCAACAGAAAACGCGCGGCCAGATTGCGGATTGTCGTCATGCCATTTCACCTGAATTAAAAGTCATCTTCACGCCTCCCATTGTAGTGGAGTCGGCGACGGCACGCGAGTTTAGGCGGTCGGCAGATAACAATTTACCGAGTTAAAAGCGCGGTATATTCTAAATGCCGGGCTTTTTGGCGATCAAGAAAATGCCATTGGTAAATTCTTATCCGCCGCAGCTTTATAAAAGATTCAAACGGCTTTGATTGAATCGCGGGCGCTCGCACGGTATGCTATATAGCGCCTTGGTTGCGAATGGTTCGCGTTCGCCAACCAACGGCCCCCGCGAATAGCCCAACCAATGGCCCTACCCAACCAACAAGGAGCATCAGGGATGCCAAGTCAGAAGAAAAGTGTCACTGTCCCGAACGAAACGAAGCAACAAGATACCACCGCCAAAACGACGTCGCGTCGTAGTTTCATCAAGAGTTCTTCTTTGATTGTGGCCGGCGGCGCCATGGCGGCGGGAAGTTTGAGCATTGCCCGCGCTGCACACAGCTACGGCAGCGACACCATCAAAATCGGGCTGATCGGCTGCGGAGGTCGGGGAACCGGCGCTGCGAATCAGGCCATGAACACCAAGGGCGATGTCAAATTGGTCGCCATGGCCGATGCCTTTGATGATCGGCTGCAAGCCAGTTTGCGAGGGCTGACGTCGCAGAAGCCGAATCAGGTCGATGTTCCCAAAGATCGGCAATTCGTCGGTTTTGAAGGCTACAAAGGCGTGCTCGCCAGCGATGCCGACTTAATCCTGCTGGCCACGCCGCCCGGTTTCCGCCCCATGCACTTTGAAGCGACCGTCAAGGCCGGCAAGAACGTATTCATGGAGAAGCCGGTGGCTGTTGACGCTCCCGGCGTGCGGCAGGTGCTGGCCGCCAACAAAATGGCGATCAAACAAGATTTGGCCGTGGCCGTCGGTTTGCAACGCCACCATGAGTTGGCTTACCGCGATGTCATCAAGCGATTGCAGGAAAACGCCATCGGCGATATCAACTTGCTCCGCGTGTATTGGAATGGCGGCGGCGTTTGGACCCGCCCCCGACAAGCCAATCAAACTGAACTCGAATACCAGATGCGCAACTGGTATTACTTCAACTGGCTGTGCGGCGACCATATCAACGAACAGCACATCCATAATCTAGACGTTGGCAATTGGCTGATGCAGGGTGTTCCCACGGAGGCCAACGCGCAGGGCGGCCGGCAGGTTCGCACGGGCAAGGAGAATGGTCAGATTTACGATCATCACTTTGTCGAATACACGTATGAAAACGGCACGAAAATGTTCAGCCAGTGCCGCCATATCAAGAATTGCTGGAACAGTGTTTCCGAGCACGCCCACGGCTCCAAGGGCACGGCCGATATCAGCGGCGCCAAAATCTATGACCTCGACGGCAAGAATACCTGGAGTTACGGCAAGGGCGGCCGCGGCGGCCATCAGGAGGAGCACCACGACCTGTTCGCCGACTTGCGCGCCGGGCGGCGTCCTCAAGAAGGCGAGTATGGCGCCATGAGCACGATGACGTCCATTCTCGGTCGGATGGCGTCTTACTCGGGCAAGGCGATCAAAATGGAAGACGCCCTCAACTCGAAAATTTCGCTGGCGCCGATCGAAACCTACACCAGTTTTGACGACACCGCACCGGTGTTGCCCAACAAGGACGGGTTTTATCCCATTCCGATGCCCGGCTCCACGACCACCGTCTGACCATTCTTGACGCGTCGGGAGCGCCCGTCGCACAGGTGGACTCGTCCCGGATTTACCTACCGAATTAAAAGCCCAGCATTTTCAAAATGCCGGGCTTTTTTTGAATTTCAGCCGAGAGTTTATTTCGGGGCTGTTCGTTAGAACCTTTATTTCCTGCGCCGGCCGTCCCTGAAAGGCGACCGGCGTTTTTTATTGGTTGTTGGGAATTCGACGCGAAATACGCCCCCCCCCGAATGCCGTGAATCGATTTTGACGCCGAAGCTATGTTCCGTTATGATAAAGACGTGGTTAATATGCGCCTTTCGACGTTTGTTTGCAGTGTGAGGTTTGTGTTCTTCTCGAGGTCGTACCGCATCACTTTAGCGAGAAAGAATCTGTCATGAAAGTGAAGCTCAAAGTGCTCCACGGAAAGAACGCCGGTCGTGAATTGCAAATATCCGGTCCTCATTTCCTGATTGGCCGAAGCGAAGAGTGTCACCTGCGCGCCAAAAGCGATATGATCAGCCGCCGACACTGCGCCATTATCCTTACCGATACGCAGGTCTCGATTCGAGATTTGAAAAGTAAGAATGGCTGCCTTGTGAACGGCGAAAAAGTGGAGACTGAGCAAGTTCTGAAAATGGGCGATCAACTTCGAATCGGTCCTCTCGAATTTGAAGTCTTGATCGATCACACGCTGGGCGCCTCGAAAAAGCCCAAAGTGCAAGACATTCAGGAAGCCGCCTCGCGCACCGCGGGCAACAGCAGCACCGGAACGGACGAAGTCGATATTAGTTCCTGGCTCATCGAGCACGAAGCCATCGAGCGGGAGCGGCGGGCCAGCGAACCCGACACGCGTCAGTTCAAACTGCCGGAAATCTCGGCCGATGCGGTCGACGAAACGTCGGAGGTGCCGTCGGAGGAAATCGCTCAGGAGAAGAAACGCCGCATTCCCGATAAAAACCAGAAGCCGGGCAAACTTCCAAAAATCGAAAAGGAATCAGCCAAGGACACCCGTTCCGCGGCCGAAGACACACTGAACAAAATGTTCAAACGCTAAAACGCATCATCGAAACTCCTTGATACCAGAGCAATATTCCGAACCAAGATCCGAATGAGGAATAGACGGGCGAGCGCGCCGCTGTTTTGAACTTCGCCCACGCGCCGACATTCATCAACCGAGGTTTGACGTGTCTTCATCTGAAATACTTGATATCCGACAGTTGGTGGATCGCTGCCTGGAAGGCGATCAAACTTCAATGCAGGAGTTGATCGGCCGCTACCGCGGTCGGGTGTTCGCGCTCTGCTATAAGATGCTGGGCCATTTGCAAGATGCCGAAGACACCGTTCAGGAAACTTTCTTTCGCGTGGCCAAGAGCCTCGCTCGCTGGGACTCCACCCGCGATTTTGAACCCTGGTTATTGGCTATTGCTGGAAATCGTTGCCGAACGCTGCTGGCGAAACGCTGCAAGCGTCCTGCCCACGAGCCGCTCATTGAGGAGCAATTGGCCGACGACGGCCCCGATCTGCAAGCTGCGGAAATATTGGCTGAGGAAGTGCGTCTTGCTCTGCGAGGATTGCGAATGGAGTACCGTCGGGCGTTTATCTTGTTTCACGATCATGAAATGTCGTACGCGGAAATCGCTGGCGAAATGCAATGCCCGCTGGGCACCGTGAAAACATGGGTTCATCGGGCTCGCAGGGAACTCATTGCCTGTTTACAAGAACGCGGTGTTGTGGGAGACGCGCCTCATGCAGTGCATTCAGTTTGAAGAACGGTTTCACGCCGTTCTCGATCAACGCCAAAGGCCGCAGGAAGATGACGTTCTGCTGGCCCACGCAGCGATGTGCGCCGACTGCCAAAACCTACTCGAAGGAGAAGATGCGCTCTCTCTAGGACTAACCGCCCGCAGCCGAGCCAAACCCAAGCGAATCGTGGCGGCTTCACTGGCCTCGCGAACAACAACTCCGCGCGCCGAAACGGAGCAACGCTTCGCAATGCCATACCGCGCCGCGACGCTGGTCGGGCTGGCCGCCTCAATTGCCCTGATCGCGTTCTTGTTACGGCTCGACCCGGTGCAAACACCCACCGCCGCGCGCCTTGATCTGGAACTAGTACACCCGGCTCGTTTGGCTGACGAGCGCCAATTGCGGCCGGCCGGCATTGCCGATGAATCTCCGTTGGAAACGGGCGACGACATAACCGCTGTTCTCGATCGTTGGGCGGTGCTGGCATCGTCGGAACTTACCGCGCAGTTGGAATATGGCCCCACGGCGAACTCCCTGCTTCTGCTCACCGGCCGTTTTCGCCCGCTGGCAGACCCCTTCGTCGTGCTGTTCGACGTGCTCCGCCGTTCCTTGGGTTGGCAGACTCCGCCGCCAACACATCCTGGCGCCACGTAGTGCTTTCAGCCCATGCCTCGTTCAGCCGGCTCGCGGGTGCGCTTTCTTGTAGGCCTCGCGCAAACCAGCCGTGCTCACATGGGTGTAGATTTGCGTCGTGGTGAGGCTTTTGTGCCCTAGCAACTCTTGCACGCTACGGATGTCGGCTCCGCCATCGAGCAGGTGGGTGGCGAAGGAATGACGCAGCGTGTGCGGAGAGGTTCGCGTATCGAGCCCGGCCGATTTGATGTGTTTTTCTAACATCCGGCCCACGCTGCGGGTTGTCAGGCGGCGTCCAAAACGGTTGACGAACACGGGCGCCAACTCACCACGTTGTTCGCCATCGGCCAGGGTGCGCGAATGCAGCCATTTCTTGAGTGCGGCAATCGCGTACGAACCCAACGGCCCCAATCGTTCACGGCGGCCCTTGCCGCGAATGCGCATCAGGCCATCGTCAAAATCGAGGTCGCTATCGTTCAAACCGACCGCTTCGCTGACGCGCAGTCCGGCGGAATACATCGATTCGAGCATGGCTCGGTCGCGCAGGCCCGGCGCGGTATCGGCGGGCGGCGTTTCGAGCAAACGGTTGATCTCGTCGGTGGTGAGGAAGTGCGGCAGCTTGCGTTGCGGGCGAGGATTTCGCAGCGGCTTGGCGGGGTTGGAATCGACGATTCCCTCACGCTGGGCGAAACGAAAAAAGCTGCGTAGCGAGGCCAGACGCCGCGAAACCGAAGAACGCGCGTAGCCGGCTTCGTGCAGAGCGGCCACATAACCGCGCAAGTCGAGCGGGGAAATCTCCTCAACGGCGGGCGGTTGCGGAACATCAAGGGCCAAGTATTCCGCCAACGATGTGAGGTCTTCCCGGTACGATTTGATCGTCAGGTCGGACGCATTGCGCTCGACCAGCAAATATCGCAGAAAACGGCCGATCGCGGCCTTGAAACTGACCATCGCACCTATGATCTTCCCGAAACGTATTTGCCGAATTAAAAGCCCGGCATTTTCAAAATGCCGGGCTTTTTCCCGTTACATCCGGTAGCTTGTTCTTGCACGAGGCCTCAACGCTAAAAGAGGTCGTCCGAGTCGGTGGGCAGCGGAAACTCGAAACGGCGGTCCGACCCGACTTCGTCGAACTCCGCTCGGCGCACCTTTTGACTCAACACGGCGGCGTCGTACCAACTGAAGCTGAGGTCGGGGTCGGAAGCGTAGCGGCCCAGCGTTCTGAGTGTTTCAGAGCGGTTGGAATCGTCGAACAGAAAAATATACCGTTCTGGTCCCTTGACCAACGCCAATACGTTGATGTCTTTCGACACGATGGAGCATCTCCTTTGGAACCGGGGCGCTCAGCGAGAAACGGTCCGGAAAAAATGAATTGGTCTTCGATAGCCGCCCGCCGGCGTTTCGGCCAACATGCTTCGCAGCGGAGAAACACGTTTTGCAGGCCAACCGCCTCACCTTTCATATCGGTCGATAGGCCAGCGCCACACCACTCGGGTTTCGCTGGCGCCGCCACGCGCCGCCAGCATTTCGGTCACATGCATGTGGCAACAAAAGGCAATAAAATCGTCGGTGCGTTGAAGATACGATTTCCATCCTCCGTAACGGGCGTCGTCGCGGAAGTAGAAATAATTCGCCAGGGCCTCGGTGAAATCAGCGTCATGACCGTTGTAGCTTCTCACTTGCGAAATGATCGGTTTGTCTTGGGGAAGATAGTCTGGCCGAACTGGGCTGGGCGGCGCCGGGGCGAAGCCTTTAGGATCGGGCCATGCTAGCAACGCGTCGTTCGCGTTTACCCCTTCGGGGTTTTGCTCGGGCGCGATCGGCGTTTGCGTTTCAAGTTGGGCCTTGGCCAATTCGAACTCCGCCTCGCGAACGAGTTCGCTGGGAATATATTCTTCGTCGGCGGTGCCCCAGGGCAGGCCATAACCGGCGGGAATAGGATGAAAACCTCGGTTGGCGGCGTACCAATCGACGGCCAACCCCATCCGCGGCGGATAATAAGGCGAGTAGTCGGTGATGGCGCCCACCACCACCACATCGACATTGAGCGCCTCGGCCAGTCGGCGAACCTCGGCGCGGAATTGGTCTAAAGACCCTTCCAACAGAATTTCGTGTGCGATGACGGCTTGCTCGGTCACGTTCACCGGAACGACTTCAAAGCCGGGAATCTGTTGCAATTCGTTGTAATAGGCTTCGGCCACCTGCTCGCCGTCGAGCGTCGGTTCGTCGCTCAAATTATTGAACGACAAAACGGCCACCTTGCTCAACTGCGGCCAAGGATTGTGATACTGCGGTTCATAAACCACATCGGGCCAGGCGGAACAGCCCGCGAAGAGCAGCAGCAATCCGACTGCCGCCCAGCAGCGCGACAGCGTTTTCAAACGGGGCGGCAAACCAACAGCCACCTTGGCGGGCGGAGCGATACAAGAGCCGATCGAATTGGGTTCAACGATGCGTAACATGAATCAGATCAAGGGTTTCATGCCGAATTGCAGCCCCCCTGCAAATGCATGACACAGCGCCCGTAAAGGCGTGTCTGCCGCGTCATCGGTAACACGGCGGCAAATCCTTTAGCTCAAACGGCTATTTCTCGAAAAATCGTGTTGCGTCTTGAACGGCCACACTTCGACATCGCCGCTGGCGTGAAATGCTCGCAAGCTCTTTTCTCTGGCTTGATGCGTCGCCAGCCAATGAAGGGTCGGAGTAACTACTCAGCGGCGATGATAAACGCCGGCAGGATGGGCGATTTCTCGAATGCGGATTGGATTCCGTCGAGGATGTTCAGGTCATTTTT
>QIKY01000436.1 GCA_003233175.1 Planctomycetaceae bacterium | reverse complement strand
GGGCCGGTCGATCATTCGCTGCCGATTTTGAGAATCGTCGGCGACGACGGCGCCACCCGAGGAATCGTGTTCAATTACGCCTGCCACTGTACGACCTTCGGCAGCGGCTACAACCGCGTCAACGGCGATTGGGCCGGCTACGCGGCAAAATATCTGGAGCAAGATTCGCCCGGCGCGGTGGCGCTGTGTACGATTGGCTGCGGCGCCGACGCCAATCCAAAACGCGATTCCAAACGAGCATTTGAACTAGCTCAATCGCAAGGCCGTGAAATCGCCGTTGAAGCACAGCGTCTCATGGCGGGCGAAATGCAGCCCATCACCGCCCAACTCACCACCTCTTTCGGCTACGCCGGACTTCCCAGCGACCGCCCCACCGCCGCGCAGCTCAAAAAGCGTTTGAACGATAAAAACATTCAAACGCGTCGTCATGCGGCCACCATGTTGGCCACGCTCCAACGCATGGGTAGGCTGCCGGAAACCTACCCGGCGCCGGTGCAGGTGTGGCGGTTCGGCGACCAACTCTCGATGGTTTTTCTGGGCGGCGAAGTGGTGGTCGATTACGCCTTCCGCCTCAAGCGGGATATCAAAACCGAGCGGGTCTGGGTGACGGCCTACGCCAACGATGTTTTCGGTTATGTGGCTTCGGAGCGGCTGCGAAAAGAAGGCGGCTACGAAGTCGACTTCTCGATGATCTTTTACAATCTGCCGGGGCCGTGGTCGGAGGGAACCGAAGAGGTGCTGGTGCGGAGGGTTTTGGAACTCCACGATACGACAGCGGTTGCCGGTCCATTTTCTCCAGAGGAGTCGTTGCAACGGTTCCATCTCACCGACGGCTTCAAGATCGAGATCGTGGCCAGCGAGCCCTTAATTTCCGACCCGGTGAGTTTCGCCGTCGGCGCCGATGGTCGCCTGTGGGTGGCGGAAATGGGCGATTACCCGCGCGGCGAGAACGACAGCGGCGCGCCGGGCGGACGCATCAAGGTCTTGACCGACACCGACCACGATGGCCGTTACGACCAAGCCAGCACTTTTCTGGAAGGGCTTTCATATCCTAACGGCGTGTTTCCCTGGCGGGGCGGGGTGCTGGTTTCGGCGGCGCCGGAAATTTTCTACGCCGAAGACACCAACGCCGACGGCCGCGCCGATGTGCGCCGCACGCTGTTCACCGGTTTTGCCGAGGCGAATCCGCAACATCGTGCGAACGGCTTCGCCTATGGATTGGATAACTGGCTCTATCTGGCGGGCGGGGCGCCCAACGGCGAAGTAACGTCGGTCAAAACAGGTGAGAAGGTGGCGGTGGGCCGGCGAGATTTCCGCATTCAGCCCGACGAAGGCTTGCTCGAAACGCTCAGCGGCCACACGCAGCATAGCCGTCATCGCGACGACTGGGGCAACTGGTTCGGCAGCGATAACAGCCACCCGATTTTTCATTACGTCATTTCCGACCGCTACCTCCGCCGCAACCCGTTCGTGGCTTCGCCGGCGCCGCAGGTTCATTTACTCCAGCCCGCGCTGGCGCCAGCCGTTTTTCCCACCAGTCGAACGGTGGATCGTTTTAATGATCTCTTCGCGGCCAACCGTTTTACGTCGGCCTGCGGCGGCGTTATTTTTCGCGACACCACCCTGGGCGATGATATGCACGGCGCCGCCTTGGTGTGTGAACCGGTGCATAATCTTGTGCATCGAGCGATTGTGCAACCCAACGGCCTGACGTTCTCCGGCTCGCGCCATGCGAGCGAGCAACATTCTGAATTTCTCAGTTCGACCGACAACTGGTTTCGGCCCGATAATCTGGCCACCGGCGCCGATGGCGCCCTCTGGGTGAGCGATATGTACCGCCATGTGATCGAACACCCGCAGTGGATTCCCGAAGCCTGGCAAACGCAACTCAACCTTCGCGCCGGAGACGACCGCGGCCGCATTTATCGCGTTTATCGCAGCGGCCATCCGCCGCAAGGCGTTCCCAACTTGGCGAAGATGTCGTCCGCTGAATTGGTGGCGCAACTGCAAAGCGATAACGGTTGGCGGCGCGACACCGCCCAGCGTTTGTTGGTGCAGCGCGGCCCCGGCGCTGTGACTGCGGCATTGGAAAACCTATACAAGACATCGCCCAAGCCAACGGCCCGCATCCATGCGCTATGCACGCTAGACGGCATCGGCGAACTGTCTGAAGAACTTTTGGCGGCGGCGCTGTCCGACGCCAACCCGCACCTGCGGCGGCGAGCCGTGCTGCTCACGGAAAAACGGCTGGCCGAGAACCCCGCTTGGCTGCAACGCTTGGCCCCCTTGGCGGACGATGCCGATCTCGGCGTGGTGTATCAACTGGCGCTCTCGCTGGGAGCGAGTAACCAAGCGGAAGCCGCCGATTTGCTTTCCCGCCTGCTGTTGGCCCACGCCGACAAAGCCAGGATTCGCTTCGCGGTCTTGAGTTCGGCGCGTGCTCACGCCCAACACATTCTGCCCGCCATCTTGCCGCAACTGGCGGCCAAATCGGAATTGAATGCGATGGTCGGGCCATTGGTTTCGACCGCCTTAGGAAACGCCACCAAAGCCGGCGCGGGGAAGATCCTGGCCGCCATTGCCGCCGAACAGACTGACGGAGTGCGTCGCTGGCAACTCGTCGGCGCCGCGGCGGTGCTCACCGCGCTCGACCGCAAAAAGTTAAGCTTGGCGGATCTCAAGGAAGCGGCCGATCACGATATGCAAGCGGCGCTCGCCGCCACCGAAAAACTGTTCGCTTTCGCTCGCCGCCAAGCCGCCGACCCCGCCGCTTCCCTTGCTGACCGCATAGCCGCCGTCCAACTGTTAGGACGCGGCGCCACACGGCAAAAACAAGATCTCGCACAACTCGCCGAACTGCTAGAGCCGCAGTCGCCGCCGCAACTACAATCGGCGGCGGTGGCGGCTATCGCGGCCGTGGGCCAATCGCAAACACCGGCCATTCTCCTGCAAGCGTGGCGTTCGCGGTCGCCTCGTTTGCAAAGCGAAATCTTGCAAGTGCTGCTCTCCCGCCAAGGCTGGACCTCCGCCCTGCTGGCCTCCCTGGAAGGCGGCGACATCGACGCCGCCGGTCTCGATGCAGTCGCCCGCCAGCGTTTGTTGGAGCACCCGCAAAAAGAGATTCGCCAGCGGGCTGGGAAAATATTGTCGTCGCCCGGCGGTGAAGGGCGGCGCCAAGCGCTCCAGGAATATAACGATGTGCTCAACATGGCGGGGAGCCAAGTGCGAGGATTTGAACTGTTCGCCCGCCGCTGCGGCGTTTGCCATCGTTATCGGGGCGTGGGCAACGACATCGGCGCCGCGTTGGCTTCGCTCAAGGATAAATCGACCGCCGCCCTGCTGACCGCCATACTCGACCCCAGCCAGGCCGTGGAGCAGAAATATCGTAGTTACAGTATCGCGATGGCCGATGGCCGCGTGCTCAGCGGCATGATCGCGGCGGAATCGGCCACCAGCCTCACGTTGGCGCTTGCCAACGGCGAAAAGAAATCGCTGCTGCGGGTCGACTTGGAGGAATTCGCCAGCACGGGGAAATCGTTCATGCCCGAAGGACTGGAAAAAGATCTCAGCCGGCAAGACATCGCCGACGTGATCGCCTTCCTACAAAGCAAACCGCTATCGCTCGACGAACTCTCTACGCAAGCCATCGCCAAAACGCGCGAACTCCTCAGCCCACTCCAGTGGAACGGACTGGCGAATATCGACCAAGCCGCGTCGACCAAAAAGCTCGCCACGCTTGTCGGTTCTCGCAACGCCGCCTTCGTTTCCGCCAATCAACCCACGCTCCGTTGGCACACCGCTCCCGTTCCGAAAACGGCCACCGCCGACGACCTGCATGTGTTTCGACTGTTGGTTGCCATGGGGGCGCCGTCTGAAACTTCGCCCGCTTTCACACTCAAGGTAAACGGGCGCGCGCTGGCGAACTTCTCTCCCACGCTCGAAGGCGCCGCCTGGGCAAACGGCGAATTGTCCGGCGGCATTCGCTATTTGGCCTTGGCCGCGAACGAGGGCGAATCGCAGGGCGTGCTGATTATTTCCGCACCGGCGCGTTGGCTCACGCCGGGCGAAGCTGTCCGCCTGGAAGCCACGGCGCACGACGCCAAAACCGATGGCTGGTTTGCCATCGTTCCCTGGGAGTAGGCTCAAAACCAGGTCGCGGTTCACGGTGGCCGAGGAAATTGCGGCCCATCGCCGCCGCGTTTTTTCTCGAATGCCGGCGACGGAAAATCCCCGCCGCCCTCAAGAAGCCGGGCTTGTAATCTGCAAATATATTTCGGGAAAGATTCTAAAGTCGGGGCGCCGGGCCGGTATTTGCATTCTACAGTTATAGGTACAGCGCGACCTCCAGGGAGGCTGCGCACCAACAATCACTATTCCCAGGCGGGCGGGACTCTTGGCAATGTCGAAAAAACGAATTGGAATCCTGACCTCCGGCGGCGATTGCCCAGGACTGAACGCCGTGATTCGAGGCGCGGTAAAAAGCGCCGCCACGGCGGGCATGGATGTCGTGGGGTTCATCAAGGGGTACGAAGGGCTGGTCGACCCGGTCCAGTATATTCCGCTCAACCAGAAAAATACGACGGGCATTCTCAATCGGGGCGGCACCATTCTGGGCTCCACGAATAAAGGCCGTTTCGCCGCCACCGTGGGAGTTTCCGACCGGCTGGAGCTAGACCCGGAACTCTTGGCGGGCGTGAAAACCACGTTTGAACAGCTCAGTATTGAAGGTTTGATCTGCGTCGGCGGCGACGGGTCGCTGGCCGTCGCCCAGCAGTTCCATGAATATGGGCTGCCGGTCGTGGGCGTGCCCAAGACCATCGACAACGACCTCTCCGCGACCGCTTTCACTTTTGGATTCGACAGCGCCGTGGCTTGCGCCACCGACGCCCTTGACCGACTACACACCACCGCCGCCAGCCATGAACGCATCATGGTGTTGGAAGTCATGGGCAGGCACGCCGGTTGGATCGCGTTGTACGCCGGAATTGCCGGCGGGGGCGATGTCATTCTCATTCCAGAAATTCCCTGGACCTTCGACGACGTCTGCCAAAAAATTCTCCGCCGCGACCGCGAAGGCAAACGTTTTACCTTGGTGGTTGTGGCCGAGGGCGCCCATCTGCCCAAGGGCGGCATGGTCACCAAGGACCGTCGGGAGGAAGACCGCCAAGTGCGCTTGGGCGGAATTGGGGCGGTGGTGGCGTCTGAGATCGAAAGTCGATTGCAACGCGATACGCGCGTGATGGTTCTAGGGCACTTGCAGCGAGGCGGTCCGCCCACGACGTTCGATCGCGTTTTGGCGACCCAATTCGGCTCGAACGCGGTTCGGTTGATTTCGGAAAAACGCTTCGGGGAAATGGTTTGTTATTCTCCTCCCGCGTTCGATAGCGTGCCGATTTTGGAGGCCGTCAATGTTCTGCGGCGGGTTGATCCTAACGGTCCGGCGGTGCAGTCGGCGCGTTCGCTGGGAATCAGCTTGGGCGCACATCCCGAACAGACAACGTCAAATGAAATCTATTCAGCGGCCAACGACACAGCCGAACTTGAAAACGTCGCTGATGAGTTCGAAGCCGTGGTTTGAAGCCGCGCGCTGGGCGTTCAATCTGCTGTTTATGTATTCGGTTACGAAGACGAGAAACGCAGATGCCGCAAAGGGACAGAGGGCCGCGGAGAAAAAGAAATGACGAAACGAAAGCAAACGACATCTTGTCGATGGTCAGCAGCGGCGCCATTGCATCGCGTTGTCAACTTGGGACGAGATGACTGCATTCCGTCCTCTGCGGCCCTCCGCGACTTTGCGTTCTCTGCGTTAAAATGTCCACTCAAAAACCCCTGAGCAATGTTTGGATTGCCGCCCAGGGCGTGTGGAGTTGCGATAACATCTGTCCGACAGTTCAAAACCCGTGAACACTTACGATGCGTGTTGCGCCGCGCGTACCTGGAAAGACGCTGTTCTCGTAAAGAGCGAAGCATGTCGGGCGGCGCCACTTTCTGATTGAAATATCTGCGGCGTCAAAAGCCCGGCATTTTGAAAATGCCGGGCTTTTTTTCGCAATAACCGGAACCACGCGCTCGCGCTCACCTAAAAGTCGTCTTCTTTTTTGACATTGCCATTTCTGAGCTATGTTTTCCTGGATAGTCCGGCTGCGCTAAAAGCGCAATCACGTTGTCTGTCGTTGTGTCGATAGGCCGAGCGATGGCTTCGGTGGGTTGGATGTAATTTTCGAATCAGGATTGGCAGTATTTTGAGGTCTCGGTATAGGCAGATGGCCAAACACAGTAACACACAAACCGTGCTCATCGTTCACGACGCTCCCGCCATCTTGCCGGAGCGGTTGCGCGCATTGAGTTGCCAGCCATGTGACGTGCTGACGGCGGAAAATGTGGAAGAAGCCCTGGCGACGTTAACCGACCGGCAGGTCGACGTCGTCATTGCCGCAGAACCGACACAACCTCAATCGTCAGACGCACAACAGTTGCAAAGCCGCCTGAACGCACAAACGCGTCAACTCGAAACATGCCGCAAGGAGCTTCAGATTGCGCGAACCAAGGCGGAGCAGGTGTGTGAATCCCAGAGCGTTTTTCTGTCGAACATGAGTCATGAAATCCGCACGCCGATGAACATAATTCTCGGGTTCTCTCGCCTCCTCTTGAGGGAGGATCTGGGGGAAGAGCATCGGGAGAGCCTGGGGTTTATCACGTCGGCGGGCGAGAGCCTGCTCGACCTGCTCAACGACCTGCTCGATTTCTCGAACCTCGAATCTGGTGAGTTGACCATCGACCACGAAGTATTTTCGCTGGACAACATTCTGCCCGAACTTCGAGCGGTGGGGCAAGGTTTGGTCGGCGACAAAAACATTCGCGTTGCCATTGAACTGAGCGATAAAATCCCCGCCCAGTTACGCGGCGATGGAAGCCGCATCCAACATATTCTGACCAACCTTCTCAGCAATGCGGTGAAGTTCACTTCGGAAGGCGAAGTTAAAATTCGGGCGCGCCGCACGGAGGAAAGCCAACGGTCGATTACGGTTCGCTTTGAAGTGATCGATACTGGAATCGGCATTCCGCTGGAGCGGCGGGAACAAATTTTTAACAGCTTCACGCAAGCCGATGGCTCCTCCACCCGGAAATATGGCGGAACCGGCTTGGGACTCACCATTTCCCAGCGTCTTGTCCACCTGATGGACGGGGAAATTGGCGTCGAAAGCGAACTGGGCCAAGGAAGCACTTTTTGGTTCACCCTGGCATTCGAAAAGGCGGACTGCGTAAAAAGCCGAAAGCCGGCGAGTGAGCGCAAGTCGGATCCTGAAACAGCACCGCCGGAAACAGCACCGCCGGAAACAACACCGCCGGAAACTTCTCCATTTAACCTTGCGTTAGCATCTCGACTGGCGGCGAGGGTTCTGGTGGTTGACGATGAATCGCTCGACCGGCGGCTCGTCAGACGGTTGCTGCAAGACTTGCATTGCCGCGTCGACGAAGCCGAGTCGGGCGAGGCGGCGCTGCGGAAAACGAAGGAGCATACGTACGACGTCATATTCATGGATGTGCAGTTGCCGGATATCGACGGCTTGGAAGTCACAAAATTCATCCGAAGCGACGACCAGTCGCCAAACCAAGCGGCGAAAATCGTCGCAATCACTGCTCACGCCTTGGAAGGCGACCGCAAGCGATGTCTGTTGGCTGGCATGGACGACTTCCTCTCCAAGCCCATCAGGGCGCGTGCGCTTCGAACAGTGGTTCAGCGTTTTATTCCAACACGCGTTTCACCAGCCGCCGGGGAGAATTCCGAACCGGCGAACGCGAACGCCATACACGGGGCGAGTCTGGTGCATGCCGGCGATAGCGAAGGCCTGGAATCTTACCAGACGGCCGAGCAAGCGGCGGCGATGCTTGGTCGTCTGCGTGAAGCCCTGAAAAACGAAGAACTTGCGGTTGTCGAGAAAAACGCTCACCAGCTCAGAAGCTTGGCAGTTCAATTGAACGAGGAACGGTTGGATTTAGATGCGTTTCGCGTGGAACTGGCGGCCCGCCGGTCCGACTTAAAAGCCACCACGGCGGCATTAAATACCTTACTAAAGAACGCAAACACACTGGCGTTTCCGGTTTATGCGTCAGAAACATGCGACTAACTCTCGCATACCTCCGAAAGGCAATCCCCCATGAAGATACTCATTGTTGACGACGACCGACTTTGCCGAGAACTGCTCAAGCAGATGCTCCGCGCCTATGGCGAACGCCAATTCGCCGAAGACGGACTCATAGCCCTCAGCGCCATGCACGCCGCCTGGGACGCCGGCCAACCGTTCGACTTGGTGTGTCTGGATATCCAAATGCCGAACTGCAACGGGCAAGACGCATTGCAGGCGATTCGCCGGGCGGAGGCCGAGCGCGGCATCGGCGAACACGATGCCGTCAAGGTGATCATGACATCAGCCTTCGACGACATGCAAAATCTGACCAGCGCCTTCTCACTCGGCTGTCAAAGTTATGTCTGCAAGCCGATCGACGAAGACGTTCTCAAGGCGGAACTCCACAACATGGGCCTTGAACCGCTGGAGCAAGCACCGGGCGGCGAGAGCGAACCGCCCCTCAAGTATGTGAACATCGGAAAAGGCGTCGAGCAAGACAACACCGCTGACTCCGCGTCAGACAACGCCGCCGCTCTGCGCATTCTCATCGTCGACGACGACCGCCTGTGCCGCGAGTTGATGCGGCGTATTTTGGGGCAATTTGGCCAGTGCGACGTAGCCGAAGACGGCAAAGAGGGCATCGCCGCGTTTCACATCGCATTGGAAGATGGCCAAGGATACGATCTCGTCTGCCTCGACATCATGATGCCCGAAGTCGATGGCCATGAAACGCTACTGGGAATTCGAAAGCTGGAAGACGAATTCGGAATTACCGGATTGGCCGGAGCCAAGGTCATCATGACCACCGCGTTGCACGATTCCAAACATTGCATTCAAGCCTTCCGCGAAGGCTGCGAGTGCTACCACACCAAACCGATCAATGAAGCCGAGTTGGTGTGTCAAATGCAGAAACTGGGCCTGCTCGCGCCGCAGCACGCGTAAGGCAAAAAAAGCTTCACCATTTCAAAAAAGGCAATCGCTCATTTTCGTGACCGTATCCGGAACGTGGGCGAAACATTAGGCGAGCGGCGGGTGAGAATTTGCCGAAATTAAAAGCCCGGCATTTTGAAAATGCCGGGCTTTTTGGCAACCGAGAAAAATGCGGTGGGTTATTTATACCTTCTAACACAGCTTGGTAGGTCAGCATCGAACTCCGTGTTTGAAACACCAAACAGGGGTGATGTTATACTTCGCGCGGCTGGCAATGGCCGCGGCTGGCAATGGCTCGTTTAACGGCAAGCCGAAGGCGACTGCGTTTTCTGTTCTGTCCGAACGCGTGGGCTCAAAACACAGCCGCCTTCGGCTTGCCGTTAAACGAAAAAAGCGACATTTTCATCCGCGTGCGGTATAGGAGCTCATAGAAAGTTCGACGCGGAAAAGGGTGGCTAAGGGGATTTGAACCCCCGACCCCTGGAATCACAATCCAGTGCTCTAACCAACTGAGCTATAGCCACCACGATAGTTTCAGGCTTTATTTATAGTGTTTTCTTTGCTGTTTTCCGCCTAAGTTCATAACCGCCTCTTTCCCGTTGGACACCCGTTCACGGTAATGAGCGGGTGTCAGTGACACCCACCTTGCGGCCAAGTCGATGACATGGCAGATTCTACCAAGGGTTCACCTTCTGTGAAACCCAGGAAACCACACCCCGAATTCCCGATTTCCCGATTTCCCGGCGAGTATGCTTACCCAGCCGAACCGCCGTAGTACGGACCCGTATGCCCGGCGGTGTGTGAGGGCGGCCCCTATCCCGATTGCTACAACCGGTAACCTATTCGTCCTCCTTCATTATTACGCATGGTCGCGAATACCCACTCCCCCGCTCATCATGGACGAATTGACCCCGAATTTACTGCTCAGCGCTTATTGCCAAGGGCTCTTTCCCATGGCCGACCCCGACGCAGGCGGCGAGATCTACTGGTACGACCCCGATCCTCGCACGATCATCCCGCTCGACGCCTTCCACGCCTCCCGGCGTTTGCGGCGGATCGTTCGATCGGGCGTGTTCGAGATGCGCATCGATACGCAGTTTCGACGGGTGATGGAACTTTGCGCCGCGCCGGCGCCAGGACGCGAATCGACCTGGCTCAGCACCGAACTGATCGATCTCTTCACGCTGTTGGCTGCCCACGGCTTCGCCCACAGTGTCGAGACGTGGCAAAACGGCGAACTGGTGGGCGGCATATATGGAGTGAGCGTCGGCGGGCTGTTCGCCGGGGAGAGTATGTTCAGCCGCGTTTCCAACGCCAGTAGCGCGGCGCTGGCGCACCTTGTTTCCTGGCTCCAGCAAGGCGGATTCACACTATTCGATGTGCAGTATGAAAATCCGCATTTGCTGCAATTCGGCGCGGTGGAAATTTCTCGCCAGGAATACAAACACCGCTTGGCCGCCGCCTTGGAAGTAGAAGCCACGTGGCCGACGTAGCAGTGAGCGGCAGTGCCGCCAGGGGGGTGAGTGTACGCTTTATACTTCGCACGGCTACCAATGGCCCGTTTAACGGCAAGCCGAAGGCGACTGCGTTTTTTTGTGTTGCCCGAACGCGTGGGCTCAAAACGCAGTCGCCTTCGGCTTGCCGTTAAACGAAAAATGTGCCATTTTCAACCGTGTGTGGTATAGCGTGCTTTCGGTAAAAAACGCAGCGCTCGTCGGAAAAAAAACACGCTGAAGCGTGAACTCCAACGGTGCGGCGTGAAACTCAACGACTACCGGCTAGAAGCCGGTAGGTTCAGAAAAGAAGTTGTGAGCTACGGACTGAAGTCCTTCGCACACAACAAGAAAACAA
>QIKY01000124.1 GCA_003233175.1 Planctomycetaceae bacterium | reverse complement strand
GTTCCGGGAACATTCGTTCTGGTCGGACGCCAAGGTCCTCGAATTTCGACCGGCGCGTCGGGTTTGGGATCGAACGTTTCAAAATGGCTGGGTCCGCCCGCCAAGAAGATGAAAATACACGAGCTGTCGCGCTTCGCGGTGTTGCGGCGGTTTTCCTGCGCCGCTTGCAAATACGCTGGCAAGCTCAGGCCGAACAGGCCCACGCCAATCTGTAACGCCTCGCGCCGATTGGAAAGGCGCCTCTGACACGGTTCACGACTTGGCATGTTTTCCCTCCCGCTTGCAAACACTGGCGATGCGGCGGCATCGTTATTAGCGTCTATTTCAGATTTTCAGGCGTCGTTCGGTCGATCTCGAATTTCGAGTCGAACATCGCCCAGGCGAAAAGCCGTGCTGTTTGTCGGCAAAACTCCCTCGACGGCGGCGGGCGCCGAAAACACCAATTTCAGTTCGTTGCGCAGTTCGATTCGGCGAGTTATATCATAACGCGATTCTTCGGTCGGTGCTGTATTTTGGCCGGGCGCATTGTTGGCGGTTGTGTCGTTGGTCGCCACGTTGTTAGTCGAGGGGCCGATTTCGACCCCGTTCAAAAAAACCGCGTACGGCGCGCCCGGCGGCGAGATCACCAATTCAAGGGTTTGACTAGCCGAGATTCCCGTCGGGCGGCCAAATCGACGCGAAATACTCCCCAACACCGAAAGCGGCAAAACGCAGATCTCATTCCAGGCGGCAGGCGCGTTAAATCGCTCCGGCGCGGTTGCCGTCGAAGTTTTTGTCGCTTCGATCCGCCAGGGGCCGTGCAGCCGAATGCAATGTGTTTTTTTCGGAGGACGCATTTCCATGAAGTGGTTTCATTCCAAAACCCGAAGTTGCAAACGGGTGCGGGGCAGACCTAAGTTTACCGTTGAACAAACGGGGAAGCAATGAAAGGGCAGGCATTCCGCGGAACAGTTGAACCGATGACGCCGTTGAACCGATGACGCCGTTGAACCGATGACGTTGTCAGGGAAAGCATCGCTGAGGCGCGCACTCACCCCTCGCCCGCCACAGGTGCTATGCCGCCTGCTGTTTGCTTTCGCCGCCTTGCAACAAGGCGGCCAGCACTTGGAGGGTTTGGTCGGCGGCGCCGCGCTGCTGGAGCACCAAGTGGCGCGCCCGGCGCCCAAGGTTTTCGGCAAACGCCGGTTCGCGCAAACACCGCCCGACGAATTCGGTCAGTTCGGCCGGGTCTGGCACGACAACGGCGCCGTTGGCGGCTAGGAGCAGGGAAACGATGTCGCGAAAATTGCGGGTGTTGGGTCCAAAACATGTGGCGACGCCGTACGCCGCTGGTTCGATCATGTTCTGCCCGCCGCGATTTCCCATGCTGCCGCCCACGAAGCCGACGTCGGCGGCGCCCCACCAAGCGCCCAGTTCACCCACCACATCAACCAACAAAATACTCGGGGCGTTCGATGCGGCGGGGTTTTCCGGCGACGTCAACTCAGTGCGGCGGCGCCACGTGGCGCCGCCGTGCTGCAATATTTCGGCGACTTCCTCGAACCGTTCGGGATGCCTGGGGGCAATGATCAACTTCAAGCGAGGGTGTTTTTTTTGCAACTCCTGAAAGGTTTCGAGCGCGCATTGTTCTTCCGGCGCTTGCGTGCTGCCGGCAAGAAAGATGATGTCGTGGGAGGAAAATCCGGCCAGTTGGCGAAGCCGGCGGGTTTTGGCGTTTTGCCGGTCCCATTCGGCGCCGTCGAATTTCACCGATCCGGTCACATGCACCGATTCGGGCCTCGCGCCAAGATCGACAAACCGCTGGGCGTAGACTTCGTTTTGCACACAGATGGCGTCCAGGCTTTTCAACAGAGGCCGCAGCAGCGGTTTGACGCGGCGGTAGCCTCGCCAACTTCGGTCGCTGAGGCGTCCATTGAAAATCGCGACCTTGGCCCCGCAACGGCGCGCTGCGGTGATCAGGTTCGGCCACAGTTCTAGTTCCGCCAGCACCAGCAACTCCGGCCGAATGCGCCGCATGGCTTCGGCCACCGCCCAGCTAAAATCGAGCGGGCAATAAAACACGACGTGTTCGGAGTATTTCCGGCGTGCTAGTTCGAAGCCGGTTTTGGTGGTCGTCGAGATCAGGCATTCGTGTCCTGGGTATTGATTCGCCAACCGGGTGAGAATCGGCTGCAAAAGATTCACCTCGCCCACACTCACCGCGTGCAACCAGATACAAGGCCGCTGGCTGAGGGGCCGGGGAACGCGCCCGAGGAATTTACAACCCCATCCCTGGCGATATTTGCCATGCGCGAAAGCCGCGAACAACAGCCACGGCGAAGCCGCCGCCAACAGGCCCAGATAGATAACGTTGAGTGCGTATTTCATGCAACGGGAGTCCTTTCCCGAATGTACGGCTTAGTTTTTTCGCAGGCAGCAGTTCTTGAATTTTTTTCCGCTGCCGCAGGGGCAGGGGTCGTTGCGGCGCACATGTTGGCCGCGGTTGCGGATGGGGTCGATTTTTTTGTCGGGATCCTGGCTGTTATCGATGGCCTCGTTTTGTTCGCGCATGGATTCCGTTTGCGGCCTGGCTTGATCGTGCTTGGCCGACGTTTCCACCCACGTGGAGCTGACAAAGTTTTCGTCGAGTTGCTCCATGCGAAAGATGAGGTCGGAAACACGTTCGCCGATCGACTGCCACATCTCTTCAAACAAACGCATGCCCTCGCGTTTGAATTCTACTTTGGCGTCGAGCTGCGCGTAGCCGACCAGACTGATGTAGCTGCGGAGGTGGTCCATGCCGAGGAGATGGTCTTTCCAGGCCATGTCGACCAGATGCAACAGCATGGCCCGCTCCATGCGTCGCATTTCCGGGCGAAAGCGGTCCTCGACCAACTTGCTGAGTTCTGTTTCCAGGGCATCGGCGTCGAGGCTTTCCAATTCACTCGGTTCGATTTTGCAATTGAGCGTTTTGTTGAGCCAATCGGCAACCGTTTCGATCGCACCGTTGCCGCCGGTTGCTTCACGCACCGTTTGGCCGGGGGCCGCTTTTTCCACCAGCGCGTGCGCTTTTTCCTTGACGGCCGAAAGCACCGCCACGCCCGACTTTTGATAAGCCGCACTATGGGCGACGAGCGCCTCGCGTATTTCGCCGCGTTGTTTGTTTTTGAATTCATCGGCGTTGAGGTCGACATGAAAACGCTCTTGCGCCCAGGCGATCAACTGTTCCCGATCAAGGCGAGGTTGGCCGCCGCCGCCCGGCGTGGTGAAACGGTAGAGTCCCGCCATGACGGGGTATTCCGATTCTCGGGCGGCATAGGCTTTCGCGGCGCGTTCATACGCCATTTCGCAAATAGCGGCTGCGTCCTTGCCCTGGAGCTCCTCCAATTCGAGGGTGATATCGAATTTTTGCCGGGCCCAGGCCACGGTCGATTTCAAGCCATAGTCTTCTTTCAAGAGGGGGGCGGCTTCGGAAAGATCGACCTTATCGATGGCCGCATGGGCTTTTTTGATCAGCTCTTCGGCGATGTGATCTCGGCCGATTTTTTTCAAACTTTGATCACGGTAATTGGCGCCCCAACGCACGTTGGCGAATTTGGCCAACGCCTCCCAATTCCAATCGGTTTGGTCGTCTTCGTCTTCGCCTTCGGGCAGCGTTTCCTCGATTTTCTCGAAGATGTCGCCCTCGGCGCTGCGTTTGGCTTCATCGTGGGCGTAATCTTGGGCCGATTCAAAATCAAGGCCGCGAAACTGGCGGGCCTCGAATTCACTACTGACGTGCAACTGGTTGGTGGCCCATTTCGCGAACGATTCAATACCATATTGCGGGTTGAGGAAATCTTGCACGTAGTGCTCGATCTGTCCGCGAATCATTTCGAGAATGAGCTGCTTGCATTCGGCGCCGTCGAGAATCTGCTGGCGGTAGCTATAGAGCCGCTTTCGCTGTTCATCCATGACCTCATCGTATTCGAGAAGGTTTTTCCGAATTTCGAAGTTGCGTTCTTCCACTTTTTTCTGTGCGGCTTCGATCCGACGGGTCACCAAGCGACTTTCAATCGCCTCGCCTTCCTGCATACCGAGCCGATCTAATATGCCCCGCACCCATTCACCGGCGAAGATACGCATGAGGTCGTCTTCGAGGCTGAGAAAGAACCGGCTGCTGCCGGGATCGCCCTGACGACCGCAACGGCCTCGCAGTTGGAGGTCGATCCGGCGCGACTCATGCCGCTCGGTGCCGATCACGTGCAAGCCGCCGATGTGTTTTACCGTATCGCCGTTTTCCGCCATCTTCTCGACTTCGCTAATTTCGTCGACCAGCGAGCGCCATTCTTCTTGTGGAACATCGAGCCGCGAGGCGTAGGTGTTTTGCAGACGCGCCCAAGCCATGGTTTCAGGATTGCCGCCCAGCACGATATCGGTTCCCCGCCCGGCCATGTTCGTGGCGATCGTGACTCCGCCCCGGCGGCCGGCCTGGGCCACGATTTCGGCTTCTCGTTTGTGATGTTTGGCGTTGAGCACATCGTGCTTGACGCCGCGTTTGGAGAGTAGGTCGGAAATGCGTTCGCTTTTTTCGATCGACACCGTGCCGACCAAAATAGGCCGGCCGCGGCGTTGCAGCACTTCAATTTCCGAGAGCGGGTAGGTCTGTTTTTTTCGGGAATTATCGGGGAGGAAATCGAGCGAATCGTCCGACTCGTTGACAATCTGCCCGACGATTTCCTCGCCGTCCGCCAGGATGCGGTCCCACTTGATGAACGACTCTATTTCCTCCGCCACGGCGATGTATTTCTCGCGTTCGGTGCGATAGATGACATCGGGGTGCTCCAGCCGTTTCATGGGCCGGTTGGTGGGAATCGCCACGACATCGAGTTCATAGATTTTCCAAAACTCGGAGGCTTCGGTCATGGCGGTTCCGGTCATGCCGCCCAGTTTGTCGTAGAGTTTGAAAAAGTTTTGCAGGGTGACGGTGGCCAGGGTTTGCGTTTCTTCCTTGATTTTGACGCGTTCCTTGGCTTCCACGGCTTGGTGCAGCCCATCGCTCCATTGGCGGCCCTCCATTTTCCGGCCGGTGAACTCATCGATGATGACCACCTTGCCGTCTTCCACGACATAGTTCACGTCGCGTTTGTAGAGGTGGTGGGCCTTGAGTGAGTTGTCAATCAAATGCGGCCAGTCCATATTGCCGGCGGTGTAAAAACTTTCCACCTTGGCGAGTTTCTCGGCGTGCCGAATGCCGTCGTCGGTCATGTGGGCGGTGTGTTCTTTTTCCTTGACCTCGAAGTGCTCGTTTTTCACCAGTTGCTTGGCGATGGCGTCGGCTTCGGCGTATTTTTTTACGTTTTCATGGGCCGGCCCTGAAATGATGAGCGGCGTACGCGCTTCGTCGATGAGAATGTTGTCGACTTCATCCACGATGGCGTAATGGAGCCGGCCCTGCGATTGCTGCGATTGTTTGGGGAAATCGTTGTCGCCGCGGGCGGCCTGACGCATGTTGTCGCGGAGGTAATCGAAGCCGAATTCGTTATTGGTGCCATAAGTGATATCGCAGGCGTAAGCGCGTTGCCGCTCCAGCACCGGCATATCGCTCTGGATAGCGCCCACCGTCAAACCAAGGCCCATGTACAGCGGGGCCATCCACTCCATATCGCGGCGGGCTAGGTAGTCGTTGACCGTCACGACGTGAACGCCCTTGCCTTCCAAGGCGTTCAAATAAGCGGGCAAGGTGGCCACCAGCGTTTTGCCTTCGCCGGTCACCATTTCGGCGATGGCGCCGCGGTGCAACACAACGCCGCCGATCAGCTGCACGTCGTAGTGGCGCATTTTGAGATAACGCTTGCCCGCCTCCCGGCAGACCGCGAACGCCTCAACCATGATGTCTTCGAGCGTTTCGCCTTGCGCCAATCGCTCGCGAAACTTATCCGTTTGAGCAGCGAGTTCGTCGTCGCTCATCTCGGCGTACTTCGATTCAAGTAGGCCAATTTCTTCCGTGATCGGCTGCAATTTGCGGATATACCGCGCATTCGACGAGCCAAACAGGCCCGTCACGCCGCGTTCAAAACCGCGCAGCAAGCCGCCGAAGAAAAGGCCCAAAAATTCCCAAATACGTTCCAGAATATCCATGCTCTGCCACAGAAAATGATGAAGGTGGGACCGAAGTGAAGCGTCGTCTGCGGGGAAGTCCGCCACCTGAGCGCAACTTCCTTCCTCTGCGTACATTATAACGATTAAGCAGGTCGGTCAACCGCGATAGGAACCGTCCCCAAATAAGTTCCCGTTTGTAGCTGGGAAAATCCCGGTATTTTCAAAATGCCGAACTTTTAATTCGGTAGGTAAATTGCAGGACGGTTCCTCAATTGGAGAGCACGTCGATTAAGTCGAGCAGCTCTTGGCGGATCGGCTTATGAGTGGCGTACGCCTCTTCGAAGGGGGTGAGTTGGCATTTCTCCCGCACCACGCCGGCCATCACGCCGCTGGCGCCCTGTTCGAGCGAGGAAACGGCAAATCGGCCCAAGCGGCTGGCGAGAATGCGGTCGGCTGCGGTTGGCGCGCCGCCCCGCTGTAAGTGCCCCAGGATCGACACCCGCATTGGGTACGGGCAGCAAGCGTCGTTGAGCCGCTGATAAAGGGCTTCGGCGCCGCCTTCATCGCCTTCGGCCACAATCAGCATGATCGATTGCTTGCCCCGCCGGTGCATGGCGTGAAGACCGTCGAGTAGGGACGAAATATCGGTCGGCTTTTCCGGAATGCAAACCGCCTCGGCGCCTGCGGCAATTGCGGTATATACGGCGATATACCCGCTGTAGCGGCCCATTACTTCGATCAGGAACATGCGCTGGTGGCTTTCAGCCGTGACGCGAATTTTATCGACGGCGTCGACGGCGGTCTGCACGGCGGTTGAAAAGCCGATCGTTCGGTCGGCGCCGATCAAATCGTTGTCAATGGTTCCAGGACAACCAACAATCAACCCCGGCCACTGTTTTCCCAAGGCGACTGCGCCATGGAATGTGCCATCTCCGCCAATCGGAATGAGGGCGTCGATTCCGCAACGCTGGAGGATCGCGGCTGCTTTTTTCACGCCTGCTTCGCTGCGGAATTCGTCGCTGCGGCTGGTTTTCAATCGCGTTCCACCCAGTCCGGCCCAGCCCGAAACACTACGCAAGGTCATCTCGCGTCCGCCCGTTTGGTTCAAGAAGAAATGTTCTTCCAGCAGGCCCTGGTAGCCGCCCACAATGCCCCAGACTTCGTGTCCTTGGGAGAGGGCGTCGCGCACCACGGCGCGTATGCACGCGTTCATTCCGGGGGCGTCTCCGCCACTGCAAAAAACTCCAATGCGCATCGCGACTTCCTCAGGCTGGCGCCAACTCACGAGAGAACACGGTAAAGACTATTTTTTCTCGAAAGCTCCTTGGCGGTTGTAACTCGGAACAGCCCGGCGTTTTCGAAATGCCGGGTTGTTAATACGGCGTACGATGGCCCTTCCAAGGCTCTTGTTTATACACGAAAAAACCTCAAAGTGGGGCGCAGCTTCTCTTGACTGCGGCCAACCGGTTCAGTAACCTCTTTGTCGATTCAATGAATGCTTCGCCGCAGGCGGGGCGCGCCACAAGGATGGAGGCGTTTAGCAGCGAATGGATTCGCAAACTCAAAAGTCGTCCGCAAGTTGCGGTGGAAACGATCGTAAGACACCCTTGCTGGATGTCATGCGCGCCAATCGGCCGCTGCGTGAAGAGATTCTGGCGGCAATTACCGAGGTCTGTGACTCGGGACGCTTTGTTTTTGGTCCCGACTGCCAGCAACTGGAGCAGGACGTGGCCGCGTTCTGCGGCGCTAAGCACGCCGTGGGCTGCGCCTCCGGCAGCGATGCGATTCTATTGGCCCTGATGGCCTGCGGCATCGGCGCCGGCGATGAGGTGATCACGCCCAGCTTCACTTTTTTCGCCACGGCCAGCGCCGTTTGGCGACTCGGCGCCACGCCGGTTTTTGTCGATATCGACCCGGCCAGTTTCAATATCGACCCCGAATGCGTCGCCCAGGCGATCACGCCCCGGACCAAGGCCATTATCCCCGTACACTTATTCGGTCAATGCACCGAAATGGCCCCGTTGATTGCCTTGGGCCGGCGGCATCAGATTTCCATCATCGAAGACTGCGCCCAAGCGATCGGCGCCAGCTATCAGGGACGCGGCGCCGGCGCTATTGGCGATGTCGGCTGTTTCAGCTTCTACCCGACCAAGAACCTGGGCGGATTCGGCGACGGCGGCATGCTCACCACCAACAGCGACCAATTGGCCGACCAATTCACGTTGCTCCGCGGCCACGGCATGCGGCCGCGTTATTATCATCAGGTGGTGGGGATCAACAGCCGCCTGGATTCGATCCAGGCCGCTGTTTTGAATGTCAAATTCCGCCATTTGGCCGCCTGGAATCAGCAACGCAACGATCTTGCTCGCAGGTACGGCGAACTCTTCGCGGAATACGGCTTGCTCGACGCCATCGTGTTGCCAGCCACGGTCACCGGCGAACACGTTTGGAACCAATACACGATTCGAATCAGCGGCCATCGCCGCGATTCACTCCGCGAGCATCTGACCCAGCGCGGCGTGGGCACCGAGATTTTTTATCCGGCGCCGCTGCATTTGCAGCAGTGCTTTGAAGGCTTGGGGATACCCAAAGGCGCTTTGCCGGAAACGGAACGAGCGGCTGAAGAAGTGCTCTGCCTGCCGATCTTCCCGGAACTGACCCACGACGAGCAGAATAATGTCGTGAGCCGCATCGGGGAGTATTTTGCAGCTTGTGGAGCAGGCGCCGGCAGACGCACCGCCTGACAGGAAGAGCCAAGACCCGATATAGCGAGGAAAAGCCCGGCATTTTGGAAATGCCGGGCTTTTAATTCAGCCAGAACGTTATTCGTCTTCTTCTTCGTCGTCGCGGCGGCGAATTTTAGGATTGCGCCGCCGGCCCATTCTAACGACGACAAACAACCCCAGCCCGACCGTAAGCACGATCAAAATATAACTCATCACCCAGCTTTTGGCTTCCTCTTCTTCTTTTTCGGCCGCTTGGGCCAACAACTGGCCGTGAACGCCAAGCCAAAAAACCAAGGAGAGGGCCAGCCAGTAAGCGGAGCGGAAAATCGCCAACAGTTGCAGCTTCATGGGGTGGACTTTCCAGGGATATTTATCTCAAACGGCTGAAATGTGTGACATGCGCACTCGCCTGATGCAATGGTGTCCATCCTTGCCGCTCGGCAGAGCAAGCGTCTATTGTAAATGGGCGAACCGACTTTGCCAAACACCCTGCTTGCCGGAAAGCGGTTTTTCCGTAAGGAATAGTCCTGAATTTACATGCCGAATTAAAAGCCCGGCTGTAACTACTCAGCGATGATCGCACGATGCTTTTCGCGAGAACCACGGAACCACGAATGGACACAAATTCACACGAATGAATTTCAACGGGCTCTCAGGTTTTCTCCTGGAAACAAGCGACGTCAGCCGTGCCATTACATGGAGAATTCGCCACAAGAATCCGTGTTTATTCGTGTCTATTCGTGTTCATTCGTGGTTCAATCAGGTATCGATCGAAGCTCGTCGCTGAATAGTTACGCCCGGCATTTTGAAAATGCCGGGATTTTCTGAACTATTCGGCGCGCTCAAGACGCCCGAGATAAACCGACCTGGAGAAAAGATTCCATCGGTCGGGCCAGTTCGCGGAAGCGGTCGGTCGGCATGGCCAGCGTATCCCACCGCTGCGAGACAACGCGAGCCGCCGTCAAATAGTGTTCGAGTCGGATTCCCACGAATCCATAAAGGCCGCCGCGAAATCGGAAAAGTTGCCCAGCCGGCAAGGGCGCCAGATCGCCCTCGATCGCATAGGCAAACACCAGCAGCGCGGAAAAATCCCGGCCGAAGTTGTTTTCCCAATGCGCCAGACTGCGAACATCGTCTTGCGTCGACCAGTTTTTCCACAAGCGGCCCCGTGAAAATTGACGCCCCTTGACGTCCACCAACCAGGAAATCCCGCTCTCGGACGGAGACACGATAAAATCGACGTTCTTCAACGACTCCGATTTTGTCAGACAGCGTTTCGATTCATCGACCGCAACGTAGGGCGTCCGCACTGAACGCAGATACGCCTCAAACGCCGCCTCATAGTGGTTGTTTCTGCGCACCGTTCTCGCTTTCTAGAACAAGCAAATTCTCATCCGCCGCCCGCCTAAGGGTTGACGCAATTTCGCCCTGGCGAGGGGGAACACGCCACTTCCAGCCGCTTGACGTGAAAAGCCCTCACACTAAAAGCCGCCACACTTGGGCCGTGCAGCATAACAACCACAGTGACAACACTTTGTCAGCCCTGTGAAATCTATAAAAAGAGGGCGAAACGCCGGCGGCAGCCCGATTTCGCGGAATTGAGACAGCCCAGACCCAAAACCGCTCGCGAAGATTTCAATTTCTCCGTTTGCAACAGCCGGGATTATTGTAGAATCTAGGGATGCATGAATTTGTCGAAACCTTCTCTTCTTCGCCGTTTCTCCTCTTCACCATGAGGACCGTTGTTATGCGTCGCCGGGTTTGCACCCTTTTCACTATGCTGTTGTCTTTTTCGGCGCTGTTGTCTTTTTCAGCGTTTTTCCATGGGTTCCTTCCTGAAGCCCGGGCCTGCCCTTTTTGTTCGGCGGTGTCGCAGACGTTCAGCGAAGAAATGAACAGCATGGACGTCGTGCTGATCGGCGAGTTGGTCAAAACGCCGTCCTTGCCGAAACCGGGCGACGCCGGGCAAGACAAGCCCTTGTCGAAAGCCCAGTTCAAGGTCGTGAAAGTGTTGCGCGGCGCCGCAATACTCGGCAAGCAGAAAACCGTGGCATGTGTCTATTTCGGCGACGCCAAAACCGGCCAACGTTTCCTGATGATGGGAGTCGACCCTCCCAAACTGATGTGGTCCACGCCGCTGGCGCTGACCCGCCGGGCCGAAGCGTACATTCCCGCTCTGCTGGATCTCCCCGATTCAGGCCCCGAGCGGCTGGTTTTCTTTCAAGACTACCTCGAAGACGCCGATGAAATGCTCGCCCGCGACGCCTACGATGAATTCGCCAAAACGCCGTACGCCACGATGGCAAGCATCAAAAAACAGATGAACCGCGACAAACTCATCACCTGGATTCGCGACCCCGACGTGCCCGCCAGCCGGCGGCGGCTTTATCTCACCATGTTGGGCGTGTGCGGCGACGAAAAAGACTTGCCGCTGCTGGAGAGCATGCTTAAATCGCCTGATCGGAAATCGAAGGCCGGTCTCGACGCCATGATCGCCTGTTATTTGCTGTTGCGCGGTCCTGATGGCATGCCGCTGATCGAAGACCTCTACCTAAAAAACGACAAAGCCGAATACGCCGACACCTACGCCGCCATCATGGCGTTGCGATTCCACGGCACGGACGATGTCGACGTGATTCCCCAGAAGCGAATCGTTCAAGGCTTGCGGCACATGCTGGAGCGCCCGCAACTGGCGGATTTGGTGATCCCCGATTTGGCCCGCTGGGAAGATTGGGAATCGATGCCGCGTTTGGTGAAGTTGTTCCGCGACGCCGACGAGAAATCGAGCTGGGTGCGCGTGCCGGTCATCAACTATTTGCGAGCCTGCCCGCTTCCCGAGGCCAAGGAAAAAATCAAGGAGCTGGAGAAAATTGATCCCGACGCGGTAAAACGCGCCAATACTTTTTTCCCCTTCAAACCCGCTGCCAAACAGCCGAAGGCCAAGGAAACCTCGAAAATTGAAGCAGTGGTCAAGCCGGTGGCGTCTTCTTTTCAGCGAGATTCCAAAAACGCGGTTGCCACGGCGCACGCAGTTGGCGCCCCGCACGCTCGGACGTTGCCACACCGCCCCGCACCGCTCTTGGCCCTCCTGGGCGGTCCTCTCCTGCTGGGCGCGGTGCTAATGATGGTCTATTGGCGCATTCTCAGCGGCGCCGGAACAAAGGTGAGTTGGCTCGACGAGTAGCGGCTTGTGGCGCCTCTTTTTGAACCTTGGGCCGTTTTCATGCGTACAAGACGTGTGCCGGATCCAAGCTAGACGCTGCGATGGCGCACCAACAACAGTGTTATCGCTCGTTGCGGCCAATACCACTTTTTTGAACCCAAATTAGCCGTAAACGGTGTCGACGGCAGTGCGGCGCCGCCGGAGGGATTTGAGAGTGACAAGCATGACCGAGTTTGAAAACCGAGGCGAATCGGCGCCGGGCGTCCTGGGAGTGGAATCGTC
>QIKY01000293.1 GCA_003233175.1 Planctomycetaceae bacterium | reverse complement strand
GGCTCATGGCTTGCATCCCGTCGGGATAAAGGATTGGAGTGCTCATCCACCGCAACAACGCCAAATTGCAGGACGGCGTCAAACGTTTTGTTCTCCGACTCCCGACGCTTCCCCTTCGTGCTCTTCGCGTCCTTCGTGGTGAAATTGGTCGACCGGCGGCGTCGTTCGGCGGCAGGGAGAATCGTTTGGCCAGACAGGTTCACCACGCAGGACGCCAAGAGCACGAAGCATGGACTTCGAAGATCTCTCCCATTGCGTGAGCGGGCGAACGGAAGAGCGGCAGGATAGAAGACTGCGCGGTCATCACCAAGACAGTCTCGCACAAAGCCATCGCCGCCAGCCGACGTTTTTAACAGACCAAGTCCAGCCGACTCACCGCGCCCGCAGCGCCGTGTACGCCTGAACACACAAACCGCGAGGTGCGCTCGCATTACCGCGCCGCATTATCGGTTACCGCCACCCTGCGGCGTGTCTGGCTTACGAATCCGACTCTTTTGGCGGGGGCGTTTGTGAGGGGGAGTCGCTGTTTTGCCGTGCTTCGTCGAGTTCTTCTCGAATACCGTCGGCGGCGGAACCGGCCAACGGTTCGAGGCGAGCAAGAATATCTTCCAGGCGGTCGGCCTCTTGGCGGATCATGCCCAGCAGGGTTTGTAAGGCGATGAGTTTGCTATCGACTTCGGCCTTGAGTTCGCGGGCGACTTCGTGCATTTCGACTTGCCAGCGAGTGATTTCCGGCGGCGCGTCGAGCAACGGTTCGCGCCGCTTGGCGGACGCCGATTTGCCGAACCCGGCGGCGGGTTTTTCCTTGCGGGCTTGTCGCTTTTGCTTTTTTCGATAACGCGACGACCGCCGCAGCAAAATAGCAATCACGAGCCCGATGCCGGCCACCAGCAAGAACGTTGATCCATTGTCTTCGAGAAACGTCATTCGTTGGAACGCTCATCGTTTACTGTTTGACAGCGTTTACATCAAGGATGTTTACTGCTGTTTTTCGTACGCCGACCGCGCTGCGGCGGCCACATCGCGAAGCGCCACGCTTTGCTCTTCGGCCACCGCCCGGCAAGATTCGTACTCGGGAGAAAAACTCTCCGTTCCATCGGCCAGCGTGGCGATTTTTCCCAGCACCGCTCCCCAACGGGTTTCCACGGAACATTTGCGGCGGGCGAGTTTATGGCGGCCCGCTGGCCAACGGCGCACGCCCAAGGTGGCGGTCTCTTGGAAGAGGATTTTCTCCAAGGGCGCGATGCTTGTGGCTTCGCAAATCACGCTCACTTTCACTCCCGGCCGATTCTTTTTCATTTGGATGGCGGTCGTGTAGACATCCAGAGCGCCGGCGTCGAACAGACGCGCCGTGCAATGGCCGATCACTTCGCCGCTCACGTCGTCGAGATTCGTTTCCAGCACCCACACCTGATCGACCAGCGTGTGGTCGTCGACTTGGCCCACGAACAATCGCAACAGATTGGCTTGCTCCTCCAAATCTCTTTCGCCCGCTCCATAACCGATTTGCTCGATGCACATAGCCGGCAAACCGCCGAACTGATCGACCAACGCGGCCACCAGCGCCGCGCCGGTGGGCGTGGTCAATTCCGCCGCGACGTCGGTTTCGGCCAAGGGAACGCCACGCAGCAACTCCGCCGTGGCGGGCGCGGGCACGCGCACGCGTCCATGGGCGATTTGAATGAAGCCGCCGCCGGTGGGCACTGCGGAGCAGACAATCCGATCGACTTTCAAAAGATCCCAGGCAATGGCGCCGCCCACGATATCGACAATCGAATCGATGGCGCCCACTTCATGGAAGTGGACTTTTTGCAAATCGGTTCCATGGACCCTCGCCTCCGCTTCGCCCAAACGGGTGAAAATGCGTTTGGCCAATTCCCGCTGGGCGGGCGTGATTGCGTCGGCGGCGTCAATCATTTCCGTGATCTGATGCAAGTGCCGGTGTGCGTGTTCGGGTTCGTGTTCGATGCGAACTTGCAGCGCGCGAAACCCTTTTTTTCGCACTTCCTCGGTGGTCAGCCGCACTCCGGGCAGCCCCAGCGACGCCACGCCGTTTTGAATCGCCTCCAGCGGCGCGCCGGCGTCAATCAGAGCGCCCAGCGTCATATCGCCGCTAATGCCGCTTGCGCAATCCAGGTAAGCGATTCTCATAGGGGGTCCGTGAACTCCTGCATGTTTTCGTCGTCCGAAGTATAACCTTCCCTGTATTATCTGGTAAGACATCGCCCACCCTGCAACCGCCCGGCGCGGTAACCTATACTAGACTTCGGGCAATCTGAGTTTGCATGTTGGCATTCGCCCAAAGCATATTATGTAAATGCCGGGCAATATTTCCCACTACGCGGCGAACAAGGTGCAACAAACCTTAGGGAAATCTCGCCGAAGCGTGGATTCACATCGCTCCGCCGCCGCTTAAACGCCGCCCTTTTTCATAGCTGACGGACCCCCCAACCATGTGCGGCATTACCGGCGGGATATGGTCCGACCCGACAAAATCGCTCGATGAGCGCGCCCTGCGCCGCATGACCGACGTATTGCGTCATCGCGGCCCCGACGACGAAGGTTTTTATCAGTCCAGCTTCCGTTTGCGTCCGCCGTATGAATCGGTTCCGGGGGTCGCGTTGGGGCACCGGCGGCTTTCGATCATCGACAGGGTCGGCGGTCGGCAGCCGATGTGTAACGAAGACAAATCGATCTGGGTTGTTTTCAACGGCGAAATATACAACTACGGCGCGTTGCGGCAGCGGCTGGAAGGCGCGGGGCACCTGTTCCGAACCGATAGCGATACCGAAACGATCGTCCATTTGTACGAAGACGAAGGCGCCGGCTGCTTCGCACACCTCAACGGCATGTTTTCCATCGCCATCTGGGACGAACGCCAGCGGCGCCTGTTGCTGGCCCGCGACCGCCTGGGCCAGAAGCCGTTGGTCTATCGTAAAACGCCGGGGCAACTGCTGTTCGCCAGCGAACTCAAAAGTCTGCTGGAAGCGCCGGGCGTCGAACGCGCGCTCGATCTGGCCGCCATTGATGAATACCTGACCTACCAATACATTCCGCACCCCAACACGATTTTTCGCGGCGTGCGAAAATTGCCGCCGGGCCATTATGCCGTTTATCACGACGACGAACTCGAAATAGCGCCGTATTGGCAGCCCGAATACCAACAGGAAACGCCGCGCTCCCGCCAGGACTATGCCGGACGCGTGCGAGAAATTCTCTCCGACGCGGTAAAAATTCGCCTGCAAAGCGATGTTCCCCTGGGCGCCTTCCTTTCCGGCGGCATCGACTCCTCGATTATCGTCGGCCTGATGCAAAAACATTCGCCGACGCCCGTGAAAACATTCACCATCGGCTTTCCGGTTCCGGAGTACGACGAATCGGCGGAGGCGCGAAAGATCGCCGCGCACCTGGGCGTCGAACACCATGTGCTGGAAGTTCGGCCGGACGCCGTCGCGCTGTTGGAAAAGTTAGTTTGGCATTACGACGAACCGTTCGCCGATAGTTCGGCGGTTCCCACCTGGTGCGTGTCGGAGTTTACGCGGGAGCATGTTACCGTGGCCCTCACCGGCGATGGCGGCGACGAACTCTTCGCTGGTTACCCTCGCTACCGCGCCGTGGCGCTGGGCGGTTGGATCGATCGGATGGGCGTCATCCCCGACATACTGGCGGCGCCGCTTTGGCAATCGCTTCCCGGCGTGCGGCAGAAATCGATCCTGCGGCGTTTCAAACGGTTTTCAGAGTCGATCGCGGCCCCGCCCGCCAGACGTTACCTGCAGTGGATCTCGATCTTTAACGAACAACGCCGCGCCGCGTTGTACTCCGATGCCTTCCTCCAGCGGCTGCCCGATTCCGATCCCTTCGAATTCCTGCAAGGCAGTTGGCGAAAGATAGCCGGCCGCGACGAGGTTACCGTCGCTTCACTGGGTGATCTCACCACCTACCTCACCTGCGATTTAATGACCAAGGTCGATATCGCCTCGATGGCCCACAGCCTCGAATGCCGGCAGCCGTTTCTCGATCATCGGCTGGTCGAATTGGCGATCGGCATGCCGCTGAAACACAAATTCCGCTGGGGCAAGGGAAAACGCATTCTTAAAGACGCCTTCGCCGATCTTCTGCCGGCCGACGTCTGGACGCGGCCCAAAATGGGCTTCGGCGTGCCGATCGACCATTGGTTCCGCCACGAACTAAAGGACCTCGCCCACGACGTTCTGCTCGACCAGCAGACGAAGCAACGTGGCCTGTTTCGCGATGACGCCGTACAACTGCTGCTCGACCAGCATATGTCGGGTTCGTTCGACCACGCCTATCGATTGTGGTCGCTGTTGGTGCTGGAACTCTGGATGCGGCGTTGGCAGGTTGGCGCAGTCTGCTGAGGAACAGTCTGCTGAGAACGTGTTTTGAAACGAAAGGTACGATGGCCTTCCAAGGCCGTCGTGTGCCTCGAACCTCTGAAAATCGACGGCTTTGGAAGGCCATCGTACTGGTGGGCCGCATTTCAAAACACGTTCTGATGTGCGTCCCCCCCCAAAAAAAACACGCTCAAGCATGAACTCCAACCCAACGCCGAACGCTCTTTACACATTTCGTCAAATCGCACAGAATTCACCTGCTGGCGAAACGTCGAAAACAATTCGCCAGCCTTTGTGGGGTGCGGTATTTCGCCGGCCCCCTACTGCGTGTAGATTACAGATTCAATTCGATGGCAATTCGGAGCGGCCGCTCGGTGGAGCGGTCGTTCGTTTTTTGATAGCAGCGTTTTTTGACAGATGCGTTTTTTTTGACAACGGCTGGAGTAACGACATGGTTGATCGAGTCCCCATAACGCGTGAAGGGTACGACAAACGAAAGGCCGAGTTGAAGCAAATGGAAGATGTCGAAATGCCGATCATCTCCCAGAAAATTGCCGACGCTCGCGCCGAAGGCGACCTCAAGGAAAACGCCGAGTACCATGCTGCGCGCGAAAATCAGGGCATGTTACAAGCCAAAATCAACCTCTTGAAAGATAAACTGGCCCGAGCCAGTATTGTCGACGCCTCGAAATTGCCCAAGGACGAGGTCGCCTTTGGCTGCACGGTCCGCGTGCTGGATCTTGACCTCGACGATGAAGAAGAAATCACGCTGGTCGGCGATGGCGACGAAGACTACGACAAAGGCCGTTATCTGATCACGAGCCCGATTGGCCAAGGATTGCTGGGAAAAAAAGTAGGCGACAAAGTCGAGATTCCCGTCCCCAAGGGCAGCATCAACTTCGAAGTCCTGGAAATCAGGTCGGCAGGATAAGAATCCGGCTGGAATATCTGCGACCATTGCCAGCAATGCAGTACGTTCCCGCATGCGCGGCGAGTTTATCTGGCGTCAGGCGGGGGGAGAACCGATTTACCTCTTGAAGTGTACGCGTGTACATGTATAATCGGTTGTCTGTGGGGGGCGACTTTGCTCCTCATGGGCTAAACCTCCTCCAAGCAATGATTACGGCATGTCTGGCGACGAAACCTACCGACGTCTTCAACGGAAGCTGGCTCGCATTTCCAAGCCTGGCGTTCCGCGAAGCGGCGCCGCCGAGGGCGTGCTTCGCACCGGCGTCGCCTCGCTCGACCGGTTTTTCGCCGCCTGTGGCATCCAGCGTGGTTCGCTGGTGGAATGGGTTGCCGGCGAAGGGAGCGGCGTGCGCGTTTTGACATTGGCCATCGCCTCCAGGTTGCAACACGCCGGCGCGTTGGCGGTCATCGACCAGCGCGGTGAATTCTATCCTCCCGCCGCCAAAAGCGCCGGAGTGAATCTCGACCAAGTGATCGTAGTGCGACCTGAAGTGGGCCGGAATGTTCTTTGGTCTCTCGAACAATCGTTGCGTTGCCCGGGCGTCGCGGTAACGTGGTGCTGCGTGCGCGAAATCGACGACCGCTCATTTCGACGCCTGAAGCTCGCCACCGAAAGCGGAGGCGGCGTGGGGTTTTTGGTCCGGCCATGGCAAGCAAGGCAAGGCGTCTCTTGGGCGGATGTGCGTTTGTTGGTTCGCTCGGAGGCTTTGCCGAATCCAGGACCACTCCAGCGGCGTGTTCATGTGGAAGTGCTTTATCGGCGTGGCGGGCGAAGCAACGAGTCGGTGGAGGTTGACATCTATGACGACCAGGGTGTTATGCGTTTGGCTGCCCCAATGGGCGATACAACACGCCATGGGCGAGCGTCCTGAGCTTAAACAACGGAGCGTTGTTCTGGTGAGGGAATCGCCCCGGGGCGAGATGATCGTTGCTTGTTCCGACCGTGCGTCGGCAAGGGGCGTTGCCGTGGGAATGACGCTCGCCGAGGCGAGGTCGTTGCGGAAAGAGTCGCGAGGTCATTCTCTCGTTGTGCTGCGAGAAAACCGCCAATCGGCTCGCACGGCGTTAATCCGTCTCGCCTGGACGTGCCAGTCATGCAGTCCTTGCGTGGGCGTTGAAGAGGCGGACGCGCCGGAATCGCTACTGCTGGATATTTCGAGCTGCGCCCATTTATTCGGCGGCGAGGAGCCGTTGCTGCAACAGGTGCAAGAGACACTGCAAGGATTCACGCTGCGGTTGGGCGTGGCCGACGCCATCGGCGCCGCTTGGGCGCTCGCTCATTATGGACAGCGGAACGTTGCCGTGGCGCCGCCCGAAAAACACCATGCCGCGTTGCGGGATTTTCCTGTAGACGCTTTGCGAATTGCTCCTAAAACAGCCGCCTTGCTCCATCGGCTGGGCATTGACCGCATCGCAGATTTGCAGAAGTTGCCGCGTCAGAGCATCCCCTCTCGCTTCGGTGAAGAACTTCTACGACGGCTCGACCAAGCCACCGGTCGCCGCCCCGAATTGATTACCCCGGAGACGCCGCCTTCGCCAGTGGAAGCGGAGCGGGAGTTCGAATATCCAGTCGATAACCTCTCGACGCTGGAGTCGGTGCTGTTGTCGTTGTTGCGGCAAGTCGTTGCTGAATCGCGGCGGCGGCGTTTGTCGATTCGCCGCATCGATTGCCGGTTGCGTTGCGAGAGCGGCGGCGAACATAAGGTTGCCGTGGAATTGTTGCGGCCTTCGCTGTCGGAAGAGCATTTGTGCCAATTGCTGAAGCTGCAATGGGAGCGTATTCAGATCAGCCGCCCCGTGATCACGATAGACGTGGCGGCCCAACTTGCTCCTCTGGTAATGGAACAAACCTCGCTGTTCGACGACAATCTGAGCAGCGACACGCGCGTCGCGGAGCTTATCGACCGCCTGAGTAACCGGCTGGGAGTCGACGCCGTGCTTCGCGCGACGCTTTTTCCCGACGCCCAGCCGGAATTCGCGTATCGATTGGAATCGCTCCTTCACGCGCGCCGCATGCGCGATGCGAGCAACCGCTCAAGCTGCAAGCCGCTGCATCGCCCGCTGTGTCTTTTGCAGCCGCCCGTTGCGGTGCGCGTCGTGTCCGCCGATGCGCGGCCTTGTCGTTTGTATTGGAGCCAACGCGAGCACCACGTGGTTTGCAGTTGGGGGCCGGAAAGAATTTCGACCGGCTGGTGGCGGCGGCATCCTGTGCGACGCGATTATTATTCTATTGAAACAAGAGAAGGCGCCCGGTATTGGCTGTTTCGTAGCGGGAATGCCGGCGATTGGTTCTTGCACGGCGTGTTTGAATGATGCCCGAACGCCTTTCCTATCCCCTGGCGCCCGGTTACGCCGAACTGCACTGCAAAACCAATTTCTCTTTTCTAGAGGGCGCTTCGCATCCTGACGAACTTGTACAGCGAGCTTCGCAACTCGATTACCAGGCGCTGGCAATCACCGACCGCAATAGTTTGGCGGGTGTTGTGCGGGCGCATGTGGCCGCTCGTGAACTGGGTTGTAAACTTTTAATTGGCGCCGAAATCACACCCGAAAATAGCTCGCCCATTCTCCTCTGGGCCGCCGACCGCCCGTCGTATGGACGCCTCTCCCGTTTGATTACTCGTGGCCGCCGCAATGCGCCCAAGGGCGAATGCCGTTTGACGCGGCAAGATGTCGCCGAGCATGCCGAAGGCCTGCTGGCCGGCATGCTGCTGCGTGAATGTGAAAACGACAACCTGGCGCAAGAGCTGGCCGCCTACCGCGAACTGTTTGACGACCGCCTCCATGCCGTCGCGGAGTTGCACCGGGGCGACCGCGACCAACACCAGCTTTCAAAGTGGCAAGCGGCGGCGGAGCGGCAGGGCGTTCCACTGGCGGCGGCGAACGATGTTCATTACCACGTTCCGCAGCGTCGCGTTTTGCAAGATGTGCTGACCGCCACCCGACATAGAACCACCGTCGCCGGATTGGGCGACCTCCGCTTCCCCAACAGTGAACGGTATCTTAAATCGGCCCGGCAAATGTGCGAACTGTTTTCGGAATGCCCCGAGGCGATTCACCGCACGCTCGAGATTGCCCGGCGTTGCAGCTTCTCGCTCGGGCAGCTCCGCTATGAATATCCGGAGGAACTTTGTCCGCCGGGCGTCACGCTGAGCGAGCATTTAACGCAACTGGTCTGGGCGGGATTCCGCCAGCGATATCCTCAAAATGCGCCGGCGAAGGTGAAGTCGCTCATCGAACATGAATTGCAGTTGATTGGCGAACTGAATTACGAAGCCTATTTTCTCACCGTTTGGGATTTGGTTCGCTTTGCCCGAGAACGCAACATCCTTTGCCAGGGGCGTGGTTCGGCCGCTAACTCGGCGGTCTGTTATTGTTTGGGAATCACGTCGGTCGACCCCGGCCAGATTGACGTGCTCTTCGAGCGGTTCATCAGCAAGGAGCGCGAAGAGGCGCCCGATATTGACGTCGACTTTGAACACGAACGCCGCGAAGAAGTGATTCAATACGTCTACGCCAAATACGGCCGGGACCGCACCGGCATGACGGGCGTCGTGATCACCTACCGCCCCCGTTCCGCGATTCGCGATGTCGGCAAGGCATTGGGCCTCTCGCTCGACCGCGTCAATGCGCTGGCCAAGGCGGTCCGACATGTTCGCGACGAAGAAAAATTACCCAGTCAGTTGCGCGAAGGAGGACTCAACCCGGAGTCTTCCACGGGCCGCCAACTGCTCTGGATTCTGCAACAGATTCTCGGCTTTCCACGGCATCTGTCGCAGCATGTGGGAGGACTCGCCATGACGCGCGGCCTCTTGTCCGACTTGGTTCCCATCGAAAACGCCTCCATGCCCAACCGCACCGTGATTCAATGGGATAAAAACGATCTCGACGCACTCGGCATTCTCAAAGTCGACTGCCTAGCGCTCGGCATGCTCACGGCTATCCGAAAGTGTTTTGCCATGGTCGAGCGGCATGGAGGGAGAAGCCTCACTCTGGCGAACATCCCCGCAGACGATAACTCGGTGTACGACATGATCTGCCGAGCCGATACGATGGGCGTCTTTCAGATCGAAAGCCGCGCCCAAATGAGCATGCTGCCGCGTTTGAAGCCGCGCTGTTATTACGACCTCGTTATTGAAGTCGCGATTGTGCGGCCGGGGCCGATTCAAGGCGAGATGGTCCATCCTTATCTCCAGCGGCGCAGCGGCGAAGAGCCGATTGACTACCCCGATCAACGCATTCGCGAAGTTTTGCATAGAACATTGGGTGTTCCCATTTTTCAGGAACAGGCCATGAAGCTGGCCATGGTGGCGGCGGGTTTTTCTCCCGGAGAGGCCGACCAGTTGCGGCGGGCGATGG
>QIKY01000237.1 GCA_003233175.1 Planctomycetaceae bacterium | reverse complement strand
CGCGCCGCAGTTTAACACAACTTTCCCCAATTCTCCTATTGATCTTTTTCCGCCACCCTGGGTCACTACAAAAGCTGACATGCACCCCACCAAGCGGAGCGCCTCATCATGCGATTGTGGCGGCGGTTCTTTTTCTGATATACTCATCTTGTTCAAAATTTTCTTTTAGCCGCTCGGGGCGCATTCCGAGCGGCTTTCTTATTTTGTGGAAGAATGGCGCCGCGATGGCGCCGACGTTTGCGCGGGGCGTGTTCAGAAGTACTCGACGATTTCCGGATCTTTCTTCCGGCGGCGCGGCGCTGGCTCGGGCGGCGGAACAACAGCGCGGCGTTGCTCGAACGCCTCCAAGTCGGCCGGATCGATCAGAAAACGCGGGCGGCCAACCTGCGTGGTCGCGGCGTTGATCGCGCGAAGTTCGCCGGATCGAATCCAGCTAATCACTTTCGCGATGCTGATTCCCCATCGCTCGGCGATGTCAGCGGGGCGCAGTTTCATTTTGCATGAAGACATAAAAAAACCTCCTTTTGTTTAGGCAACACCTAGAAAGCGGTGTTCATGCCTGAACTATAGGAGGTCAGTTGGACAAACGAGGGGACAAACGTGTCCCTTTATTTGTCCCTTTACTTGTCCATCTTGGCGCGTTTGCCTCCGGGCGCGGAATCAACTTCAATCGAAACGTACGGGTCGCCCGGCAGTTTATCCCGCAGTCTTTTAATGGCTCTTGTTATTGTTCCGTCTTGCACACCTCGCCACCTTTCGTTGTCGTCGCGAAGTGCCCCAAACCAAACCCATCGGCCAAATCGCCGATTCAAACTTCGGAACAACATCAAAGAATTGCCGTCCAATTGCTCTTCAATTTCGCGGCGGGCGTCGGCTTCGCTCAGCTCTGGCTTCGGCGCCAGCACGGTCTCAGACGCACCAGCAACGGGCGAGTATTCACCTACCAGAACGTCAATGGCAAAGAGCGACATTTGAACCACGTTATCCAAAACAACGTGCAGGCCGTAAGGTGCATCGTCTCCCGCCGGCGGCTTCAACCACGTTTCAGCCTTTTGTAAATCCACCTCGGAATCTCGGTCTTTGTCCCAATATCTTCCTTCGGCATGAATCGGGAAAACAGGGCCACCCCGGCGTGATAGCTCACTCAAAACCCGCACCCAATTCATCAGCGGATCGCATTCCATACTCTCATGCGAAACGAACCGCTCCGCCCATGGCCCCAAGCAGTTACCCGCCAACTTTCCCGCTTCACAAAAACGCAAAATTTCATCTTCCCCACCCCCATGAAAATGGAAGCCGCAATGAATTCTCGTGCCGTGCCGAAAGCCCGTGCAGACGATGGCAAAACCCTTTCCTTGGCGTGATTCGTGAAGCTTGTCATACAAAGCTCCTACGTTCGACTCGGGGCAAACGGCCTCCATTACCACTGCCTGAACGGGGCGCAGCGGGGCTGTTTCAATGGCCTCGAACTTCTGCAAGATTCGGCCCGAAAGTATCTTCTGTTGTTCGTTCATCACTTCACCTTTTTATAAAATCGGGCGACTCGAACCGGCCAGCGGGGAAAGGTGAACCACGCCAACCGGTCGAGTCTGTGCAGGGAGCTACCCCGCGAACCCGAAAGTTACTTGTCCTCAGAGAATAACCAATTTCGCACGTAATTTGAAACGGCCAGCAGGCGCGAATCGTCGATGCGTTCTCGGTACAGGCTACTCATGTCGTCGCGTGCATGGCCCATGATTGCGTCGACGGCCACTTGATCGCGGCTACCGCCTGCAATCGTCTCGAAGCCGTGGCGGAGTGCGTAGAAGCTCACGCCCGGCCGTTTGAGTTTGAGCGAACGCAACAGCTTTGCAAACTGCTTGCCGATTTCGTCGTTTGGCGTTTCGTTTTCGTTTAATCGAACCCAACGCCGCCCTTGGCAAGTAAGGAACGCCAGCCCCGATTCTTCGGCGGTAATCGGCTTGGGGCGGCTTTGAATCGCTTCTCGGATCGCGTTCACGGTTTCACCCCAGAGCGGGCAACGCCGTTCAACGGCCGTTTTCGGGCGGGGATAGTCCATCCATGCTTTTTCAAGATCAATTGCAGAAGTCGGCAGGTTTGCAATATCCGTTTGTCCAAAACCGCAGTTGGCGCCCAGCAAAACCATGGCCCGCATCGGCTGCTTGGCGGCGTCCAGAATCGCCTGCAACTCCGCAGCTTCAAACATGCGAATCGGCTTTGAAGCTCGAACCTGTCGAAGCGTTTTGCGGCTTGGTCGTTTGAAGCCTTGCCCGTATCGAATGGGGTGATCAATCAACCCTTCGTCATAGGCGAACTTGAAGAGAACGCGGGCGCGTCCGATTTCGTTGCCGGTTGCAGTTGGGCCCAGCGTCTTGGTGTATGACGTGCGAAGTATTTCAAAATCGCCTTGGGAAAGATCGGCAAGCAGTCGCCCCTTGCCCAAAACCTGCACAACCCGATTGCACGTTTCGTAATAATCTCTCCATGTCGCGTGCGTAAGTTCCCCGCTTGCAACTCTGCTTCTTTTAGTTTCCAAGAAACGGTTGGCTAAGTCGCGAATTGTTGTTCCGCCTTGCCTTGGTCGCGGTTTTCGCCCGGCCAGCAGATCGTCCTTTTGCTCCAGCCATTTATTCAGGGCTGCTTCGGGGTCGCTCCACAGTCCGAAATAATAAATCTTCTGGCGAACCTTTTTTGCCCATTGCCCGTTTCTATGCGGAAAGAGCGGAAAATCTGCGTGAGGCTTTTTCGGTTTCGCAGAATGCGAACCGTTGGTAGAATTCGACATGGCGTCGCCTTGTAGTGAAGGTGGTGTCGCGACACCCGTTCATTCCAGTGAGCGGGTGTCTTTTTTGCTCCTTTCAGTCTACCGGGTGTCGTAACGGGTGTCGAGACCCAGATGACGCATGGCCAGCAACACAACAAAGACACAAAAACCACTATAAAACAAGCCTGAATAAGTCTTGCCCCGGTAGCTCAGTTGGATAGAGCATGGGATTTCTAATCCCAGGGTCGCAGGTTCAAGTCCTGCCCGGGGTGCTCCAATACGCGTAACACCCTTGTTTTCGGGTGGCAAAAGTCAGAGCGTCGGACCAGGGGTGAGAGAGAAAACCGGCCGGTGCTCAGAGCAGAGGAATTTTTCGCTGGCCGAAAAATCGACGTAGGAAGATTCCCAGCGCGGCGTTTCAATATTTGCCGTCAGTGACGAGAAAATGCGTCGGCTTATTCAGGCTCTCGCCGCCACTGGCCACCCACTGGGCGGTCCATTCGATCATGCATTCGGCGGAAAATTCGGGTTCGCCAAACAGTGCGCGTCCCTTGGCGCCGTTGCTGAGGAGGGCGGCGTCCGCCTCTTGGCCGACGATTTTCAAGGGCTTGTTGAAATATTCGGCGAACTGCTGGCAGACATCGCGGACGCGGAGTATTTTCGATCCCGCGATGTTGACCACCGCCGGCGGGCATTCCGCCGCCGCGAACGCTTGCAGTGTCATGGCGTTGGCGTCGGTCAGCCAGATCACATTCACATACCCGTTAGTGACATCGATTTCCCGTTCATGCATGACATCTTCGGCCATGTCGACCAGCACGCCGTAGCGAAGTTCGGTGGCGTAGTTGAGCCGCAGCGTGGCCAGCGGCGTTTGGAAACGGCGGCTGGCGAATTCCAGCAGGCGTTCGCGTCCCAAGGTGGCCATGGCGTATTCGCCCACGGGGTTGAGGTCGTCGGATTCGAGAGAGCCTTGTCCGCTCACGGGCACGGGGCCGTATATGTTGCCGGATGAAAAAGCGACCAACCTGCTGTGCGGGAACCGCTCGCAAATTCTCGGCGGCAGCCAGCAATTCACGCCCCACATGTGAGCCGGGTTGTTCGAGCCCCCAAACTTGAAGCCGGTCATGATCAGAACATTGGCGGCGTCGGGCAGAGCCTCTAAGGCGCCGGGTTGGAGCAAATCGGAGCTGATTGTTTCGACGCCCGCCTGCTGCAAACGGCTGCCAGCGCGGTGGTCGGAGAAACGGGAAACGGCGATCACTTTTCTTTTGCTTCCGGCCAAATCGCTGGCTCGCTTGGCCATTCTCGCCAGGGAGGGGCCCATTTTCCCACCGGCGCCGAGAATGAGAATATCTCCCTCGATACGGCCCAATACGTCGATCACGCGCTGGGGCGGAGCACTCAAGCAGTTTTCCAGCGAATCGACCGAAGTGGGAGGTGAATTGTGGTGATTCATGCTCGCGCCGTTCTGATTTCATGTTCGCACGTTGGGCGCCTCACGATGCGCCGACGTATTTAGGCGAGCGGCGGATAAGAAGTTACCAATGGTATTTTCTTGATCGCCAAAAAGCCCGGCATTTTGAAAATGCCGGGCTTTTAACTCGGTAAATTTTCATCTGCCGCTGGCCGTCGATTAGAACATGCCGACGCCTGTTTCTCCAGCGGGCGCCCGCCGGCTTGCATGGGGCTCGCCCACAAGCACGCTGAGGCGTGCATTCCAACGGCGCGTTACGGCCGCGTTACGGCCGCGATACGCGGCGCCCCGGCAGTTTCAGGCGAATGCGATAGAGCGCGTATTTCACTGCGGCAGAGGCCGATTTATCGCCCGTTTTATTTCTCGGCGCCGGCGCCGTGATGTAGAGCACGTTTGCGTCGGGGCCGCCGCCGAAAACACAATTGGTGGGCGCGCCGGGAACGGCAATCACCGCTAACTGCTCTCCTTTTGGACCAAACACGTACACGCCCGATTCCTTACCTTTTCCGGCGGTGGCGTAGAGGTTGCCTTGTTGGTCGAGTGTCATGCCGTCGATGCCTCGGCTGGCGCCAAAGGAGAACAGCGTGCGCTTGTGATTGAGCACGCCATTCTGAGCGACGCGGAAAACAAGCAACTGCCGCGGACCGGCGGGGCGGCTGTCGTTGTCGGCGATGTAAATCTGCCGCCCGTCGAGCGAAAGCATGATGCCGTTCGGCTTGGAAACATCGCGCGTGGCCAATTTCGCCACGCCGTTGGAGTCAATGAAGAAGACGCCTTCAAAATCGATTTCACGCGGCTCGTCGCCCTGGTAGCGTGGGTCCGTGAAATAAACGCGGCCTTGGGGCGTAATTGCTAAGTCGTTGGGACTGTTAAAGCGTTTGCCACGCCAGTTGTCAGACAACGTCCTGACCTGCCCGCCGGGCGGCGTGATCGAAATACGACGGTTGCCGCCGTTGGCGCCTTCGCACACCACAAGATTGCCCTGGACGTCGTACATCTGACCGTTGGCTTTACCACTAGGATGCCGAAAGACCTTCACTTCGCGCGAAGCGGGGTCGAAATGGTAGATCGTGTCGCCGATGTCCGAAAACAGAATGGCGTTGTCGGGCGCCAATGCAGGCCCCTCGGTAAAGGCGCCTTCCGCCCAAAGGAGTTCGAGTTTTGCATCGGGCGGAACAATACGAGCCTGGTCCGTGGGCTGGAATCCGCCGGCGTTCGGCAGCACGGTTTGGGCGCTCGCCCCAGCACCCATAACCAGCAAGAGGAGCGCCGCTCCGAGAGGGATCAAACACCGCCGGCAGACCGCCGAATCGAATAATTGCACAAGCGTCATGGCCAGCCGACCTCCCAGGAATATCACTGCGGTTCTCATGCTTCACGCGGCTTGATAGGCGACGCGAGGCATATTCAAGATCCCCAGTATAAACGAGCGGGCGGCTCGGCGGGCGTTCGTCAGGCGGGCTGCGGGAAAGAATCTGCTCTCCCTTTTTTAGCCGCGATCGGCCGAGTTCACGGCTTTTCCTTGGGTAGCACGCAACCCACGATCAGCCAGCCTTCCTCTTGCGAAGTGACAAACAGGCCACTGGCGCCCAAGTACCGGCGCACTACTTGGTAGTCGGGAAGTTTTGAGCCATCGAGTTTCTGCTCTCGCACCGATTCGGCGTCGTCGCCGGCGAACGCCTGATTCAGCAGCTTGCCGAAGAGCGACTGCGATTCCGGCATTTTCCCAGCTCGCAGAAGTTCGTAGGTCGGCCGAACGGAATCGTCTAGCCGTTCAAACTGCCGCACGCTGGTGGCGAGCGCGCCCAGTTTTTCCAACGCCTCGCCGATGGTTTGGTAGTCATGGCTGTTGCGCAGCGTGTCTTTTGCTGCGACATCGTCGAGCATGTCGCGAATGAAACCGATGTGCGAGGAGAAAATCAAATGACCGTGGGCCACGGTGAGCGCCTTTTTGGGAAAGAGCGGGTCTGGCTGATCAGCGTCTTCTTCGGCTTCATCTTCGCCAAATGGGTCGAAGCCAGGGCCATCGATTTTGGGCGCCGCGAGTATGCCGTCGTTGTCGGCCTGTTCGTCCACGATTTCCCAAATGATGTGGTCTCGGAAGATTCGTTTATGGGCGTTGGGGTCGGTTTCCATGGCTCGATCAATGGTATCGGCCACCGCCGCCGGATTGGTCAAGACCACCGCAGTGATAATGCGTTCGCTTTGTGGCGTGATGGGAATAATGTAATCCCGAATCAGCGTGCCACGTTCGCCAAAGTGCGCGACAAGGTCTTTTCGGACGTTGATCTGCGGGCCATTTGCATCGTCTTCCAAGCTGCGGAGGACGTCTTCAAAGACGTCGTCGTCGGCAATTTCATTGACGAGCGTGCTGGCGTATTCAAAGGCCTCGCGAATCTTCCAATTGAAGGTGGCGTGCGTGGCGACATCCCGGGGCACCCATGGCTGGACTTCCAGTTTCTTGGTGTTGGGCAAATTGAGCATTCGCGCGGCTAGGCGGTATTTTTCGGCCAGCGGTTTGCCGTTTTTGTCATTCACGGCCGGCGCGTAAATGAAACTACGATGCAAAATCTCGTGGTTATCCTGGGAAAACCAAACACGGCCGGCGATGGCTTGCACAGCATCGAAACCCTGGTTGATTAGAATTTTGAGCATGTCGGGGCCGCGCGAACGACGACCGCCGTTCATGGCCCGCTTGGCTTGCGCATATTGGAAGGGAGTGATGAACCAGCGTATGTGAGCAGGCTCTTGGGCGGCATCGTCGGCGCAAAGTTTTAGCGATTCGATAAAGGCCGGCGTCTTGGCGAGGGAGTCGTCGGCGTCTCCAGAGAACCGTTTTAACAGGCCGCGCATTTCTGCTTCGTCATCAACAATAAACAATTGATTCTCGACGATGCCCATAAAGGCCTGACTGCCGTTCTCCTCGCCTTTTTTGGGCGGAATATCGTACGCCAGCAAGGGAATGCCGTCGATCACGATCGGGCGTTGCTTGGCGCCGTCGTCGGTCAGACTCTTGGCTATCCTCTTCAGCAATACGTTGGCTTTGAGCAGGCGGCCAGTTACGTCGGCCAATATAATAGAGGCGTGGAGACTGGGGTCGTGGTTCGGCTGCACCAAAGCCAGACACGCCTCCCCGCTAATTGCCTCAAAGACGTCGTCCCAACTCAATCCAAAACCGAGACCGGAATCGAGCAACGCGGCGCCCATCTGCTTTTTCAGGTCTTCGGCGAACGGCTGCATTACGGGGTCGGCCGCGAGATGCCCTAACTCGGTTTCGTTCCAACGCGAATCCATCAGCACAACATCGGGAACCGAAAGATAGCCCGTGGTCGTGGCGGGCAACAGGGTGTCGCTCGGCTTCGCGCCATGAGAAACGTTGCACACCGCAAATGATGATACGATGATCGCGACGAGGGAAGTATAGAAAACGTTTCGAGGCACAGATCTTCTCCTTCTCTGGAAGCGGAATGCCGGCTGACATATCAAAGGGCAGTCCGGCAATCGGAACTATCGGACGCCCCGCCGCCACGGAACGATGCGGTTTCCAGGGGCTTGTCACACGTTACCTGATCGACAGAATTAGAATTTTAACTACGATGATACCCCATACGTGTAAAAACAGTAAAGATAGGCAAGCGGCGTCATTCTGGATCGCACATGCCCGGGGGCGCCCCCATTCTACTCGGTTGAACAATCGCTGAAACCCTGAAAAACCCCCTAAATCAACACTGCTCCGAAAACAACGGTTAACCCAGTTCTCCGGAAAATGCGAGATTACGAACACGAAAATCTTAGTCACGACGCGGTCCATGGCTATATTGCTTTCACTTCGCGCCGGCGCGCCGGCGACGAAGTTTGTGAGCGCGATATCATCGACCACCCGTGGGTGCAGCGTTTGCGCCATATTCACCAACTTCAAACGGCCTGGTGGGTTTTTCCGACCGCCGAACACACCCGTTTCCAGCATGTCGTGGGTGTGATGCATCTCGCCAGCCGGGCGGTGGCGGCTCTTTACGAAAGCCTTGTTGGACAAATTCCCGAGACGCCCAGCCGGGGCTATGTCGAGAGTTTGCTGCGCATGGCGGGTTTGCTGCACGATGTGGGGCACGGCCCGTTCGGCCATTTTCTCGATACCCATTTCTTGCAAGATTTCGGCCTCACGCATGAATCGCTGGGCGCCTTGATCATCGAGCAGGAACTGGGCGGACTGCTCAGCGAAATTCGGCGGAACCCCAACTCCGAGCTTCTCGCCGACGAACAACTCGACCCGAGGCAAATTGCCTGGTTGATCCAACGTCCCACGGCGGACGAAGCAACCGAAATGCCCCTCTGGCTCCATCGGCTCCGCAGCCTCCTGTGTGGCATATACACCATCGACAACCTGGATTTCGTCCTCCGCGACGCCTATATGTCGGGCTACAGCACACAAGCCTACGACCTCGACCGACTCTTGCATTACAGTTTCTTCAGTGAACAAGGCCTGACCATTCACGACCGGGGGCTCGACGCCCTGGTGCGATTCATGGGCGTGCGGGCCGAACTTTTTCAATCGATCTATTTTCATCGCACCGTCCGCGCGATCGACCTCACATTGGCCGACCTCTTTCGCGACAGCAAGCAGCATCTGTTCAGGGGCAATCCGGCGGAAAACCTGGCCGACTACTTGGAATTCACGGAATCGTCGGTGTTGGTCGACGCAGTGCGTTGGCGGCGCAGCGACAACCCCGAACTGCGCGCGCTGGGCGATCGTTGGGCGAGTTTGGCGGCGCGGCGAATTCCTTGGAAAATGGCCTGCCAACGCGTGCTGGTTTTTGCGGAGGCCGACGCGGAACGGAGCAGTATTTTTTCCGATGCTTCGCTCGTCGAGACCCTGCTGCGACGAAACCTTCCGGCCGATTTAGCCAACATTCCCCTGCGCGTCGATATCGCGCGCCACGTGCATCGCCCCGACTCGCGGGGCCCGGCGGCGGGCCACAATTTCCTCTACGATTCGGCGCGAGGCGTCGTCAACCCGCTGGTCGTGAACCAACTATATCGGCGGCTGCCGTTGAGTCATCGCATCTGCCGAGCGTATGTTCAAGACGCTGAACACCGCCCCCCGGTCGCGACAGCGCTCGACGCCCTGCTCGGCGACCGACCCCACGACGACCTCACCAATATGTGAGGCGAACGGACGCGTATTCTCGGCGCCCTCCGTGGTTAAAACGTTGGGTCTTCGCAAATGTTATACTTCGCACGGCTGAGAACGGCTCGTTTAACGGCAAGCCGAAGGCGGCTGCGTTTTTTGTCTTGCGCGTACGTGTTGGCTCAAAACGCAGCCGCCTTCGGCTTGCCGTTAAACGAAAAAGTGACATTTTCAGCCGCGTGCGGTATATTAGCCGCCACGCGCTAGCGTCCGGTTGTTGCAATTCCCCACGGAACCGGACGCTAGCGCGTGGCGGCTGATTTGCGCGGCGTTTTGGGTAAGGGGCTTCGCCCATTTTAATGGCCACGTCCGGATTGTGGGCGCCTCATGCCCGCCTCGGCTCGGGCTTGCTAAACCAGAGGGCCGTTGCCGCGCGAAAGTCGATGCTTGTTTCACGCGCGATGCTTATTTGTCGGCGGGCGCCAATCGCCAGGCGGAAACGGTTTTGCCATCGGAAACGACCAGCATCGCTTTTCCCTCGATGGCGGCCAATACGGCGCCTTGAACCGGCTTGCCGGTTTGGAAATAGTCGGAAAAGTCGCCGTCGTGTTGAACAAAGTGCAAGGAGCCGTCCGGTCCGGCGAGCATCCAGAGGCGTTGTCCGCCGTCGGGCGATTCGAACGACGCCGCCAACGCAACCGGCGTTTCCTGAGCGCCCTCGGGCAGTGGGTAACTCCAAACTTCCTCGAATTTCTCGTTCAGTCCGATGGCCAGGAGCCGTCCTTCGGGCAGGTAGGAAATCCCGCAATATTGGGTGGCGGCGGCGGTGGAGAAATCGGCCGAGTAGAGATGATGAATCAATCGCCCGGCGACGCGCACCGCCGGGTCTTGCTTGCCGAAGTGATTCAAGGGGAGGATTTCGCCTCGGTCGCCGGTGACCAACAACTGCCTCCAGCCGACAATATTTTTCGGCGTGGTGCATAACGACAAAACGTTGGTCAGTTGCCGGTTGGTCCAGAGGCGTTCACCGGCAAGCGAGACCAACTGTACGCCGACGGCGCCCCAAAATCCGACCGCAACCTTCAATCCACTCTCGCCATCGGCGCCCGGCTCGCCATCAAGATTCACCAGCCGCACATCTCGAATGCCTTCGTGCCGCTGGTCTGCGGCTGGGTGCGTCATTTTCAATTGCCATTGTTGGTCGAACACCTGCAATTGCCCGCCCAGCACCGACCAAGTGACGTAGAACCTCGCATCGTTTTCATCGCGCGCCGCGCGGAGCATTCTCGTGCTACTATCCTCGGGCAACTCGAGGGCATGCTCGGCCAGCGTTTTTCCGGCGGCGTCGAGTTCTACGACGCTCCCGCTCCCGTTCAGCACGACAAACCGGGGCGTTTTTCCATCCACAAACAGCAGGCTGCGCGGCGACGGCAGATCGTCGCGCGACCAAAGCGGCGTCAAACGCAAGGCGGTCGGTTCCTGACGCGGCGCAACCGACGTCTGTGGCAGGGCGATCAGCGTCACGCCGCCGCCATCGGTGCGAACGGCGTTCAACGCCTTGACATACGTGGCGACATCTTGCTCATACTTCGCGACAATCGGGCCCGCCAAATCGTCGCCGGCGCTAAGCCTCTGCAAAATCGTGGCCAACTGCACGTTCACAACATCGGCCAAGTTAGAACTCGAACCTCTTTCAAACACCTGCACGCGTCCCTTGACGTCGAGCACGACGAGCGTCGGCGCCAGATCAATCTGAAAAAGATCGCGGCCGAATGTTTTCAAATCTCGCACGACGGGCATCTTCAATCCCCAGCGTTTGGCCAACGTTCGCAATTCGGCGTCGCTACGATCAGAAGGCTCGGTGCAGACCGCCCAAAAGCCGGCGATTTCAGGATCGGGCAAACGTTTTCGCGCCTGCTCCAACTGACTCAAGAATTCCTGGCATCCGGGAAAGTCGTTGAACCAAACCAGCACCTGCGGTTTTCCCAGCAGCGAGCCGAAGGAAACGTCTTTGCCGCCATCGATGTTGTGAAAGGAAAATTCGCCCGGTTTGCGTGTGAACAGGCCGGTCGGCAAGGGCTGTGGCGGCATCACGAGCATGCTGACGCGTTTCGCGTCGTCGGCGGGAGTAAACTGGAACACGGCCTCGTCAATGTTTTCATTGATCGCGGCGTCTCGAAAGTCGGCAGTGACGCGCACTTTTTTTCCATTGGCAGACCCGTTTGGATCTGCGGGAAGGTCGGGGTATTGCAACCGGCGGAGGACGTACGTTTCTCGGTCGATCCAGAATACGAACTTGCCGCGTTCGGTCGACACTTCGACGCGCCGGCAGGCGAGCCCTTCGATAGTGCCATCTGCCGCGAGCCGCCTTTTTGCTTTGTCGTCCAGGAAGGCTTGCAGCGGCTTGTCGGCCAGCAAGAGCTCCATTTGCGGCGCCAACAACCCCATGCCGCCGCCCAGAGAGCCAGCCAGTAGCGGGTCGAAGAGCAAATTCCCCATTTGCAATTTTTCGGGCGCCGGCGCCTGCAAAACCTGGCCATCTAGGTTTTGGCTGGGGGCGTCCAAAATTTGGCCGTACAGCGTTTTTCCGTCAACCACCAAGAGTCCCTGGTAGGCGCGAATTCTGATTTTTTCGGGTCGGACGAGCGCCACCGCGAGCGGGGCTTCATCAACGGGCCGCGCGTGGGGTTCGTCGAGCGTTAAACGCAACACGCCCTGATCATGGTAGGTCTTGGCGTTTTTATAGGCCGCCGCCATTTGCAGCAGGACGTCTTTAGGACTGACGCCAAGGTCGGTTTCGCCAGCGGTCTTGGCTGACGTCTTGGCTGGGGAGCCATCGGCGGTTGGGTCCGCCTTATGTTTTCCGCATCCCCCCATCGGCAACATGGCGAACGCGCCAACAAACAAGACCAAACACGCTGTGTAGAATCGGCCGCCGAACATTGCAATCATCCTGAATGCGTTATTTCTCGAACGGCCGAGAGCGTGACATTCGCATTGCAAATGATGCGAGTGTGTCGAACGACGCCGTGCGAGGTATCGAAACCATGAATACGATCAGCCGTGCATTATTCGGTTTCGACGCTCCATCGTAAAGGTCAGCTGGCGGCAATCGAATCGGCGAGCGCGCCTTGCGGTTTGTAATTGGCACGGCGTTTGAGGGAGGGCGTGGCGAGAATCTGGTCGGGCGGGGATGGAGCCGCGCCTGGTGAAAATGACTGCTGGCGGCGACGATTTTGGTGCGAGGATGTCTTGGCGCCACACACCCTGTTTCCCCGATCAAGCAGGAGGAACCACGGAAGGGGAACCACTGATGAGCACGGATAAAACGGAATTCATCCGTGTCTATCCGTGTTATCCGTGGTTAAGAATACGTACACCGTTTCCCCGATCAAGCAGGAGGAACCACGGAAGAGGAACCACGGATGGCACTGATGAACACGAATAAAGAAGACTAGAACCTCATTGAAAACGATTGGCCATTTTCCAAGAAAAATGCCTTTAGTTCGCTGGCGGTTTTCCGGTTACATCCCTTCAACAACGCCAAATTGCAGGACGGCGTCAAACGTTTTGTCCTCCGACG
>QIKY01000039.1 GCA_003233175.1 Planctomycetaceae bacterium | reverse complement strand
TCGCTTTCAATCGTGTTGCTCGTCGCCTGCGCGGCGATCGGCGTGGCGGCGGCGGAGCCGGCGGCGCCTACCGCCGCATCTGCTCCGCAACCCCAGTCGCCTCCGAAACCCCAGTCGCCTCCGAAATCGCCCAATGCCATGCATCGGGTTGGCGAGGGTTATGTCGTGGAGTTGGTCGCGGCGGAGCCGCTGGTTGTCGACCCCGTGGCGATTGCCTGGGGCCCCGACGGCAAGCTTTGGGTGGTCGAAATGGCCGACTACCCCAACGGCATTGACGGAAACGGCAAACCCGGCGGACGCATTCGCTACCTGCAAGATTCCAACCGCGATGGGAAATATGATAAGTCGACGTTGTTCCTGGAAGGCGTTAATTTTCCCACCGGAGTGCTGCCTTGGCGGAACGGGGTGCTGGTCACCGCGGCGCCGGAAATTTTCTACGCCGAAGACACCAACGGCGACGGCAAGGCCGACCTCCGTAAGTCGCTCTACACTGGCTTCTTTGAAGGCAACCAACAACTGCGAGTCAACGGACTGCGTTGGGGGTTGGACAATTGGGTCCATTGCGCGCTTGGCAGCCATCATGGCGGTTACGCCGCACAAACCAAGATCCGCTCCGCCATCAGCGGAACTGTAACGAATCTCGGCGGCCGAGATTTTCGTATTCGTCCCGATCAGGGTCTGCTCGATCCTCTTTCTGGGCCCTCGCAATTCGGCCGTAATCGAGACGACTGGGGCGACTGGTTCGGCGAGCAGAACAGTTACCCGTTGTGGCATTATGTGTTGGAAGATTACTACACCCGCCGCAACCCCTTCGCGGCGCCGCCCGATCCTCGCAAGCAGTTGCTGCTGCCGGCGAATCCGAAGGTGTATCCGGTCAAGGCGGCGCAGAAGCGGTTTCACAGCTTTGAGCAGTCGGGGCATTTCACGTCGGCCTGTTCGGCGATGATCTATCGCGATGCGTTGCTCTTCAAAGGCCGCGAAACACAGCACGCGTTTACCTGCGAACCGTTTCACAACCTCGTTCATCACGCCGTGCTTCGCGACGACGGCGTGAGCTTCACCGCCAAGCGCGCCGCTGAGGAGCAGGAATCGGAATTCTTCGCTTCGGCCGATCGTTGGTGTCGTCCGGTGATGGCGCGAACCGGCCCCGACGGAGCGCTGTGGGTTGTGGATATGTATCGCTATATGATCGAACACCCGCAGTGGTTGCCAAAAGAAGGCCAAGACGAACTCAGGCCGTTCTTTCGCTCGGGCGATGATCGCGGGCGAATCTATCGTATTTACCGCAAGGGCGCGTCTCCGCAACGCATTCCGCAAGTTGGCGGCATGAACACCGAACAGCTTGTCGCGATGTTGGAAAGTCCGAACGGCTGGCGGCGAGATACAGCGCAGCGATTGCTCGTGCAACGGAAAGACGCGCACGCCGCCGCGCTGCTGGAAAAGCTGGCCGCCTCCAGTTCGAACCCCTTGGCCCGACTACACGCCATTTGCACACTCGACGGTTTGAACGCGTTGCACGTCGACGCGCTGGGGCGGGCTTTGGCCGATGCCCACCCAGCGGTTCGCCGCCGCGCGGTGCGTTTGGCGGAACCGCTCGCCGGCCGGCATCCCCAGTTGATCAAGAAAGTGCTTTCGCTGGCGCACGACCCTGACGCCAAGGTTCGTTTGCAAGTCGCATGTTCGCTGGGCCAATGGGAACACGCGCGCATCGGCCAGGCCCTCGCACGACTCGCCATGGCCGAGCCGCAAGATTCTTACACGGTTGCGGCGGTGATGAGTTCGCTGAACAAAACGAATATTGCTGGCGCCTTGGCCGCAACACTGGAGGTTTGCCGCCAGGGCAGTGCGGCGGGAAAACTCGCCGGCCGGTTGCTCGCGCTGGCCGTGCATCTGGAGCAAAACGAAGCCATCGCGGCCGGAATTCAAAAAGTGAGCGCTGATCAAGACGGGCGGTTTGCCGCTTGGCAATTTGTCGCCGCGGCTGATATGTTCGACGCACTCGCGGGTAGTGGCGTTACGCTCGAATCGAGGGTTGACGCAGCCGTGTTCGCGCAAGTAACCGCCTTGATCTCGACGGCGCGAACGTATGCTCCTGACGATCAGGCCGACCGGCAACTTCGGCAAGCCGCCGTGCGGCTATTGGCAAGGCGGAAAGAGAACCTGCATCACGATCTTCAACTGTTGGGCGAGTTACTCGCTCCCCAGACTCCCGCACCGATTCAAGAGGCCATCGTTTCGCATTTGGCGCGTCGGCCCACGCATCAAGTCGCCGAAGTGCTGCTGGCGAACTGGAAGAGCCACGGCCCCGCGCTACGCACCAGCATTCTCTCGGTGCTCGCAACTCGCCGAGATTGGGTTGAGGTTCTGCTAGACAACATGGAAAGCGGGAACGTCGTGCCGGCCGATATTGACATCGCGATGCGGCAGCGTTTGGCGGCTCGCAAGGAAGCCGGCTTGCGCTCGCGATTGGAGAAACAATTGGCGTTGGCCGTAACCGCCGACCGCCAGGAGGTGCTGGCGAAGTTCGCCCCGGCGCTGGCTTCCCACGGCGATTCCAAACGCGGCGCGACCCTGTTCGAATCGAAGTGTTCTCAGTGCCACAAGATCGGCGATAAAGGCCACGAAGTTGGGCCAAACCTTGTCTCGCTGACCAACAAAACGCCGCAGTCCCTACTCACCGCGATACTGGATCCCAGCCAGGCGGTGGAGCCCAAGTACATCAACTACACGGTCATCACGGACGACGGCCTGACCTATACCGGCATGTTGGCCTCCGAAACGGGGAACAGCATCACGCTGCTGGGCCCTGAAACCAAACGGCAGGTGATCCTCCGCAATCAGGTTGAACTGATGCGCAGCACTGGAAAATCGATGATGCCCGAGGGCTTCGAAAAAGTGCTTTCGGCGAACGACTGCGCCGATATCATGGCCTTCATTTCCGGCCTTGGTCGTTGACCAGCAGCCGGCGCCGATAGTTGGCTTCCAAGCCGGCTTTTGTTGATTCAGGCTTGGTCGGCTTCCATTTCTCCGCCGACACTTCCGTATTGGCCTCGAACGTGATGGTTTTAGGATCGGTGGCGTTGAAGCGAAATGTTGGAATCCCCTTTGAGGCAACCAGTATATTGTTGCGAACGACGTCGGCGCTGGCTTTGTGAAAACGAATCGGGCTGCGCTCAATGTTGTAGATCGTGTTCTGTTCGATCAAGAGTTCCGAACTGCCTTCATCGATGAACAACCCGTTGCTTTCCGCCCGACCCGCGTTCAACGGAACGTCGTGAATCAGATTGCCGCGCAACGCCGAACCGGGTTGCCGCCCCAGCGTATAGATTCCTCCGCCATCGGAGAGGATTTGCATCACGTGGTGAATGTGGTTGTACTCGACCACGTTTCCCTTGCATGGCGTGGCCTTGGTGTTCCACATCCAACCAATGGAAACGCCGGTGTAGGGCAGGCTGTGAATCTCATTGTGGGCGATCACGGTTCCCTCGGTAATGCCTCCCCAAATCCCCACGCAGCCGTAGTACGTGGCGCCGCAGTGATGGATGTGGTTGTTCGAAATCAGGTTGTTTTTGGCCAGTAATTTCAACGACGTACTTTGCCCGCCAACCATCACGCCGTTGCCGCCAACATCGAAAATTTGATTGCCGACCACGCGGTTCCGTTCGCAGGCGCCTTCCAAACTAAGCGCGGTTCCGCCCACATGGGAAATGCGGCAGTTTTCAAACCGACATCCAAACGCGGTGTCCAACACCACGGCCGCCGGCATCCGGCTTCTTCCCCGCGCGCCGCTCCGCGGCTCATGAAAACCGGCTTGAATACCGGCATAGCCGGAGGGCAGGTTCGGCCCGCTGCAATGGGAGAACGTCAAACCGGAGAAAACGAGGTTCTTGATCTGCGCTCCCGATGCGCTATCGCCTCGCACGACCAGTAGTTGGTCGAGAACCGGAGCAATGATCGTGGTTTGGCCTATCCGTTCACCGGGACGCGGAACATAAGACAGCACGCCTTGTTTCCGATCCAGATACCATTCGCCGGGCGTATCTAAAAGTTCCGGTGCATGCTCGACAAAGTATCGAGGATGCTGCTCGAAGCCGGTAATTCGGAAGAAGCTGTGTCCGCTGGAGCCGATAGGATCGGTGAAACTCACCATGTTTGTTTTCTCATTGATATCCTTGATGCCGACTCGCGAAATCGACCAATCGTGTAGGAAGACAACCCGTGCGTCTGGCAGATTCGAGTACCGTTGCAGATCGTTTTTCTTGAACTGGAAACTGGTGTGGTCGTCTGGCCCGGTAGCGACAACGCGGAAAAATCCCTGGTCCGGCTCACGAGCCGGCGGACGCCGCTTGCCGCCCACGAAGAGTTGCTGGAAGAACCAATTGCCGGCCTTCACTTGCGGTAGGGAGGCGGTCCAGCGGCCATCTGCTTGGCGCCGACTTTTGATCGCCCGCCCGCCGCTGAACACCGGCCGTTCGCCAGGATACGCCGCGTAAGTGATGGAATGTGCGTCGGAGCCGGAATCTTGCAGCTCGAAGCGTATGGGCTGTTTCAAGACATACGAGCCGCCGCGAACCAGCACGAGGATCTCTTTTTCGAGGCCGGCTTGCTTTAATTTTCGCACGGCGTCGCGTGCGCGTTCGAGCGATGCAAACGGTTGTTCCCGCGTTCCCGGCGATTTATCACTGCCATTGGCCGCGACGAAAAAATCGGCCCCCTTCGTTTCGCGAGCAGTGGCGGTCTGAGGATACAGCAACAGCAACAAACCCAGGCCAAGGAGCGGCGCCATCCAGAACGGTTTCGATTTCATCGCCCCATATTTCGGCAAGCCGGCCATTGCCTGCTTCGGAAACTTTTGTCGTTGTGTGTCCGGCATGGAAAATATCCTCTATTGTCATGATGTTGGTTAACCGCACCCCAAGCTATACCCCTGTTGTTTATACATAGGTTTCATCCCCTACACGTGTTCCGGCACGACATACGGATGGCGGTAGCTGGGCTTGTTGAGCAACGCGTTCGCTTCGTCGTCGCCGACGACCATTTCGGTTTTTGGATCAAAGTTCAATTGCCGGCCCACCTGATAGGCGGTGCGCGCCAACAGGCAGAGGGCCATCGATTTTTGGCCCTCCTCGATTTCGGCGTGCAGCATGGTGTGGTCGCGTGCGCGAATCGCGGCAATCCAATTCTGAAAATGGGGCAGGTCGGCCATCGCATGTTCTTCATCGGCCTTGCTCGGACCTGGTTCGCCCTTGGGCCCCATGAACGTGTGGTAGCTGCTGTAGTCGGGGAAGATCATGTAGCCCTTGCTGCCAAAGAAGATCGTACCGACGGGAAAGTTGGGCTGGACGAACGGAAACTGGTCTCGAAAACCGGCTTCGCTGTTGGTGTACCAAGAACGATGCTCATAAGTGACCAAAGGCTCCGCATTTTCAAACCGATACGTAATCGCGACGTGCGTGGGCGAGGTGCGATCGTCGTCGTGAACAAACTTGCCGCCCGTGGCCGTGACCTGCGTCGGGTGGCTGTCGAGCCCAAGCCCCCAACGCAGGATGTCCAATTCATGAATCGCCTGGTTGGCGAAGCCGCCGCTGGCAAGCTCCAGGTTCCAGTACCAGCGCCGATGCCAGAACTGGCTGTATTTGCGCAGGGGTTTCGGCCCCAGCCATTGATCCCAGTCGAGGCCCTTTGGAACGGGGCTAGGATTGACGCGGCCCAAGTTGCCGCGAATCTTGTAGTCCAAGCCGCGAGCCATGTAGACCTCGCCGATGGCGCCTTCCCGCAACTTCGCGATCCCCTCCATGATATTGGGGCTCGAACGGTTCTGCGTGCCATGTTGGACGATCCGATTATATTTGCGCGCCGCGGCAACCACTTGCCGGCCCTCAAACAGGTTGTGTGCGCCAGGCTTCTCGACATAAACATCCTTGCCCGCTTGGCAGGCCCAAATGGTTGATAGCGCGTGCCAGCGATCTCCCAGTGCGTCGCTGACCGCATCGATCGATTTGTCATCGAACATTTTTCGCATGTCGCTGTAGCGGGTTAGCTTCTTGCCTTTCAATTCAGGGTAGCGCTCGGCGGCTGAATCGAGTTTGTTTTGATCGCAGTCGCAGATCGCGACGATTTCGACATTGTCGCCGGCCAATTTCGACAACGCCGCCACGTGCGATCGCATGCGTCCTCCCATGCCAAGCAGCCCCACCCGGATACGGTCGTTCGCGCCGCGAGCTTGGGCAATTGCCGGAGCCGCCACCAGCGCCGCACCAGTAACAGCAGCCGTGCTCTTGAGAAAATCTCTTCGGTCTGTGTCTGCCATGGGAACGCTCCTTTTATCCGGTTCGGTTGAAAATACACCACGTTGGCGCCGGTTCTTGCACTTCGCCCGATTGCCGTCGATCTGTTTCAGGCAACGGCTCCGTGCTTGCAAATCAGTGTAACGGTTTTTATACTAAACAACCACAGTCCTGTTTGTCTAGTAGTGGCGGCGGACGCCAACACACACCTTCCTCAATCGTTGCGCCTAATATGTTGCGTCTAATATGATGAACGGTCGCGAACGAGTTCTGGCGTTCTTGGCGGGCGAAGCGGTCGACCGATTGCCGCTGATGCCTGTCGTGATGATGTTTTGCGCCGACCAAATCGGCGTTAAATACGGGGAGTATGTCCAGGACTTTCGAGTTTTGGCCGAAGCCCAGATTCGCACCGCGGAGCGATTTAACTTCGACATCGTCTGCAATATGTCGGACCCAGCGCGAGAAGCATCCGACTGCGGGGCGCATGTCGAATTCTATGACGACCAACCCGCCGCGATCATCGAGAGCGACGCGCTGTTGGCGAACAAGGAAGCGCTCGCAAGTTTGGCGGCGCCCGAACCGCTGGGCGGCGGCAGAATGCATGCCGCCGTCGAAGCCCTGAATCTGATGAAAGAGCGAGTGGGAAATGAGAAGGCAATCATGGGCTGGGTTGAAGGGCCTTGCGCCGAAGCTGCTGATCTGCGCGGCATCAACACGCTCATGTTCGATTTCTACGACGATCCTGCGTTCGTTCGCAGGCTGTTCGATTTCACCCTCGATATGGCCCTGGATTACGCGCGCGCCCAAATCGATGCGGGCGCCGATATCATCGGCATTGGCGACGCGGCGGCGTCGTTGATCGGCCCCAAGTTCTACAACGATTTTGTCTGGCCGTACGAGAAGAAACTCGTCGATGGAATCCAGGCCATGGGCGCCGCCGCTCGACTACACATTTGCGGAAACACGAGCGCGATCGTCGAAGGCATGGGGAGTTTGGGCTGCGAGATCGTCGATTTGGATTACTTCACGTCGATCGCCGCGGCCCGGCAGGCGATGGGGCCGGAGCAGATTTTGCTGGGCAATATCGATCCCGTCCGAGATCTTCGCAACGCCAACGCTGCTTCGGTGACTGCCGCGATTGCCGAATGCCATCGTCAGGCCGGCGACCGTTTTATCGTTGGCGCCGGTTGTGAAGTTCCCCGCGACACGCCGCTGGAAAATGTTCGTGCCATGACCAACTACGCGTGCTTGCGGCTTTGAATCGAAAACACAAGACTTGGAGTGACTTGTAATGAGTACGACTGTTGACTCGGCCAAGTCGCTCGAACTTGAAGAGCTGTACGCTCAGCGGTTTGCCCGCTACACCACCGCCATGCGGAATGAAATGCCTGATCGCATTCCCATTCGGCCGTTCGCCGCCGAGTTCACCGGCGTGTATGCCGGGTATACCTGTCAGGAATTGACGCACAATTACCAGAATGCGTTCGACGCCGTTTGCAAATGCGCGGCCGACTTCGAGTGGGACGCGGTCGTGCCGAACATGGTTTACGTCTGGACCGGCCTAGCACAATCGATGGGGCTCAAATACTACGCCATTCCCGGGATCGACATTCCAGCCGACACCGGCTTCCAATATCGCGAGCCCAAGCCCGACGATGCGTTTATGAAGCCCGATGAGTACGACGCCTTGATCGAGGACCCCACCGGCTTTTTGTACAACGTGTGGCTTCCCCGCGTCGCGGCGCCGCTGGTTCCAATCGGCGAACCGTGTACGGTTGAGAACAACTTGGCGTTGGTGAAAACCAGCATGGCGATGATGCAATATTTCGCGGCCTTCGGTCCTCAAGTGGAGCGGCTGCGAACGGAGTGCGGTACGGTTTCCGCGATTGCCGGCATTTTGAAAGCTCCACTCGACATCATCGCCGACAAAATGCGAGGCTACTTGGGTCTGGTCGACGATTTGTTCGAGCGTCCTGAAAAAGTTCTCGCGGCTTGCGAGGCGCTGGCGCCGCATTTGGCGCATGTGGCAAAAACCACGGGCGACCCCGAGAGAAACGCACCGGTCGGTCTTTGGATGCACCGGGGCGGCGTCCCGTTTGTCTCGCCCAAAATCTTCGAGAATATTTATTGGGCGACGCTCAAGCCGATCATTCAAGACCTCTGGTCCGAAGGACTGCAAACGCTGTTCTACGCCGAGGGCAGTTGGGACCACCACCTCGAATCGTTTGCCGAACTGCCCGACCGCAGCATCGTGTACCACCTCGACCAAGGCGATATCTACAAAACAAGAGACGTGCTCGGCGACAAATTTTGCTTGAGCGGCGGTCTGCCCAACACGTTGCTTTCCTTGGGTGAGCCGCAAGATGTTCGCAAGCGTTGCCTGGAGCTGATCGAAGGCATTGCACAAGACGGCGGTTACATCATGGACGCCAGCGCGATTATCCAGAACGATGCGACTGTTGAAAATGTCCGCGTCATGACCGAAACGACGCTGGAACACGGCGTCTATTCGCGCGGCCACAGCGGCGGCGCTTTGACCGCCGGCGGCCCGCGGCCGTCGCCCGAACATGCAAGGCCCGGCGTGTTCCTGGCGCCTCCCGCCGACGACAAACCGCAGCCCGGCGAGTGTTATGCGTGGCGTAAGAAAAGAGCGGAAATCGGCCCGATCGAAGGCGATGAAAACATCTGCCAAAAGACATGGCAAGATATCGACGCACTCGGCAACGCATTTATCTGGCAACTGCTGTTGTCTTTTTAGGCGAGCGGCAGATAGAAATTTACCAGCCGCTCCCAGTAAGACGGGCGCTCCCGCCCGTCGAAAATGCTCAGACGGGCAAGAGTGCCCATCTGACAATTGGTAATTTTTTTCGGCGCTCGCCTTAGCACCCGTCCAAATACTATTCGGTGTTTTTTGAATGCGGGTAATGCCGAAGAGGTCAGGCGTCTTTGATTTCATATCCTGGAAGGATCATAGCCATTAGCCGGTGGTCGAGCGCAGCGAACACCACCGGGGGATTGAGGCGCCGAAATACCGCATCCCGGCGGGATGCCAGCCGAACTGGCGGCAATGGGGCGGGGTCGCGAATGATTACGTTGTTTCGCGACGTTTCCCGACCGCTCCGTCTGGCATCCCGCCGGGATGCATCGTAATTGTGCGCCGGCCAACCGTTGGCGTCGCTACGCTCAGCCACCGGCTAATAGCTGCCAAGCCGCCGGCTTGATGAAAATTCCATAACACCATGGCGCGGAATAGATCGTGGACAGGTAATGAGTTCCTGTTGATTAAATAAAAAACCGCCAATTTGTGTCGCATGTGGGGCTCTGGCATTGCCAATAAAAAACTCGCCGTTATTCTGTTGGAAAAGTCAATAAATCAAGGGGGATAACGATGCGTTTGAAAGCCGAAGCCATGCTCGATTTTGGTCCTGCCGATGATCAGCAGCAGATCGGAATCGTACGCGAATATCGCGACGAATACCAGAAGCTCAGCGATATCTTGGACCAGCAACCCAGGATTCTTGAACGCGTGCATCGCGATCTTGAACAGCTCAGCAACGCAACTTCGCCGCGCGGCC
>QIKY01000288.1 GCA_003233175.1 Planctomycetaceae bacterium | reverse complement strand
CGCAAGAAAAAACAGAGCCCGCCGTTTCGCTGGGTGAATCCGCTGCCCAAGGGCAAATATAAACGCGTGGAGCACGCCGTGTTTCGCAGCCCTTCGATGGATGTGGACGTCGGCTATTGCATCTACCTGCCGCCGCAATACAAGCAGCCGAAGCATGCCCAACAACGATTTCCTGTGGTTTACTACCTGCACGGAGGCCGACCTGGCAGCGAAATAAAAAGCGTGCGGCTGAGCAAGTTCGTCGACAAAGCCGTGGTTGCCGGGGATATTCCGCCGGTAATATACGTGTTCGTCAATGGCGGCGCCGTAAGCCACTATAATTACCCCGAGAAAAACTCGATGGGGGAAGATGTTTTCGTTCAGGAGCTGATTCCGCACGTCGACAAAACGTATCGCACCATTGCGGCGCGCCAAGGAAGGGCGTTGGAAGGGTTTTCGCAAGGCGGGCGCGGCACAACGCGCATCATGTTCAAGTATCCGCAACTGTTTTGTTCGGCGGCGCCGGGCGGAGGCGGTTATGCGACGGAAAAACGCATTTCCGAGAACGATGGCCGCGAAAGCCCTTCGCTCAAGTTTGAAGCTGGCGCCAACGCGTATGACCGCGCGCGAGCCTTCGCGAAACACCCCGATCCTGAATTGCACATTTTGATCTTCGTGGGAACGAAAGGTTTCAACTACGAAAATAATTTGGCCTATATGGACTTTCTCACGTCGCTCGAAATACCGTTTGCGAGGTTGATCACTCCCGGCGCGCCACACAGCGCTGGCGCGATCTATGCGAAAGACGGTTTGCAGATCATGCAGTTCCACGCCAAAAACTTCGCTCCGGCGGCGTCGGATTGACGCCGCCGCCCATTCGTCACTCGATTATTTTGCGATACTCCCCTCCCACGAGATTCCCATCATGACGTTTTCGTGTTTTCGTTTTGTTCGCCGCTTTGTTCGGCGAGTGGCGCTTTCACTCGTTGTTTGCGCCGCTCCCTTTTTCGCGACGGCTGTTCAAGCCGATGGGCCGCGAGACAATGCCGCCGGCAATGTGCGACGGGTTCCCCGGTTGGGAATTGAAGTTCCCGCCGACCAACAGCGAGAACTACAAGCCGGGCTCCAACTGCTTGGCGCCGATATCGCGGCGGTGCAGGAGAAAGACGACCCCAGCGCCAAGAGCCTGTTGCCCGATGTGATCATTTTTCATCGGGCTGTGTCCGACGCCCTGAAACATCGGGAGTTCTTTTCCAAGGGTGAAATCCAAGCCGCCAAGCGTCTGCTCGCAGCCGGGCGGCAAAGGGCCGCGCAGTTGCTCGAAGGCGAAGCACCCTGGACCACCCAAACCGGTTTGGTCGTGCGGGGTTATGTCTCGCGGATTGATCGGTCGGTGCAGCCGTACGGACTTGTCGTTCCGGCGTCGTATGCGCCGCAATCGAAGGTGGGCTCGCGGTTGGATATTTGGTTTCACGGCCGAGGAGAAACGTTGAGCGAAGTGAAATTTCTCGACCAACGCATGCGGCAAGTCGGCCAGTATGCGCCGCGCGGCGCGTTTGTTTTGCATCCTTACGGACGGTACTCCAACGCCTTTAAGTTTGCCGGCGAAGTGGATGTGCTGGAAGGTTTGGCCGATGTGAAAAAAAATTACCGCATCGATGCCGATCGTATTTCGGTGCGTGGTTTTTCGATGGGCGGCGCCGCGTGCTGGCAGTTTGCCGTGCATTACGCCGACCATTGGTTCGCCGCGAACCCCGGCGCCGGTTTTGCCGAAACTCCGGAGTTTCTCAAGTTCTTTCAAAAAGAGACGCTGCACCCCACGTGGTACGAGCAAAAGCTATGGCGCCTTTACGACTGCACCGACTACGCGATCAATCTGTACCATTGCCCCACGGTTGCTTATAGCGGCGAACTCGATATCCAAAAACAGGCGGCCGATATCATGGAAACGGCCTTGGAAAAAGAAGGCATTCAGCTCACGCATATTATCGGTCCTCAAACCAAGCACGCCATTCACGCCGACGCGAAAGTGATCATCGAAAAACGCCTGGCCAGCTTGGCGGAGCGTGGTCGGCGGCGGCTGCCGCGTAAGATTCGCTTCACCACCTACACGCTCAAATACAACCGAATGCACTGGCTGACAATCGACGCCATGGGCCAGCATTGGGAGCGCGCCCGCGTGGAAGCCGACTTGAAAGGCGGCAGCCGCATCGATATCAAAACGGAGAATATCACTCAGTTGACGCTCGCCACGCCCGCCGGTTACAGCCCTTTTGATGTCACCACGCAGCCGGTTGTCGTGATTGACGGCGTCCGGCTCGAAGCGCCGCGTGCGCAATCAGACCGCTCCTGGCAATGCCGGCTGCATAAAACGCAAGACGGTTGGCGGATCGGCGCGGCATCGACCAGCGGCCTACAAAAGAAACACAATCTACAAGGCCCGATCGACGACGCTTTCATGGACGCCTTCATTTTCGTACGGCCCACGGGCAAGAGCGCGAACACGCGCGTGAGTGAATGGGCAAGGAGCGAACTGGCGCACGCCATCGAACATTGGCGGCGCCACTTCCGCGGCGATGCGCAAGTCAAGGACGATACCGCCGTCACCGCCGAAGATATCGCAGAGGCGACTCTGGTCTTGTTTGGAGATCCCTCCAGCAACCAAGTGCTGGCGAAAATCGCGGCGCAATTGCCGATCCAATGGGGTGAGAAAGAAATCGTGGCGGGCGAGCGGCGGTTCGATGCGGCGCATCATGCCGTGGCGATGATCTTTCCGAACCCCTTGAACCCTCAGCGGTACGTGGTGCTCAACAGCGGCTTCACATTTCGGGAGTACGACTATTTGAACAACGCGCGGCAAGTTCCCAAACTACCCGATTGGGCCGTGCTCGATTTGCGGACGCCGGTCAGCAGCCTCGCGCCCGGTAAAATAGTAGACGCCGATTTCTTCGGCGAGCATTGGGAATTACGCCCGCCGCATCAGAAGTGAGCGGGGCGGCGAACGGGTTGGGATATTACTACTTCCCTCGGTTATGAACGGTTCGTTTAACGGCAAGCCGAAGGCGACTGCGCGTCTGGGAGTTGCGCATGACGAAACACAGCCGCCTTCGGCTTGCCGTTAAACAAAGAAAGGAATCTTGTCTTGGCGTCTAAAAAGTCGCAACAGCGGATGTTCGCGGGGTTTGAACCGGAAGAGGCGGCCATTGAGCCTGCGGTGGTCGAGCCTGTCGCGACTGCGCCCGATACCGTTGAACCCGAGTCGTGCGAGGAGGAAGTATTGGCGCCGGGCGAGCGGCCGAACCTGGCAGGCAAGACGGTCTACGTGATTGATTCGTTCTCGTTGATCTTTCAGGTTTTTCATGTCATGCCGCCGATGACGAGTCCGAACGGATTGCCCACCGGGGCCATTCATGGGTTCACGCGCGACATTCTCGATCTTCAGAAAAAGAAAAAGCCCGACTACCTTTTTTGCGCCTACGATTCGCCGGGTGATAATTTTCGCCACCGGCGTTATCCCGAATACAAGGCCAACCGCAGCGAGACGCCGCACGATTTGCAATTGCAGATCCCGCAAATCCTGCGTGTTCTGGAGGCTTTGAATGTTCCGGTGTTGCTGCACGACGACTACGAAGCCGACGACGTTCTCGCCACGTTGGCGCGAGAAGTCGATGAAGCGGGTGGTGAGTGCGTGCTGGTCACGGGCGATAAGGATTGCCGTCAACTGCTCACCGACCACGTGCGTATCTATAACATTCGCAAAGATCAAATGTACGACGCCGCCGCGTTGCAAAACGACTGGGGAATTCGGCCGGATCAAGCGGTCGATTTTCAATCCTTGGTCGGTGATACCTCCGATAACATTCCCGGCGTTCCGCTGATTGGCCCCAAAATGGCCCGCGAACTGCTGCAAAAATACGATACGCTCGAATCGGTTTTGGAGCACGCCGGCGAAGTGTCGGGGAAGAAGCGGCGTGAAAATTTGCTGACGTTTGGCGAGCAAGCGTACATGAGCCGCGACTTAGTCCGGCTGGAAGCCCACATGCCGCTCGATATCGATTGGCAACAAGGGCGTGTCGGCGGCGTGCATCAAATCGTCGCGCAAGATCTGTTTCGGGAGTTCGGTTTTCGACGTCTGGCCGAACGCTTGGGCGGCGCGCCGGCTATAACGCCGCCAATATGGAACGCCGATTATCGAGCAGTGACCACCGAAGCGGAACTAGATACGTTCATGGAAGAACTGCAAAAACAAAAACGCTTCTCGTTCGATACGGAAACCACGTCGATCAATCCTCGCTGGGCGGACTTGGTGGGCCTTTCGTTTGCCTGGCGCGAAGGCGAAGCGTATTATCTGGCGGTGCGCGGTCCTGAAGGCGAAGCCTGCCTTGATCCAGCAACAACGCTCCAGCGGCTGCGGCCGATTTTGGAAGATCCCACGATTGAAAAGATCGGCCAGAATCTGAAGTACGACATGATCGTGCTGCGTTCGGCGGGCGTGCATGTGAGGGGCGTGGCGTTCGACACCATGCTTGCCGACTACCTGCTGGAGGCGGGAGAGCAGAATCATGGCTTGAACGATTTATCGCGCCGATATTTGCAGCACGACCCGCTCAAGATTGAGTCTTTGATCGGCTCCGGCAAGAAACAGAAAAAGATGGACGAAGCGCCGATTGCCGATGTCGCACATTATGCCGCCGAAGACGCCGATATTCCGCTGCGGCTAGAGGCGCCGTTGGCAAAAGGTTTGGCGGAAAAAGAGCTGCGTTCGCTATTCGACGATGTGGAAATTCCCTTGATCGATGTGTTGGTCGAAATGGAGTTCAACGGCGTGCGCATCGATACCGATGTGCTGGCGCGGCTCAGCGAGGAATTCGCCCAGCGGATGGAAAACGCCAAACGGGATATTTTCGAAATTGCCGGCCGCGAATTCAATATTGCCTCGCCGAAGCAACTCTCGGTGGTGCTGTTTGATGAAATCGGCCTCACGCCGGTGCGCAAAACGAAAACCGGCGCAAGCACCGACGCCGCCGTGCTGGAGCAGCTAGCAGCGGAACATCCCTTGCCGGCCAAAGTGCTGGAGTATCGGCAATTCGCCAAATTGAAGAATACGTATGTCGACGCCCTGCCGGCGCTGGTGCATCCTCGAACGGGGCGGGTGCATACGTCGTTCAATCAGGTGGTGGCGGCCACTGGTCGGCTTAGTTCGAATGATCCTAATTTGCAAAATATTCCGATTCGCACGCCGGAGGGCCGCGAAATTCGCTCCGCCTTCGTACCCGGCGAAGAGGGCTGGCAACTCTTGACGGCCGACTATTCGCAGATCGAACTGCGTGTTCTGGCCCATTTCTCCGCAGACAAAACGCTGTTGGCCGCCTTCGCCAACGATGAAGATATCCACGCGATGGTGGCCGGCGAAGTGTATGGCGTCCCGTTGGAAGAGGTCAGTTCGGCCATGCGGCGCAGCGCAAAGGCCATAAATTTCGGCGTTATTTACGGCCAATCGCCGTTCGGGTTGGCGAAATCGCTGGGAATTGAGCAAGAAGAGGCGGCCGAATTCATCGACGCCTATTTTGCCCGCTATGCCGGGGTGGACGAATTTCTGCAAAAGACGCTGGCGGATTGCCGACAGAATGGTTATGTTAAGACTATTCTGGGGCGTCGCCGCACAATACACGGCGTGCGTGATAACGCCGCTCGCGGCAACTCCAGAATGCCCAACCTACCTGAACGAACTGCGATCAACACTGTTATCCAGGGTTCGGCCGCAGACCTCATCAAACTTGCAATGAATCATGTCTATGCTGCGCTGCGGCGAGAGTCGCTCGAAGCGCGGCTGTTACTGCAAATCCACGACGAATTAGTTTTAGAAGCCCCGCCTGCGGAAATTTCGCAACTTGTCAAGCTGGTCGACGAGAACATGGTTTCGGTGTACGCCTTGCGTTCGCCGCTGAAAGTAGATGTAAAAACCGGTCCAAATTGGGCGGCCTGCGAAGCCTAGCGGTTATTGATCGGCAGGATGTGATCGTCCCTACCTAATGTGAACTATTTGGCTGTTATGGTCGTGATTGGCATTGTCGGCGGCGTGGCCAGCGGCAAGAGTTTGGTGGCCGAATACCTACAAACTCTCGGCGCTCCGTTGCTGGATGGCGATAAAACAGGCCACGAAGTTTTGCGAGAGCCGGCCGTTCGCGCGGCGTTGCAGCAACGCTGGGGCGCGGGTGTTGTCAATGCGGAAGGAGAAATAGACCGGCCAGCGGTGGCCCGTTTGGTATTTGGCGAAGAGGCGGAGAAACGTGAAAACCTGAACTACCTGGAGAGCATCACGCACCCTCGCATTGGCGAACGCCTTCGCCAGCAAGCGAAAAAATTCGCCGCCAATGGCGCCCCGGCGGTCGTGCTGGATGCCCCGGTCATGTTCAAAGCCGGATGGGACAAAATATGCGATTTCATTGTATTGGTCGATGCGCCCCGTGCGTTACGACTGAAGAGAGCCCAAGCCAGAGGCTGGTCGTCTGACGGTTTTACAGCCCGAGAGGCGGCGCAAGAATCGATCGCGTTCAAACGAGAGCGGGCCGATTTCGTCATCGATAATTCGGGTTCCGTGGAGCATACGCGGGAGCAATTGGAGCATTTTTGGCAAAAGATCCAGAATGTATGAAGAGAAGCATCGACGAATGATTCGATGGTTGCCCCCAAATGACAAATGACGAATGACAACTAACTATTGACATATAGAGGCGCCAGCTTTCTCAATGAACTAGCGGGCTGCCTGTTCCGCCACGCTTCGTAATGCGATCCTCCACAAATACACACTCGTTTATTTCCTTTCCCAATCCTGAGCCCTTCCCCGTGTCCTTTTCCAATTCTGAGATTGTCGAACCCTTCCTTCCCAGGGCGCCGTTCGAGCGTCGCGACAACACCATTTGGAGCGTCTTTCCATGCCACGATCCGCCGATGAAAAACCTCGCCGCAAAGGCGCGAAAAAGAAAACTGTTGCCGATCCTCCCGGAGGGGCGGGTGAGGCGCCGCCGGCTGCCGGGAGCCGAAAGACGAACAGCCAGCGGCGAGACAGAGAATCAGAGCCGCTCTCCGTGGCGGAAGAGTTGGCGGAGGAAGGTCGGCGTGTGGGCGAGGAGCCGCATGAGCGTTATGAACGCATCAAAAAAGGCGAAGTCCATCTGACGGAGTTGCAGAAACTCACGATGAACGAACTGATTGACGCCGCCAGGAAGGAGAACGTCAATGATGTCGCGGGGATGAAGAAACAGGAGTTGATCTTCAAAATCCTCAAGGAACGCGTGAAGATGAACGGCCTGATGTTCGGCGAGGGAACGCTCGAAATCCTTCCCGACGGTTTCGGTTTTCTACGTAGCCCCGATTATCATTACCTCTCCTGCCCCGACGATATTTACGTCTCGCCGAGCCAGATTCGCCGTTTTGGTTTGCGAAATGGTTCGACGGTTGCCGGCCAAATTCGCCCGCCCAAGGAAAACGAACGTTATTTCGCCCTGCTGCGCGTGGAGGCCATCAACTACGAAGACCCGAACCTCCTGGCGCAGAAGGTGCAGTTCGACGATCTCACCCCCTTGCACCCCAACCAGCGCATCGTGATGGAGCACGACGCCGCCGACTTCGCCACCCGCGTGGTCGACCTCATGACACCCATCGGTTTCGGACAGCGCGGTTTGATTGTGAGTCCGCCCCGGGCGGGAAAAACCATACTGCTGCAAAAACTGGCCAGGGCGGTGCTGGTTAACTTCCCCGACGCCTATGTGATCATGTTGCTCATCGATGAGCGGCCGGAAGAAGTCACCGACATGGAGCGGGAAGTGAAAGGCTCCAACTGCGAAGTGGTCAGCTCGACGTTCGACGAACCGGCCAGCCGGCACGTGCAGGTTTCCGAAATGGTCATTGAAAAAGCCAAGCGAATGGTGGAGTACGGCCGAGATGTGATCATTTTCCTCGACTCGATCACGCGTTTGGCGCGGGCTTGGAATTCGGAGTGCCCCCAGTCTGGCAAGGTGCTCTCCGGCGGGCTCGACGCCAACGCCTTACAGTATCCCAAACGATTTTTTGGATCTGCCCGCAAAATCGAGGAAGGCGGCTCGCTGACCATTCTGGCCACGGCGCTGGTCGACACTGGCAGCCGCATGGACGAAGTCATTTTTGAAGAGTTCAAGGGCACGGGAAATCTGGAAGTGATGTTGGATCGCAGCCTGGTGGACCGACGCGTCTGGCCGGCGATTGATATCAACCGCAGCGGAACCCGGCGCGAAGAAATGCTCTTCGACCCCGACGAATACAACCGCGTTTGTGTTCTGCGGCGCGTGTTGAGCGAGATGAACCCGCCCGACGCCATGGAGTTGTTGGTTTCCCGCTTGGGAAAAGCACCCACCAACGCCGAATTTCTCATGAGCATGAACATGAAATAGTGCTGGCGTTTTTGCGGTTTCGCGGAACAGTGAAAAGATGCGAGAGTCGTCTCGCGGACTGCGGGAAATAACGATGGCAATCCACCGGCCCGTGAATGGTTGCGAAGAGGGGAAACGCGGAGGTCGCAAAGGCGCAGGGGGCCGCAGAGAAGAAATAGAGAAGATAATGACGAAATGAAGGAAAACGAAATTTGATCGCAAGTTATTAGCTGTTGCGTTGTCAACCAACTTCAGGAAGATTAAACCTCGGCGTTGAAATACCGGTTAAAAAACACAAATGAACCGCCAGTGAGTTCAGACCGCTCGACCAAAGCGTGCAATGAATAAACCACGAAGAACACAGAGAGCACGAAGTTTAATGCGGCGGGCGTGCTCTTTAGTTCATGAGGCGCCGGCTTCTTCTTCGTGCTCTCGGTGCTCTTCGTGGTAAAAATGTTTTTTTGTCGTTCGCTCGCGTTTCGTGGAAAAGTGGAAAACTTCGTCTGCATTGATCGCGAGTTTGGTTGCGGTCAAAGGCCGCGCTACGTTTCCTGCGTTGCAATGTTTTCCCGAAAGACGCCAAGGAAGGTCTGGGTGTACTGGTTCCGCGTCGCGTGGAAAAGTGGCAGCAATCTATCCGGCAGTTCAAAACCAGTGAACGGTTACTAAATGCGAGAGTCGTCTCGCGGGAGGAACATTTGATGCCACAGGAATTTCTACCAAACGCCTCTGAGCCGGCTGGGCGGTTTGCCGTGGTGGTGGCTCGCTACAACGAGAATATCACGGGCAAACTTTTGGAAGGCGCCGTCGAAACGCTTATATGCGGCGGCGTGGAGGATCAGGATATCGCCGTCGCCTGGGCGCCCGGAGCTTGGGAATTGCCGCTCGTGGCGCAACGTTTCGCCCAGTCCGGCGACTACGCCGCCGTGCTCTGCCTGGGCGCCGTGATTCGCGGAGAAACAACCCACGATCAGTATATCAATCAACAGGTGAGCCAAAGTTTGGGGCGGATTTCGCTGAACACGGGAGTTCCCGTGCTGTTTGGCGTTTTGACCTGCAACACACTGGAGCAAGCGATTCATCGGTCGGGCGGGAACGTCGGCAACAAAGGCGCCGAATGCGCCGAAGCGGCTCTCGAAATGGCTCGCCTACTTCGCAAACTCCCCTAACGCCGCTAGAGCTCCGATGTCCTGCTGGGGAATAGTAATGACGAGATGATTTGACGTGTATGATCTGATTGCACGGCGACTCCATATGCCGTATTGTTTATCCGATTGACAGTGAATAAGTTAATTAGATGCCCACGCATAGTGCTTCTCGCAGTATTGCCGGATGCAGGCGATATTGGCCGGATCGGCGACGGCTCGCGACTTCACAAGGTGCAGTGTGATCACCCAACCTTCTTCATCAGCGACCTTGACGATTGGTTCCGGCAAGTACGCTTCGGTGTCGGCTTCCCAGATCGATGAAACATCGGCCATTGTGAAATAACACTTCAGGCCGTGCAGACCGAGGCGTTTGACGTTGTCTCGGACCCACTCCGGATCGTCGTCGGGCTTGACGAAAAACAGGCCGCGGCATTGCCGGGCGTCGGCGATTTGTTCCGCGATCCGGTAGGAACGACTCCAGTTCCCGTTCCAGAAATTCCCGGTCGATCTGCGTGGCGATTCCCGTTCCAATTGCCATCTGGTTTCCTTCGTGGTGAACAGACTTAGGCGAGCGGCAGTGAACTCCGACTAACCGTCTGTTACTTCAAACGCCAGCGGACCAGCGCCACGTCCATTTTGCATATCTTTGCCCCTTTGAGGTTGCGAAAACCGGCGCCGAACGCTGTCAGCAGCATTCCATCCGGCAGCAGCACGGTCGAGGTGGATTGCACGCTACAGAACCAGGCCGTTGGCCCAGTGATGTTGCCCACCCAGGTCGCCAGGATATAACGATGCTCCTTGTCCCACGTTTGCCCGTTGTCGTGGCTGACCACGGCCTCAACACCGAACTGCGGGAACCCTTCGTAGGTGGCCGGCATGCCCAGACGCACCACGTAAGTCATGACGATATCTCCGCCTGGCATCAGCACCATGCTGGGATGATGGCGGCCCCATTCATACAAGGGTTTTAAGCCGGACCATGATTTTCCTTCATCCTTGGAGATGGAAACCGCCAACCCGCCGTAGTGATCGGTCCGGAAATGGGCGAATCGTTTGGGGTAGTCGGTGCGGCAGGCGGCGACCAAATCGCCGTTTGAGGCTTGGATCAGATTTACTTCGTTCACGCCCAGCCATTGTGGAACTTTCAGTTCATCGCTCCATGTTTGGCCCACGTCCGTGCTGGAGCGAAAATAAGCCTGAGAGTAGAAACCTTTTGGTGATCCCCAGGCAACTCCGGTGGGTCGCCAACTCGCTTCGAACAATTTGCTGACGCGTCCTTTAGAATTCTTCACCACCAACAGTGGATCCCACACGTATCGCTTTTTGACGGAATCTTGAGCTGGCGTGAACTTCCATGTTTCGCCGAAATCGCTGCTTAACCAACGGCCATGCGAGATGTTTTCCGGATACGCCAGTAGTTTCCCGCCGCCAAGATTGCTCAGCCCCAAAGCGATCCCCGGCTTGGGAAGGCCCTTGGCATCGGTGATCAGCCACTTCCGTTTGCTCCATGTCTTTCCGCGATCGTCACTGAAGATCAGCGCCGTGTTGGTGGGATGATGCGTGACCACCAACATCACCATTCGGTCCTTCTCCGGCAGATACGCCAAGTAGGGCATCTGCGCGTTCTCGTCACTGCGTTCTTTGTACCAGGGCTCGCTGATCCATTGGATCTCCGCAGGCAGCGAGATTGGTTCCCGCTCGCCATTGCTCTGCTGCACGACGTGTTCTCGTTTGCCGAACGGATGTGGTTTGGGCGCGGGAGAATCTTCGGCGCTGAGAATCGACGCTCCTGAGCTGAAAGCGGAAATCAATAATACGGTCGTCACCAAGTGATGTTTCACAGGAGTATCCTTAATCACCTCTTCTAGCGGTAGAACCAACGGATTGCGCACCGTGCCTCCGCGCGCGAAGATGAAAGCGTATATGGGTCGTACACCAGTCGTGCAACATGCCCATCGGTGCGCGCTACCAGCCAGGCGTAGTCCCAGGCGTCGGTTTCGTAGCGTAGTGGAATTTGGGGGCGAACACGCGCCAACGGGTGGGATGCGGCGATCAAGAGTTGCTGGGAAGTATAAAGATAACACGATCCAGCCTGAATCAACACTTCGTGCGGCATGGCCAACGCGTCGGCGGGCGCCAGGTCGTCGCACAATCCAGTAATTCCGATTTTCCATTCCACGCCGCAGGCAAACGCGTCGGCTATTTCCTCATGCGATCCCGAAACGACCGTCCCGTCGGCCAAATGGTGCAACGCCAACTGCCAGTCATCGCGGACGTAATAGCGCAATGTGTCGAATTGATAGACGAAGTTACTCGACGGCGCGTTCGTCTCGGCGTCCCATGAATTGAGTTCATGGTATTTGGGCATGTCAGTGTGATCGGGCGTCGGTGCTGGACCGCGTGCGGCAGACACCGGCGGTCCGTCAAGAAACGGTCTTGCGACCGCCTGTTGCCCATCTTCATTGTACAGAAACAACGAGAGCGACGGTCGCGGCCCAAATCCGTGCGGCAACTCCACCGGTTGGCGCAGCGTGATGACACCTGCGCACCAACGGCCATCGACCAGGTAGGTGGCTCGCATGTCCATCGTTTCCCGAACCAATTCATCACTACTGGAATTCGTGTCGATGTGTTCGTTGTGGCGAAACTCGGAATAGATGCGCAGATCCGCCCCGCGAGAAATGGCCTCGCGCAGCGCTTTTGGGTCGCCGTCGACGACAGCTCGCGATGCGTCGAGCGTTAGTACATGTTGCCAGGCATTGCTGCTCATCGCGTGTTGCTGTTCTTGATCAGTTCTGTCCCCGATGTGAAATCTGTTGGCCAGTTGGACGAGCTTATGGCCTCCACGGCTCCGGTCCGTTTTTGTCTTTGGGTTGAAGGAACTTGGCGTCGACTTGCTTGTACCACTGGTGAAGCCTTTTCCGCATGAGGGCAACGCGGGCGGAGTTGGACTCTGCGAGATTCCTGCGTTCGCCGATGTCTTCCTCCAGATTGTAGAGTTGGACGGAGCCGTCTTCGTAACGCTCGATGAGCTTCCATTTTCCTGAGCGAATTGCGCCTCCGGGGAAGCCGCCCTGAACGCTGTAGTGAGGGTAATGCCAGTAAAGGTCTTCGCGATCGAGCGTCGTCTTTTCACCGGAGAGGAGTGGGCGGAGGTTTTCGCCATCGATCTGGTGCTTTGGTTTAATGTTGGCGGCGGCGCAGAGTGTGGGCAGGAAATCGATGCTCATGACGGGGTGTTCGCAAACGGAAACAGGCTTAGTGACGCCGGGCCAGCGCACAATAAAGTTTTCCCGAATCCCTCCTTCATAAAGCCATCCTTTGCCGCCCCGCAATGGGAGATTGGAAGTTGGGAGTCCCTCGGATGTCGAGGTTCCACCATTATCCGAAGTAAAACAGACAATGGTGTTGTCGGTGAGCCCAAGTGAATCGAGGTGCTTAAGCACCTTGCCCACAGCTTGGTCCATTGCTTCGACCATAGCGGCGTAGACGGCATGCTTCTGGAGAATCCGCACCTTGCGGACGCCTTTATTTTTTGGCCAGACCAATTCTTCAACGCCAAACTCGGAACCAGTTACTTGGGCTGCCCGCTTCTTGTATTTTGCAACAAGGTCTGGTCGGCCGATAAGAGGAACGTGAACCGAATAGAACGAAAGGAAGGCCAGAAATGGTTTGTCGGCTTTCTTGCTGGCGGAAATGAAGGCGTTGGTTTCGGTGGCAAGACGATCAGGCAGGTGCTCTCCCGGAGGGCCATCGATCAGACGTGGGTTGCCGTAGGGACTGAAGTATTTCTTACCGAACCAGGGTGCTCCATGCTTCCAGCCTCCTTTGTTGATGTCGTAACCCTGATTCTCCGGCCAGAATTCCGCTGTTGGTCCCAGGTGCCACTTGCCGGCAAAAAAAGTGGCGTACCCTTTGGTCTTCAAGGCTTCGGCCAGCGTGATTTCCTCCAGATCCATTCGGTCGTGTAAAGGGGCGGGGTTGAAGAGGCCGCTGCGTTTTCCAGAGAAGTAGTTGGTGGCGCCGACTCGCGTGGGATACTTTCCGGTCTGGATGCTGTAACGGGTGGGGGAGCAGACGGGGTTGGCGGCATAACCATTGCTGAACTTCATGCCGCTGGCGGCCAGCTTGTCGATGTTTGGCGTCTCGTAGAAGGTGTTGGGGTTGTAGCAGCCGACATCCATGTAGCCCAGGTCATCCACGAGGATAAAGAGTATGTTGGGTGGCGCAGCTTGAACCTCCAATGTGAAAAGCAACGCACAAATCAACGCGACACACCACAGGATTGTTCTCAGCATCTTTCATTCCTCACTTCGGTTGGCTGTTCGTCTTCAACGTGGACAGATACTCAACCAGATCGCGGATTTCGCGCAGCGTTAGTATTTTCGTCATGAGGGGCATTGCCGACGTGGTTGCGGTTTGCTCGTCGATTGTTTTGCGATCGATGCGAATCGTCTTATTCTTCGGAGTTACGAGCGTCAAGGATGTTTTGTCTTCGGCCTTGATCGCGCCGGCGACGACTTTTCCGCTCTCTAGAACGAGCGAGACGGCGCCAAATCCTTTGGCGATTGTCGCGTTGGGCGTAACGATCGATTCGAGAAGATAGCGGCGATCAGTCTTTCTGTTCGGACTGGCGACCGTCGAAAGGTCCGGTCCTGCAGTGCCGCCACGACCGCCAACCTGATGGCAACGAATACACTGCGCGACGGCATGGCTGACAAAAAGGTCGCGTCCGCGATTCGAGTTGCCTCCAGCCAGTGCAACGCGGTAAGCGGTCAGAGGATCAGACGCATTGCCCGCCGCCCTGAATTGGCGAATCGCATGCTGACGTGATTTGGTTGGCGATGCGGTGAGCGCCTCGATCAAGTCGAGTTGCAGAGAATCCGGAACTTCATGCTGACGAAGACGGTTTGCCCAATCATCAAGCGTCTGCCCGGCTTTCTGCGTTTTCAATCGCGCGAGCGCGGCGAGCGCGCGTTGTTTCTCTCCGAGTTCACCGCCTCGATCATCCAGCAGTTGTGAAAAGAGCGACGTGGCCCGGTCCTCGTTGTTTCTCGCCAACAGATCACGTGCTTCGGCTCGCAGTTCTGCATTATCCGAAGCGAGTAATGTGTCAAGGATCTTTGGAAGTTCGCCAAACTGTCGGCTGCTCAGAAGACGCAGCGCAGCGATGCGTACGTCGGGTGAACGATTGGAGTCGATGACCCACTTGGCGAACGCTTGGTCGTCTGTTTTCACTTTCAGCGAGACAAGCAGCCTAGTGACGGCGGCCTGCAAGCTCCCTGACGTTGCCGAGAGAAGCTTCGACGCTGCGTCCTGGACCACATCGCGAACGGTAGACGGCTCACGAGCCTCAATGGGCCGCCAAAATCCGGTCACCCGGTCGCGTTTGGCGGGGCCCCGCCAGGCGGCCAGGGCGGAGATCGCCTCGGTGCGAACGGCGAGCGGCTGCCTCTCACTGGTCGCGACGTCAACGACTGCTTCAACATTGGTGCGCCCGCCGATTTGAAGATTAGCGTTGATCACGCGGCGCATCAGAGGCGCTACGGCCGGGCCCGATGCGTTCCGATAACGTTCTGCAAGATTCGCGAGCTTCGCTCGGCCAGTTGTCAGCGGAAGATCGTTGATCGCTCGCGCGGCTTCAGTGACGATCTTCAACTCGGCGTCATCCAGAAACTGGGCGATGCGAGGATCGGCCCAGCGACGCTGCACGAGCAACACGGCCATTCGAACTGCCGCCGATTTGTCGTTTGCGCGCTGTTGCACGAGTTCATGATCACCGATTCGCTCAAGGGCCACAACACCGGCGTGTGTGAGGTAGCGGTCTTTGCCGTCGTTGGTGCGGAGCATTCTGATGACCGGATCGACAGCATTCTTGTGCCGTAACGCGCCCAAAGCCAAAGCTGAAAAGAACCGAACCCGGTTCGCGTCATCGGCAAGCAGTGGCACGATCGCGTTGGCGGCCGGTGCGTAACCAGCATCTCCCAGCACCCGAGTGGTTTGTGCGCGGATTTCACTGTCTGCGTCTTCCAGCAAGACGAGCACGGGTGCGAGTACTTCAGGACTCTCCCGCCCAATCTGGCCAAGACCCCAAATGGCGTGCAGCCGGGCAAGCTGGTTCTCATCTCCGTTGGCGACTTTCGTAAGAACACCGGCCGACGCGGCGCCGCGAGCCGCAAGTGCGAACTGCGCCCGCAAACGAACTCGCATATCGCCGTGATGAAGTAGCAAGATGAGTTGTTCTGCGGTTTGATGCCCGAATCCTTTTTGAAAAAGCGTGCGTGTGTTCGCGACAATGGGCTGGTTGAGGTGAGTTCTGTCAAAGATTGTATAAATGCGTCCGCCGGAGGTGGTTCTGTCAAAGGGACTCGTTTGATACTCGGCAATATACATTTTTCCGTCGTAGCCGAAATCGACATCGCTCGCTTTGCTCGGCTTGCAGAAGTCGTGATGGTCGATGATCGTGAATCCGGCGCCTTGCGTCTGAACCCCGAACGACTCAACACCGCCGTTACCCGTATAGTTGCAGTAGAAAAAGTGATTACGATAGCGAGGTGGCAAACTTATGCCCGACGAAAACACAAAGCCCGAGGGCCCCGCACCGATCTTACCCACAGGCGGAACGATGTATGCGGGCTGCAAATCGTGCGAAAGACGCCACATGCCTTCGGCGTTCCAAGGACCAGTCAGATAAGGCGCGGGAATCGTCTGGTACGACATATTCCAACCACTATCGCCACCCGGCACAACATAAACCAAACGCGAGTGGTCGCCCTTAGCATCGCTCGCGAAATTAGTGACGACTTGGTGGTTTTGAATTGTTAAACGCATTGCCGTGTAACGGCGTGGTTGTTCCTCTGAGT
>QIKY01000345.1 GCA_003233175.1 Planctomycetaceae bacterium | reverse complement strand
GGCGATCCTCAAAAAAGGGATAAGTGTCATCAATCCCTGAAGAATATCAATTCAGACCCGACAAGTCATCACTAATTTCACGAGCAGTGCTAAGCGTGGAAAAACGATTTTTCCGTGCAGAAGCCCCAATGGTGAAATTTTTTCCACCCAGGGAAAAGTATGACCAGTTGGCGGGTTCAAAGCGTCGCCGCCGCTCCTTACCTGTGAAGGCGGATAGAAACGCCCCAAACATTCGCATCCAAATTACCGCTTAAAGAACCCCACCCAAACAAGGAACTCAAAAATGTCTCTTAATCGTAATCGCGGCCGCAATCGTAATCGTAATCGCAAATTCGCTCTGGAAAATCTTGAAAAACGACTCGTTCTCTCGGCCAGCCCGATTGACGCGTCCGCCGACGCTTCCGCCGACGCCGCGGAAGTCGCCTTGGAAAACGAAGTCAATGAATGGCACAACACCGAACGATCCGAAGATGTCAACGGCGACCTGGATGTTACCTTGGTCGACGCTCTGTTGGTGATCAACGGCCTGCACGATAACGGCATCCAACCGTTGGATCCGAATATGGCCATCGCCACATTCGTAGACGTGAACAACGACGGCGTTCTTTCTCCCGGCGATGTCTTGGACGTGATCAGCTACTTGCGTTCGCCGCCGCCCACGCAGGCGCAGCAAGACGCCGCCTTGGCGGGCGTCATCGACGAATTAGACGCCTCCGCCGCCGGCGAATTGGTCGACCAAGGCACGTCCGATGAAACGAACGCGTCCGATCAAAACGGCGAAACAATTGCGCAAGATCCCAACCATGCTGAAAACAGCTCATCGGATGGCAACTCCAGCGGCAACGACAACGACAACTCCAACGACGGCAACTCCAACGACAATAACTCCAACGACGGCAACTCCAACGACAATAACTCCAACGACAATAACTCCAACGACAATAACTCCAACGACAATAACTCCAACGACAATAACTCCGACAATAACTCCAACGACGGCAACTCCAACGACGGCAACTCCAACGACGGCAACTCCAACGACGGCAACTCCAACGACGGCAACTCCAACGACGGCAACTCCAACGACAATAACTCCAACGACAATAACTCCAACGGCGACTCCAACGACAACTCCAACGGCAACTCCAACGGCAACTCCGACGGCGGCGCCGATGACAAATCCGATAACGACGGCAGCCCATCGCAGGGAAGCTCCGACGGCGGTTCCGATGATGACTCCGACGATCGCTCTGGAAATCGCTCCAACAATGATTCAGATGACAACCGCCAGTCGGACGGGAACTCCGATGGCGGTTCTGATGGCGGTTCTGACGGCGGTTCTGACGGCGGTTCTGACGGCGGTTCTGACGGCGGTTCCGATGGCGGTTCCGATGGCGGTTCCGACGGCGGTTCCGATGATGACAACCACCGAAACAACCATTCCGATGGCGAATCTGAGCGTCGCTCGACTTCCCGCTAGTGCGAAACAGTAGTCGGCTGCTTGGATGACCTTGCGCTATGGATGGGCAAGGTCATCCTTGTGGCCGTTCTTGCGGTCTTGCCTGACAGCCGCCGCGAAGAACAGCGAACCGGCGACTGTTCCTTTACCTGCTGCGCCAGAACTGGGGCAGGAACAGAACGAGGAACGGATAAATTTCGAGCCGCCCCAGTATCATTAAGAAGACGAACAGAAATTTGCTCGCGGGTTGAAAATGTTGGTAGTTCTCAACGGCGCCAATCGTTCCCATGCCGGGTCCAACTCCGTTGAGCGTCGCACCGACGGCGCTGGCGCAGTCGATCAGTTTCTCACGTCGCGCGTGCCCCATGGCGGTCCAGACAGCATCCGGTTCGATGATATCAAGCAGCAACCACCCGCTGACAAAAATGATCAAGATCAAGCCAAAATACACCAACACGTTTTTACGAATTTCGGGGTCGTCGACGGGCTTGTCGCCGATACGCAGCGTTCGTACAACGGTCGGGCGCCAGGACTGTTCGATTTCCAACCAGATGATTTTGAAGAACAGCACATGGCGGATGATTTTTATACTGCAACTGGTGCTTCCAGCGCAACCGCCGACGAACATCAAGAGGAAGAGCAGGCCGCGTCCGGCTTCGTTCCACTGGTCAAAATTCTGGGTGGCGAACCCGGTGTTGGTGAGAATGGACACGACCTGAAAGAACCCGTGGCGAAAGGCTTCGGCCAGGCCGTTGAAGTCGCCGTAGAAGAGGCCGAAACCGACCACGAACAAGGTAGCCACCAGGATCACCGCCAGGTAAACCCGGAATTCCACGTCGGCCAACAACGCTTCGGGGCGTCTCAATAGGAGCAAGTAGAGCAGGGCGAAATTCGTGCAGGCCAGCACCATGAACAGCGCGATGGTCATTTCAATACCCACGCTTTGAAAATGGGCCACGCTGTCGTTGTAGGTGCTGAAGCCGCCGGTCGCGATGGCGCCAAACGAATGGCAAAGGGCGTCGAAGAGCGTCATTCCTTGCAGCAGGAGCAGCGTGGTCAAAACCGCGTTCAGGGAGAAGTAGATGAACGTGAACGACCAAGCCGCATGTTGCACGCGCGAACGCCCCGTCTCTTTATGAGGACCGGGCATTTCGGTGAGCAGCAGCGCTTTTCCGGCGGAGCCCTGCCCCAGAATCGCGACGAACAACACCATGATTCCCAGCCCGCCGAGAAAGTGCGTTTCGCTGCGCCAAAAAAGAATGGCTCGCGGCACGAGGACCGGGTTTTCCAAGTCGGTGATGACCGTGGCGCCGGTGCCGCTGAACCCCGATGCCGACTCGAAGAGAGCATCGGCGAACGTCATGACTTGATCGCTGCGGGAGTGTGTCTGGCAGAGCAAGAATGGCAAGGCGCCGAGCAGCGCCGCGAGCGTCCAACTCAAACCGACGGTCGCCATGGCCTCTTTGCGATACAGGCGCCCCGTGGCCCGGCGGCCGAAAAAAATCAGCCCGCCGCCCAGCCCCAGTGAAATTGCAATCGTTCCGGCGAGCGCCAAACAGGCTTCGGTTTCTATCTTTTGGCCGCCGCTCAAAGGCGGAAACCCCCAGGGAATGCTGAATAACATCGCACCGGCCAACAGCAGGCACACAATGCCGAGCTGCTTCGATAGCAAACGATAGTTCACCGCTTTCCCGCTCCATGAACCTATTGAGTGGTTGCGAGCAACCACCCTACAATCTTCGAGGCCGTTTTGCGAGTACGCGCCGCCAAGGAAGCACCGATTGCAGCATCAGTCATTGGCGGGAAAGAAGCGTTCGTCGAGCTGCCGCCGGCCCCGCGCGGCGTAGTACGACACCAATTCCAAACGCAGCGCTCGCGGAGAAAGCCGGTCGGCCGCCATGCGTTCGTATAAGCGGGGATGACGCGCTCGCAGTTTTCGTAATTCCGCCACCCGCTTCTCCGAAACACCTTCCTTGACCAATTGCTCAAACGGGCCGCAAGTGATCGCGCGGCGGGCGAGAAAAAATTCGCGTGCGTTGGCGTCTGCTATTTCGTCGAGCGTGCCGACCACGGTAAACGCCTTGGCGGCCGATTCCAAGTCCATGTGCTCACTCACGTCGTTCGCCTTGGCCAGCGCCTTGGCCAGTAGTGAATTGTACTTGGCCAAGGCCGCAAGTTTTTCTCGCAGGGCTTGCATGGCGTTGGGCGTGGGCGTGAGTGTTCGCAGAATCATGCTCTGGGCGAAATGATCGTACACCGCCTCCTTTATTTCGCGGCCCGGTTCGTACATGGGCGTGCGTCCGCCGATGATGTTCATTTGCTGTGAGAATAAGGCGCCGGTCGGCGAGATCATGTCGTGGCCGATGCCGATGCCCAACTTGGCCAAATTTTCCAAGCAGTTGCCGCCGGCCGGATACTCCGGTATTGGAAAAAACGCCTCTCGCGGCAGGCCGGTCTCTTGGGCGCACACCAACAGAAAACCCGCGCAGTACGTATTGATGCGACGCCCCTTGAGTTCCTGGCCTTTCAACTTAAGCACGCGTTCAGTGCGAAAGGTGAGATCGAACTGTGTTTCATTACCGATGAGGTCGCGCGCCACTTGGCCCATCTTCCGCCCCACGGCGGGATCTTGATGCCGCAAGAACACATAATGCAGCGTCATGCCCAGGTAAGCGCCGACATTCGTGGCCGGAATGTGGGCCTTTCGCTCCGGCATTTCCACGATCACGAAGCGGCGAACGCCGTCTGGGCCGGTCTGTGTCGCGACGACGCCCACATGCGTGAACAGGCCGGGGGAGAGGTCCATGAATAAATTGTAGGGCGAGGGGTTTCGCATGAGGAACCAATCGCCGGGTTGGACATCAATCCCGTTGACGCGCAGCGCGTTTCCCAGGGCCCCTTTTTCGGCCCGCTGCTCCAGCCACGCGAGCAAATCTTGGCGATACGAAGCCTGGTTCGGAGGCAACGCCGTGGCATCAATACGGCTGATGATTTCCCTGAGCTGGCGCGCCGTGATGGCCGGAGCGGGTATTGAATCGTCGCCGCCGGGTGGACGGTTTTGAGGCAGGCCGATTTCTAGAATCGCATTGGCGGCGGCGAGTTTCTGCAAGGCGGTTGTGGTTGGCTCCATGATGAAATCGGCCAAATCTTGCAGCAGATAAAAAGCCGGCGCCACGGCAATCAGTTGAATCACTCGATTTTTTATCGCGGCGCTGGCGGGCTGGCCGCCTTCGCCGGGATCAGGGTCGAACAGCAGATAGGAAACGACCGACGCTCCAATCGAACTTTTCGTTTCGATGAGCACGTCCAGCAGTTCGGCCATTTTGGCTGGCTGCTCTTCAATGAAATAGGTGGCGTCTTCAATGCCATCGCGCAGTAAGTAGCGAATTCGCCCGGAAAGATCGATCAGTTTCGAGGTGATCACTAGGTACTGGCGAATCGTTTCCCGCCGCTCTGGTCCCGGCGGCAACGAAGCGAACGCCTGGCGAAACGCCAACACGCGGGCGTTCTCCCGATCCAGCCGGTTTTTGGTGCGCAGCAACAAGGTAATGCGCTCAAGCACGTCTTGGGGGGTGGCGGTCTCTGGCAGCGAAAGAACCCATTGCGCAGCCTGAAATTCCAATCGTTCGGCTGCGGACTTAATGTCGGCAGCCCGCCCTGAGGTACACTCTCCAACCGCCGCCGGCAGCGTCGCGAAGAAATCGGCGGCAACATCGTCGGACCCATGTGCCGACGGCAACACGAAGAAAGCCAGCCAGACCGCGATCGTCGCGCCGCCGGTGCGCATCTTCATGGGGGAGTTCGCCTTAGATCCAGAATTCGGGGGGAGTAATCAACACATCCATATACCCCACATTCTCCAAGTCGTCCAGGGTTACATGCGTTTTATTCGCCCACGTCTTGAAAAATCAGGGCGACAATGAACATAAAGCATTGAAACCAAACCGTTTGTGTCGTTACGTCGGCCATGGTTCGCCGAAAGGCCGGTGATGTGAACCTGGGCAGAACACGATTTTGACTCCGCGCCGCGCCGCAGTTATATTGAAGGCGTTATCTCGTATGATTGAAACGATTTGCACCCACGCCACGGCTGTTGTTTGTACCGATGTTGGACACGATGCCTCTCGGCGTTTTTGCGTATAAGATATAAGAGTGCGTATAAGATATAAGAGTGCGTATAAGATATAAGAGACAGTCCCGCCGAACACCCTGCCCCCCGCCTTTGCCCAGGGCCTCTCACCTTCGCTGGAAAGATGTTAGCCATGCGTGCTCTGAAATATGGTTCGCTGTTGGCGTTGCTGCTGCTGCTGCCGAACGCCTTGCGCGCGGCAAAGCCGACGTCGCCGCCTTTTTCGGATTCGCAACTTGAGTTTTTCGAGAAGCAGGTCCGGCCTCTTTTAGTAGCCCGTTGTTACGAATGCCACAACCATAAGCTGGAAGAGCCCAAAGGCTCGTTGTCGCTCGATTCCCGCCAAGCCGCGATTGCCGGCGGCGATACGGGGCCGGCGGTGACGCCGGGCGATCTTGAAGAGAGTTTGTTGATCGACGCCGTGCGTTATGGCGATCTCTACCAGATGCCGCCCAAATCGAAACTCTCGGCCGATGAAATCGCCATTCTGGAAAAGTGGGTGCGCACCGGAGCTGCCTGGCCGCCGGGAGAAAACGCCACGGACGCTCCCATGAAAAAGACGTTCGACCTGGCTGGCCGAAAACAGAAGCACTGGGTGTGGCGTCCGCTGGAGCAGACGCCGCTTCCCCAGGTGCAAAACACCGCCTGGCCCCGCCAGCCGCTCGACTTTTATATCTTGCGAAAGCTCGAAGACGCCCACCTGCAACCGGCGCCGCGCGCCGAGAAGCGAGTACTGATTCGCCGGCTCTATTTTGATCTAACCGGATTACCGCCGCGCGCCGAAGACGTGGCGAGTTTCCTGGCCGACGCTCGCCCAGACGCCTGGGAGCAGCGGGTCGAACAACTTTTGGCGTCGCCCCGGCTGGGTCCGCGTTGGGCGCGTCATTGGTTCGATTTGGTGCGTTACGCGGAGTCGCGCGGCCACGAATTCGATTACAACACGCCCAACGCCCATCAATATCGCGACTACGTCGTGCGGGCCTGGAACGCCGATGTGCCGTTCGATCTTTTCGCCACCGAACATATCGCGGGCGACTTACTATCGAACCCTCGGCGGCATCCTTTCGAGGGCTTCAACGAATCGATTCTGGGCACCGGTTTTTGGTTCATGGGGGAATGGGTCCACTCGCCGGTCGACATTCGGCGAGATGAAACCGACCGCTTCGACAACATGATCGACGTAGCCACCAAAACCTTTCTCGGCCTGACGGTTTCCTGCGCCCGTTGCCACGACCACAAATTCGACGCCATCACCCAACAAGACTATTACGCCTTCTCCGGCTTCCTGCAAAGTTCGGCGTATCGACAAGTGCGTTTCGATTCGTTGGACGCCAATCGAACCTTGGACCAGGAATTGGGCCGCGTGCAACAAACAGGCGGCCGGAGAATCACGCGTTTGCAGGGCGCGGCGTGGCGCCAACCAGCCGCTTCCCTGGCCAATGTGCTCTTGGCCGCACTGAGCGAGCCGACGGCAAAAACAACAGCTACCGGCGCGAAAACCGAAACACCCGCCGCTGAAATCGCGGCGTGGCGGAACGAAATAAAAGCGGCCCGCAACCGGCCGCACAATCCTCTCTATCCCCTGGCGAAGGCTAAGGAACAAGGACGTTTCGACGCCCAGGCTTTTTCCCAATCACTGCAAACGTGGCGCAAAGCTCTGCAAGAAAAGAACACCTCACTGCAAAACGTCGAAGTGGTGCTCGACTTTTCCAAGTCTCTGCAATGCGACTGGCGAACCGATGGCCCCACGTTCGGCGCGGCGCCCGTACAGCCGGGCGAATTCCGATTGTACGGCGGCAGCAATGCGACCGGCGAAAAAGGGCGCATCGCAACGTATGCTGCGGCGGTGCGAGATCCGTTCTGGAACGGCTTGCAATTGGCGCCCGGTTCGGAGGCGGAATCGGGCCGCACGGCCGGCTGGAAGCAGCCGGGCCGTACGCTCAGAACGCCGACGTTTACCATCGCGCCGGGCAAGGTCTATTACTTGGTGCGAGGTTCGGCGCATGTGTATGCGGTGGTCGACTCGCACCGTGTGAATCAGGGGCCATTGCACGGTTCGTTGCTCAAAAGCTTCGATAAATTGCCCCAGCCGCAATGGGTGGCGCACGATTTATCGCGCTACACAGGGCACGGCGTCCACTTGGAATTCACGGTCATCGACGACCAACCGTTGGAAATTCTCATGGTCGTGCAAGGCGCCGCGCCGCCGGCGAACCCACAAGACGGCCCTTCCGCGGCAATGCTCGAAATGCTGCAAGCCGCCGCGCCGCAAACGGCCGAAGCCGCTGCGGAAGCCTACCAACAGGTGTTTGAAACCGTTTGCCAAACCATGGCCCAGGGCGAATTGGCCGCCACCGCTGGCCGCCGTTGGGCCGGCCTAGCCGATTGGCTGTTGCAGCGGCCGGCGTTATTGCCAATGGAAGCTTCTGCGGCGAGCGAACTGGCGAAGAAGACAACGTCGTTGCAACAGCAACGCGGGCAGTTGGCCGCGCGCATGGTTACAACTTCACGCACGGCGCCTGCCATGTGGGATGGCTCCGGCGAGGATGAAAACGTGTTGGTGCGCGGCAACCCGAATGCGCACGGCCGCCTCGCGCCCCGGCAATTGCTCAGCGCGTTGGTGGGCCAGCCCGACGCCATCGCAGAGTCCGCCGCAGACCCCGACGCAGACACCGCGGCGCGGGCCGCCGGCAGCGGTCGGTTGGAACTGGCCCGAGAAATGCTCGATCCTCGAATCAGTCCGCTCGTGCCGCGCGTGCGGGTGAATCGCTTGTGGCATCATCTCTTCGGACGCGGCATCGTGCCCACGGTCGATAATTTCGGCCTCTTGGGCGAACCGCCAACGCATCCCGCCTTGCTCGATTTCCTGGCCTTGGAATTGGTGCGGCAAGATTGGTCGCTCAAACAGATGTTGCGAACTATGGTGTTAAGCAGCACGTACCAGATGTCGTCGCGTTTGAATGCGGCGGCCGATCAAGCCGACCCGGCCAATGCGTTGTTGCATCGCATGCGGCTGCGGCGTTTGGAGGGTGAAGTCATCAGAGACGCCATCCTGGCCGTATCTTCACGGCTGGATGAAACCATGGCCGGGCCCAGCGTGCCGATCCATTTGACGCCCTTTATGGACGGTCGCGGCCGGCCGGCGCGGAGCGGTCCGCTCGACGGCGCCGGCCGCCGCAGTATTTATGTTGCGGTGCGGCGAAATTTTCTTTCTCCCATGATGTTGGCGTTCGACACGCCCACGCCTTTCAGCACCGTGGGCCGGCGCAATACCTCGAATGTTCCGGCGCAGGCGCTGATTTTGTTGAACGATCCTTTCGTGATTTCGCAAGCCCGCGTGTGGGCGGAAGCCGCGTTGGCTTCGCCACCCGCCGATAATGCCGATGCCGATAATGCCGATGCCGATAATGCCGATGCCGATAATGCCGCCCGCGTCGAACGAATGTATGTGCAGGCTTTTGCCCGGCCCCCCAACGAACACGAATCGGCGGCCGCCTTGCAGTTTCTTCAAGAGCAGATGCAGCGCCGCCCCAACGCGAACCGCCTCGACGCCTGGGCCGACCTCGGCCATGTGCTGCTCAACACGAAGGAATTTGTCTTTTTGAATTAGCCGCGAACTTCGGGAGTTGCAACCATGTCGCACTGCGGACGATACCAGCCGGCGCCGTTAAGTCGTCGAGATATGCTCCGCCGCTGCGCTTGCGGATTCGGCTCCGTGGCGTTGTCGGCGTTGTTGGCCGAAGAGGGCAATCATTTGGCGCAGGCCGCCGCGCGGCGCGATGTGTTCGCGCCGCGGAAGCCGCATTTTACGCCGAAGGCCACGAACGTCATTTTTCTCTATATGGACGGCGGCCCCTCGCAAGTCGATACGTTCGATCCAAAGCCTTTGCTAACGGCTGAAAACGGCAAGCCTTTTTCGATGAAGAAGGAGCCCACGCAGTTCGACGACAACGGCGCCACGTTGGGCAGCCCTTGGAAGTTTCGGCATTACGGCCAGAGCGGCACGGAGGTCAGCGATTTATTTCCGCATGTGGCCCGGCATGTCGACGAAATGGCCGTGATACGCTCGATGACCTCCAATTTCTCCGAGCACACTTTTGGAAACTACTTTTTACACACCGGCACCGGAATTCAAGGCCGCCCTTCGATGGGCGCCTGGATTGGCTACGGCCTAGGCAGCGAATGCCGCGACCTGCCCGGTTTCATGGTGCTCAACGGCGGCCTGATTCCGCCGGGAGGGCTCGATAATTTCAATAGCGGATTTTTGCCGGCCTCTTTTCAAGGCTCGATTTTCAATGCCGGTTCGCAGCCGGTGGCGAACATCCAACCGGCGGAACCGACGGCCGACTTGCAAAAAAACAAACTGGCGCTGCTACACCGTTTAGACACCGAACTGCTAGACCGCTGGGGCGCGGCCGACGCCTTGGAATCGTCGATCGCAAATTACGAACTGGCCTTTCGCATGCAAACCGCCGTTCCGAATTTGATCGATTTCTCCCGCGAAACGGAGAAAACAAAAAGCATGTACGGCCTCGACTCCAAGAACCAACACACCGCGATCTACGCCCGGCAATGCCTAATCGCGCGGCGGATGGTGGAGCGGGGCGTGCGGTTTATCGAATTGACCTGCCCCCGCGTCGCCCACGACCGTTGGGACCAACACCGCAACCTGCGGCAAGGCCACACCGACAACGCCTTGGCGGTTGATCAACCAATCGGCGCCCTCCTGACCGACCTCAAACAACGCGGCTTGCTCGACCACACGCTGGTTGTTTGGAGCGGTGAATTTGGCCGCACGCCCTTCGCACAAGGAACCGACGGCCGAGACCACAACCCGTACGGTTTCTCCAATTGGATGGCCGGCGGCGGCGTGCAGGGCGGCGTCACGTACGGCGCCACCGACGAGTTCGGTTACAAGGTGGTGGAAAATCGCGTCGAGGTGCATGACCTGCACGCCACCATGCTGCATCTGCTCGGTCTGGACCACCTCCGCACCACCTTCCGATTCAGCGGCCGGGACATGCGCCTGACCGACGTCGCCGGCAACGTGCTGCACGATATCCTGGCGTGAATGGTTGGCGTTCGCGTGTAACCGTTCACGGCGCCGCGGAAAATTGCGATAGCAATCGGTCCGACCATTCAAAACCCGCGAACGGTTAAAAAAAGGTAACCGTTCACGGGTTTGAAATTGGTAGTGCTTTGAATTGAGTGATTTTTTATACTTGTTGCATGGCGAACAAGGATGAAATTATCGCG
>QIKY01000017.1 GCA_003233175.1 Planctomycetaceae bacterium | reverse complement strand
CCATCCCCACTCAAGACTTGGCCGTGGTCGGCTTGCCCGGCAATCCCGCGAACCAAGTTCCTCCCGGAGCTCCGCTCGGTCAAGCATCGAGCGGTGGCGGTGGCGGAGGAGGCGGTGGAAGCGGCGGCGGCGCAGGAGGCCTAGCCGCTCTCGGAGCATTGGGCGCACTAGGCGCAGCTGGCGGCTCAAGCTCAAACACCGCCAGTCCCTTTACACCTTGATCGAACGTTCGCCCCGCTGAAAATGTGACATTTGCACCAAATAAAACGCAATTGTGTCAATCATTTCCGTGCGAAGTATAACTTCATTGGGAAGAATCCTATTTCGAACGGTTGGCCTCGCGTTTAGCGACGACTTCGGCGTACGAAGGGCCGATAGGCTGGCTCCTCATGAGCGTCGCGGCGGTGTGATCGCGAAACTCGACGATGCAGTGATCGTCAGGGAACAGCGCGTTGTGAACGGCGGCGATTTGTCGGCTCATTGCCCGCCATTGGGCGAGTTTCCCAGGTGTTGCGGTCTCGACTAATTTGGAACCCGCCAGCCGAAAGACCAACCGCAGCGCGCCGACACAAACTTTGTTGCTCGACTCTTCAGAATCCTCCCACACGCAGCAATCGCTGCCAAAGTGATTGACCGCCTGCACGAGTTCGAACTCTTCAATGCCAGCAGCCAGCAGCGCTTTGGACAGTTGCAACATCATCACCATCGTTTCACCAGAATCCCATCGGCGATACCCCATGGCCGCGCCAAGGCGACGAATAGCGGCCATCGCTCGCCGACCGAATTCGTCGGTCGCCTGTGCTCCGATTTCGTTTGGACCGCCGAAGTCCGCCAGCCGGCTTCGAATCTCGCGAAGTTCCGCGAACGACGCTTCCATGCGATCGGCGATCTCACGGGGAAGAATCGACGGGAGCCCTTCCGACGGAAAACTCGTGGGAAAGTAGAACGGGTGTGTCGGCTTCGGCGCCGAGTCAGGCATCAGTCCGATACACGCCAAATAGGTGGCGTAGCTGAATTCATTCTCGGTTTCGTCGAAACCGAGAATCATGCAAAGAAGGTTGGCGAACGACGAAAGTCCGCCTTCTGGTTCCGCTGGGGAAAGTTTGGTTGTGTCAATCATCAGACTGGAATGCCCCCATTTTTTGTACCAGGGGTTATGAGAGTACGGGTTGCGTAAGGGATTCCGCACTGCGACGCGAATTCCGAGGGGGTCTGGTAACCAAGACTACTGTGAGGCCGCTCTTCGTTGTGCTCGTGACGGCGACGCTGGGCGAACCAGCGCGTCTCCGGCTTGGTGGAATACTTGCCAGGAAATCTTACCGACAACGGAATCATAATCGTGAATGGTTCATTTTCCAGAGGGTTCGCCGCGCAGGACCTGTCGCCAAAACCGGGGCCAACTTTGGCGCCGAGTTTGATCTTGCTCCAAATAGCTGGACATCGCTTCACTTCTCGGAAACGCACCGCCCTCTTCAAGAACGTCGCTATCATAAAACGGATACTGTTGCATGGCTCGAAACGGCAGCGGTTCGACCATTTGGCCGGTGAGGCAACTGAGGTTGGCGTCTTTATCCCAGCCAATGTTGTAGAGGAGGAAGGTCCTTTTCCAACCTGCGGGCGGCGGCTGTTTCGGTTGTTGGAACCGCACGGTCATTTCGTCGCCGGCGCCGAGCACCACGCTGCGGTCGTCGGCGGTGTTGAGAATATCGGCCACGTCGCCGTAACGGGTGAATTGGCCCAGCATGGGCGGCCAGCGTTGTGCGACGTCGACATGGGCGTAGTCGTAACGCACGGGCCCTTCGCCGATGGGAGCGATGCGGCGGGAAAACCCTCGGTAGTGCAGGTTGGCGCCGAGCAATTCCAACACCTGCGTGCGATACTCCGCCGCCGGTTCATTGGCGCTGATAAAAGCGGCGTCCCAATAAATTTGCATCGTCGTGCTAATGCGTACGCGGTAATCGTCGGTGAGGAAGAGGCCGGAGAGGTCCGTCACGATGGTTTTCGTTTTGCCGCCGGGGAATCCTAGGTAGGGCAATACTTCTCGCCACTGGCCGTTTTCGTCGGGAACTGAAAGCGAGGGCGGTCGGGGCGAAGCGAGTTTTGGGTTTTCGGAAATCGCCAAATTCAAGGAGGCGTCGGTCGGCCAAATCCAGCCGGTGAGGTACAAATGAACGCGCTCGTCGCTGGACAGATCGCCAAAATCCAATTCCAAAAAATGTTCCGGCGCCAAACCTTGTTTGATGCGGGCGTCGTAACCTCGCAAAAATTCGCCATCTTCCTTGAGCACCAACGCCAGCACGTCGCGGCCGTTTTGGTCGCGCGCCGCAACCGGCGGGCGCTGCTCCCGAACCGTAAAAATACGATGCTCCGCGATATCCGGCGGACCGACCTTCTCGTTGGAATAAATTTCCACATCTTGAGGATGGTCGATCGCGATTAACTGCATGGAATCGAAATAGGCCGCCTCCCAAAGTTCCTCGGTCACTTGTATTTGGTATTCACCTTGGCGAGGTTTGAGGGCATCGCCCGGAATGCGTAAATACTCCCACTCCCGATACGGCGCCAGCTTCCCTTCCGCCTGCCAGAGACCCAGCGGCGAAGCCCACAGGCAGTCGCTGAAAAAGGCGAACTTCTCGCCGTCCCAGGTATACAGATACGGGCAGGAGCCCATCAGATCTTGCTCCGCGCAAACGGTTTCGTTTTGTTGCGGCGCGATCATGTTTTGCGGAATGCCGTTGGTCCAGACGATGCGTGCGGTATCGGCGTGCTCCAATTTCCCCAAGCCGAAATGCGTGGCGATGCGACTTACCGTGGCCGCCTGATAACGCCGCCCAGCCTTGATTTCGATAAGTCCGCCGATGCCGTAGGTGTTGGTGCGTTCACTGGCGTTCTGCGCATGCGACTCGGCAACAAGTTGCAAATCGAGCCAATGGTTGGCGTTGCCGCCATCGTTCTCCCAGAGCGTTACGCCGCCATCGCTGACAAACAGCAGGTCAAGATCTCCGTCGGCGTCAAGATCTGCCACGTCACAGCCAACCACCTTTTCCGGGAAGCCAGCCGCCATTTCCGTCTGCTCGGAAAACCCGCCGCGCGGTTCGCCGCGAAACAGCGAACAACCGGTTTCGCCCCAAACCAGCACGTCTTGATAACCATCGTTATCGAAATCGAAGAGTTGCAAATGCTCGCCCCGCGCCACGCCGACTTTTTCGACTTCGCCATACTGGACGCCGCTTGCGCCGGTGGTTGTCTTGACGACCAAAACCGCGTGGTCCTTTTTCCTCAGGGCCAGCAGATCCCAGGAGGCGTTTCCATCGACATCGGCTACGGCTATATCGGCCAACTCTTCCAGAGGCAAATCTTCCCGCCAGCGGAAACGTCCTCGCAGTTGGCTTTCTAAAACGCCGGCCGCGCCGCTGAGGCTGCTGGCCATGATGAAATCAAGATCGACATTCCGATTCACATCGACGGGAATGATTTTCGTGATTCGCGCCGGCGGCGGCGGTAACTTGGTGCGGCGGCTGGCGTCGCGGAACGTGAAGTTCTCCCGATTGCTCCACAACGAGACGCCCTCGGCCGAGGAAACCAACAAATCAAGATCGCCATCGTGGTCGAAGTCGGCCGTCTCGACGGTGAACACATCGTGCAGCGCCTGCATTTCTTCACTCAGGTCGACCCGATTCAGTTCGCGTTTTCCCGACGTGGTGCGTTTGTTTTCCAGAATCAGGATGCCATCTTGGCCAAAGAGCACCAAGTCGAGATCGGCCGCCAGGCAGGCATTCGGCGGCGTTTTGCCGGTGGCGTTAGTTCCCGCAGCGTTGGTTGCCGGAGCGTTGGCGGCGTTGTTTTGGTTCTCTCGGTAATCGCGATCCAAATCGATGGCTCGCAAGCCTGTAAAATCTCCCTGCTGGACCGACTCCGCGACGATGCTCCAACCGTTGTCTTGATCGCGTGAAAATACCTGCACGCGATCATCTTGAAGCATCGCCAGGTCTTGTTTGCCATCGAGCGTGAAGTCGAGCATCAAGGCGGCTCGAACCGGCTGGGCCGGTTGCGGCTGTTCCGTTTCCGCCAGACGTTGAAACGCCACGCGTATCGGGGCCGGCGCCGCCAATTCGCCCATGTCGGCGCGTTCATAGAAGGCGTTGGAAAAATCATGCATGGCGTACTCCAACACATGTGGCTGGAGACGTTTTTGATCGCGTTGGCGGGCGACCAGTTTCAAGAAAATATTTTTCAGCTTGCGAACCGAGGCCAGCGTTTCGCCCCACTTTTCATTACGCGCCGCTTGCACGGCCGCGGCCAACGATTCAGCCAGACCTTTGCCGTCTGGAGACACGAAGTCGTCGGCAAAGGGCGCCAATTCGGTCTGTGCGTGGTTTAGCGTCTCGACAATGCGGACGTCGTGCGTCTCGGCTTGCCGCGTCAGCCAATCGATCAACAGGGCCAGATTATCCGGCGCTATTTCGTACGCGCGTTCCAAGGCTTCGCCAGCCTGCTGCTTGACCGCTTTTTCATCCCGCCCCTCCCAATACGTATTTTGCAGCAGGCTGAACGTTTGATAGTGCAGTCCAGCATCGTGGGGCAAGCGTTCGCTGGCCAGCCGTAATTCTTCGAGAGCCTGTTGCTCCTTCGATTCGGCGATATACAGCCGGGCTCGCATCGCGTGTGCGAAGCCGGCGGCGGCGGGAAACTTCGCCAAGGCGTCGAGCGATTCCGCCGCCTGACGCCGCACGGCCGCTTTTTTGGACGGGTTTTCGCGGGCGTATCCGCTGGTGTCGCCGGCAGCCCAAACGGAAGCCAAAGCCAAATTTTGAATGCCGAAGCGTTCGCTGGGTAATTTCGCCGCCAATTCGCGAAACTTCCCGAAGCAGGCGTCAAAACCGGCGTGGTCTAACTTCGCGATTTTTGATCCCGCATTTTCAAATTCCGCCAGACCGACGTTTCGCAACTCCAAATAATGCGCCGTGTCGGCCGCTGCAATGCGTTCCGGCGGCGGTTCGACCGGCGGCGCGGTATCGAACTTCGAAAACAAAACCCAATAGCCCGCCAGCCCCAACAACAGGGCCACAACCGCAACCACGATCCCGGTCGTTTGGGAAGACTTCTCCATGTCGGTTTGCTCCGCAGGCGATTAAGAATCAACAGCCATCTCGCATCGTACCCGAATTGGCCTCAAGGCGGCAACAACCCAGGTGGCCAACGGAAAAAGCTGAACCGGTAGCGTTGTCTGACCGGCATCGCCCAAAAATAAAAAAACGAAACCCCAGCGTGCTTACGGTTGATCGCCACCCCGGCGCCGAGCCAGCGTTTCGACGATCGTGCTGGCAATTTGCGCTCTTCCGATCGGGTTCTTAATCTGTTGCAACAACGCAGGAAGGCTGCTGTTGTCGTTTCGCCGTGCAACAACTTCACCGAACCAGGACCACGTGAGCGCTCTATCGCCCAGCTCTCGATCCATGAGGCGAATGGTCGTCGTTTGGGTTTGATCGGTTTTCGGAAATGTTCACGTCGAGCGGTCCTTGCTCGGCATCAGTTTTCCAATAAGAGTGCCGCTGCGGCAAGGAGAATCGAATCCCCTGCTCTTCGAATGCGTGGAAAATATCGAGGTTCAATCGTTCGCCGAAAGCCTTGAACGCCCAGTAGTCGGGAGGCGAGTACCAATAAAAAAACCGGATGACGAAGGCGTTCTCCTGGAAATCATCGAAAAAAACTCGCGGGGGCAGTTCGGGGGCCAGCCCTTCGTGATCGGCCAGTTTTTCACGTATGATCGCCAACGCGGTTTCTACTTTCTCGCTGGCGGTATCTAACGGGATGTGAATTTCCGCTTTCCTGCGTATGTATTTCCGACGGCCGATGTTTTCGATATCGCTGCCGGCCAGTTGATCGTTGGGTAGCGTTACGAGGTGGCCGGTCAGGAGTCGAAGTTTGGTGGATCGCAAGCCGATGTCCTCCACCACGCCATCGTATTTACCAAATTGAATGCGCTCGCCGACGCGGAAGGGTTTGTCGGCCATGAGTGAAAGCGTTCCGAAAAGAGTCTTGAGCGTATCTTGGGCGCCCAACGCCAACGCAATGCCTCCGATTCCAGCACTTGCCAGAAGGGTGCCGACGTTGATTCCGAGGTATTGCCCCCCGACAAGGAAAAGAATCGTCGTGGCGATGGTGCTCAATAACTGCGACGAGATGCGGATTAGCTGCGCGTTCAGTCCTTGAGGATTGATTCGCGGAGACGCAATAATGATTTCCGCGATCCGCCGAGCGCCGGCGAAAATCACCACCACGGCCGCCAGCAACGCCGCCAGATTGGCCGCGAAACCAAATAGGTACAGCGGAATTCCCCGCACGGTCAGATAATATTGGATGGCATGCTTGAAGGCCAACGGTGTGAGCATCGCGACGATGGGGAATACGATGGTCAAGCCGTATTTGAAGGCGCTTTTGCCTCTGACGCGATGAGTGAGCGCGTGTTGCAAGCGATACGCCAACGCCATCACGGCAACCGCGATCAGCAACAAAATAAACAGGCCCGGCCATTTCCAAGTCGCCAGCCCCAGGGTGCGGCCATGCTGCATGCGTTCTGGAAGTCGGCCAACCAACGCCGCCACCGCCGGATGACCCGGCGCCGACATATACCACCGAAAGAGGCCTTCGGAGGTTGCCGGGCCGCCGGTGCGATACGGTCGCGATTCAACGCTCTGGTAATACTCGACGGCGCGGCCCACGGTGCCGGGCGAAAAAAGATACTCATGTTTTTGAGGGCCTTGCTCCACGCGCGCAATCGTAATTCGCGAGCCTGGAATTCTCCAAGTCGACAGTTTTTCGAAGCCTCCGGCGGATTCAATTTCAGCCGTGCCGGGAATTTGGTCCCAAGCGGGCAGCGCGATGCGGTCGAGTATCTCCTTAATGCATGCCCCAACTTCGCTGGCCCGGTCTTCGCGCGCGAAGGCCGGAAGTTCGCTCATGTCGATACAATCTAGAATCGCTCGGCCAAGATCGGCATGCCTTGGATCTGTTCGATCATAGAATTTTTCTCGACGGATAAGTTCGTTGAGCTTGTTGCAGGCGTCAATAAAACTCCTTAACGTGGCTCGAGGACTCGAAGTATCGGCCACGGTCAGGGCGCCGTCTTCCTGCGCGACCACAACAGCCGGCCACGCCGCACAAGCCGAGAATGCAAGCCAGAGCACTAGGGTTGTGGCAAAGCAGGTGTAGCTGGCTGATCGCATTGTTTGATCTCGCGCAAATTCGTCGGGGCTCCACACTTCGCGGCGCTCGCCTTGGCATCTTACCAAACAATCATCCGTAAGGTGGTCGCAAACACCGGCGCCGCCTTGTGCGATGTCGAAACAGTAGTCAGGCGCCCTGAAAACGGGTTAGAATGCCGGCTGTCGAGCAACCCCCACGCCGGTGTCACGAAATGCCTGATTCCAAATCTCGGTTGAATTTGATATTTACGATTTCCAGCGGAGTGCGCCAAAACATGCAGCCCTTACAACATCCCACGGTCGACCTTTGCATTGTGTGCAGCAACTTTGAGGAGTCGTTGCATTTTTATCGCGACTTGCTCGGCTTGGAGGTGGCCTGTGATCTCGAGATTCCCACGGAAACGGCCGTCGGCGCGGGTTTGGCGCCGAGCGCCTTTCGGCAAGTCCGCTTGAAAGCGGGCAATACGCTGATCAAGTTAATGGGCATTAAGAACCCGCCGCCGCCCCGTTCCCACGATTTTCAAGCTGGCGTCCGATGGCTGACCTTTATTCTTCACGATGTTCCCGCCGCCGTCGCGGACCTCAAAGCAAAAGGCGTCGACTTCGTTGGCGAACCGGTCGGGGCGCCCGACGCGAAGTACGTCACCTGCGCCAAGGGCCCCGACGGCATGCTGATTGAACTCGTCCAGCCAGCCGACTGATTTCGCGTCGCGGCTCCGCCTTGCTGTCGTCAGCATGCGGCCCTGGAAAGCGTTATTTACGATAACGCCTGCTGCAACGCCGTCGGTCGCATGTTAGAATTTATATTTCCGTCGCGCCGCCGCAAAATGGGCGGTGTGCTGCTCCAGCAGGCCGCATTGCGCCGGTATCTATTATCAATTTTTTCTGTCTTCTTTCTGGCATTGACTTTTTCATGACAAAACCAATCTTCCTGCTTGTTCTTCTATCGGTGCTGCTATTGGCCTCGTCTTCCCGCGCGGAGGTTTTGTCTCTGCAAAAAGGCGACCATATTTGCCTGGTCGGCAACGAATTGGGCGAGCGAATGCAGCACCAGAATTACTGGGAGACGCTCCTCCACCAGCGCTTCCCCCAACAGGCGTTGGCGGTGCGAAACTTGTGCTTTCCCGGCGATGAACCGTTCGAGCGAATTCGCTCCAAAAATTTTGGCGAACCCGATGTCCATTTGAAACACAGCAGCGCTTCGGTCGTGTTGTATTTCTTCGGCTTCAACGAATCGTTCGCCGGCGCCGCCGCGCTCCAGGAATTTACCGCTGAAATGACGAAGTTGGTCGAGGAAACACAGCAAAAAAATTACAGCGGCAAGGGCCCGCCGAGAATCGTGCTTGTGTCGCCCATCGCTTTTGAAAACACCCACGATCCCAACCTGCCCGATGGCGTTGCGCATAACCAACGTCTTGCCGCTTACACGGGGGCTTTGGCCAACGTCGCCCAAAAGACGTCTGTCGGATTCGTCGATTTGTACACGCCCACCAAGCGGCTGTTTGAAAAGTCGGACCAGCGGCTGACGCTCAACGGCGCGCACTTGAACGCCGCCGGCTACCGCGCACTGGCGCCGATTCTGAACGATGGCCTGTTCGGCGCCGGCGGACCCACGAAAATTCAGCCCGCCGTTTATGCGGAAGTCGAGGATAAAAACTTCCATTGGTGGCATCGCTACCGTGCGGTGAACGGCTTCTCCATCTATGGCGACCGGGGCGAAGCCGGCTTCGACGGCACCTACCGCAATCGCGATGTGATGGAGCGCGAGCGCGCCATTCTCGACCAAATGACCGCCAATCGCGATCAACGCATCTGGGCGCTGGCCCAAGGCAAGCAGGTCGCCCAGGCGGCGGACGACAGCAACACCTTGCCGTTCATCAATCCCAAAACAAACGTCGGCGTCAAGGACGACCCCAACGCCAAACGCGGAAAACTGGGCTCGCTCGATTATCTGAAAGCGGCGGAACAGCAAAAGCTGTTCAAGTTGGCGCCCGGTTTTGAAATCAACCTGGTCGCTTCCGAAGAACAATTTCCCGAACTGGCCAACCCGGTGGCCTTGAATTTCGATAACAAAGGGCGGTTATGGGTTTCCACGATGGCGTCGTATCCGCACTGGAAACCCAAAACGCCCATGAACGATAAAGTGCTCATCTTTGAAGATCACGATCAAGATGGCCGGGCCGATGAATGCCGGGTTTTCGCCGCCGGGTTGCATCAACCAACCGGCTTCGAGATCGGGCGGGGCGGGGCGTATATCGCCCAGCAGCCCGACATCCTCTTCCTGCAAGACACCGACGGCGATGACGTGGCCGATGTCCGTATTCGGAAACTGGTCGGCTTCGATACCGCCGATTCGCACCACGGTTTGGCCGCTTTTGAGTGGGGGCCTGAAGGCGCGCTTTACTTTCAAGAAGGCACGTTCAAGTTTTCGCAGGTGGAAAGCCCGTACGGTTTAACGCGTCTGCACGAAGCGGGCGTTTGGCGATACGACCCTCGCACCGAGAAATTCAGCGTGCATGCAAACTTCGCCTTCGCCAATCCGTGGGGCCACGTGTTCGACCGTTGGGGGCAAGATTTTATTGCCGACGCCTCGCCCGGCAACAGCTATTGGGCCGCGCCGATTACCGGCCGCATCGACTACCCGCTGAAACATCCGGGCGGCTCGCAACATCGCCGCATGGCCAAGCAAACCGGCGGCGATCCTCAATACAAATTCCCCACGTTCTA
>QIKY01000095.1 GCA_003233175.1 Planctomycetaceae bacterium | reverse complement strand
TCGGACGATTCTACGCAGCCAAGGCGGATTTGGCTTCTTCCACAACGGCGTCGAACGCCGCCGGATCGGCAATCGCCATTTCCGACAACATTTTCCGATCAAGGTCGATGCCCGACTTTTTCAAGCCGTGGATAAAATCGCCGTATCGCAGCCCGCGTTCGCGAACCGCCGCATTGATTCGAATGATCCAGAGACGGCGGAAATTACGCTTTCGTACTTTGCGGTCGCGATAGGCAGCAGGGTTCCACGTCCGCCGACGTAACCCTTGGCCTTCTTGTAGAGACGGTTCTTCGCCTTATTACGGGCGGAGCCCTTGGTTGTCCTCATTTTTCAATCCAATTCATTTCGCACACTAGGCCTCTCCACAATGAGGAGACGTTTTGTTGCCCGCATGCTTTAGGGAGCTAATTTGCGATTCCGCCGTGATTTGGCCGACCGCTCAGTGTTTCGGGAAGCTTCTAATGTCTAACTACTGTATTTTCCCAAGGCTTTTTGGATCGTTTTTTCCATGCAGGTATCCACCGAAGTGGTGCCGCGCAGGTTACGACTTCGCTTATTGGAAACGCCGCCCGCCAGATGGCTGGTGCCGGAGCTGCGGTGCATCGCCTTTCCCTTGGCGGAAAGACGGAAGCGTTTTTTAGTGCCTTTATGCGTTTTTTGCTTCGGCATGGGAGATTTTCACCTTAATATCGCAGTTGCTCATTGACGAAAGAACCATTTTAGGGCCAAGACCCGATCAATGATAGGGGTAAAACGAAGCCCCTGATCGTCGCCTTGCTTCATCGTTCGCGGTCATCGGGACGACGCGTTTGAGGCCGCTTGGCATTCCCGCAGAACGCCACGCACCGCTTCCCAATCGGGCGTGGGCGTGTCGTGCATCCAAGAGAAGCGGAGCGCGCCGTCAAGCTCCGCCGCAGCAACACCCATGGCGGCCAACACGTGGCTGGCTGTCGCACAGACCGACGTACAAGCCGAACCGTTTGAAACGGCAAGCAGGCCCGCCAACGCTTCAATGGCCTGCTCCGAATCGACATTCGGAAAGGAAAGGTTGAGCACGTGCGGCGCCGTGAAGTTTGGATCGCCATGAATCGTGGGGCGAAACTCATCGAGACTCTCCCACAGGTGTTTGCGAAACGCTCGGCATTTTTCGGCGCGCGTGTTCGCTTCCAGCCCGGCCAACTCTGCGGCTTTTCCTAATCCCAGGGCGAGCGCCACCGGCAACGTTCCCGGACGCAGACCAAACTCCTGCCCGCCGCCCACCAGTAGCGGCGCAAGCGGCGGGAGTTGCGACTTTCTGCGGCGCACGATCAAAGCGCCGATGCCCTGAGGACCATAGATTTTATGCCCGCTGATGCTGATCAGGTCGATCGCTTGGTGATGCAAAATGGCGCCCGTTTTGCCGAAACCCTGGGCTGCGTCGACATGCAAGAAAACATTTTTGTCGGCTAGCGCGTCGGCAATTTCGGAAATCGGCTGCGAGACGCCGGTTTCATTGTTGACATCTTGCACCGACGCCAAGAGCGTGTCGTCTCGCACGGCGGCGACGATATCGCCCGCCGAAACGCGTCCGCCGGCGTTGGGCGGCAACAGCGTAATTTCAAATCCTCGGTGTCGCAGAAGTTCCAGCGGCTCCAGCACCGACTTATGTTCGATCTGCGTGCTGACAATATGGCGGCGGCCGGTTGCTTGGCCATGTTCGGCAAGTCCTAGCAGGGCCAGGTTGTTGCTTTCGGTGGCGCCGCTGGTGAAGACGACTTCATGCCGCCGGGCGCCCGCCAAGGCGCCGACTTGCTCCCGCGCCAAGTTCGCCGCTTCCTTGGCGCGGCGGCCAAATTCGTGAGGACTGCCGGCGTTTCCGTGCTCCAGCGCATAACACCGCCACATCGTCTCCAAGACACGCAGGTCGGGCGGCGTGCTGGCGTTGCAATCGAGATAGACCGTCATGCGTTCGCGCCGATCATTTCGCGGAATCGAAACCAAGTCATGCTATTCGCCCCGTCCTATTCGCCCCGTCGCTTGGCTGAAGCACCCGTCGCTTTGCCGAAACAGTCGTCGAACAGCACGCGCCATTCCGCCTGCGCGATTTCGCGACAGAGCGCCGCCGTTTCCCGGCCACCCGGTTCGCTCTGGCCGACCGCCGCCGCTTCACACAAATCGATAAATCGAACCGGATCCCACCGCGGTTGCTTTACTAAAAACTCGGCCTTGCTTTCCAGAGTGGCTGCATCGGCCGCCAGTTTTTCAGCTTGGCGTTGCACTTCCGCAAAAACCGCGTGCTCGCCGACGCGTCGAAACCAGTATTTGGCGTTGGAGTAATCTGGTTCGCGGCGATGCATGATGCCGTGCCAATAGCTGCCGGTCGTGGTTTCGACGCCTTGGCTGATGGTATGCGATTCCTCCAAAAAATCGTGCAGCAGCCAAACTCCAGCCAGGCAGCAACGGGCCGCGTCGTGGTCGACAACCTCAAAACCAGCGAAGGCCGAACCTACATCAAGGCTGCGTAATTTCGCTTTCGCCTCTTGGTGCGGCGTTCCCGGCCCCAAGGCGTTTAATCGCGCAGGCTGCAAAAGATCGGCAAGGCGGCCGCCATACGCTCCGGCATCGAATGACATGGTGTAATGGTTCTCCTCAGTTTTCCAAATGTTCCACCACAAAGGCCAAGGCGCGTTTGTAGGCGGCGTTTATTGCGGCGGGGTCGGCGCCGGCCAGGCCATGTTCGCCGTTCTTCACGCTGATCAACTCATGAACCACGCCGTGTTTTTTGAATTGCCGGGCCATCATGACCGATTGTTCGTAGGGCACGTCGGTATCAATTGTGCCGTGAATCATGACGGTGGGAGGGTAGTCGGGCCCGACATTTTTCACCGGCATGTAGGGAAACAGTTTCTCCGGCTCGACAGCGGGGTCGAATCCAGAAACCGTCTTGACCCACACGCCTTGGCGTCGGCACTGCTGATAAAACGGGCCGCCATCGGCTTGCCGCCGCCGAGAATCGGTAATTGGGGGGCCGGACAGAATCTTCTGAAAATCCTTCCGGCTGAGCGTCGGTCCGCGATGCCGCGCGTGAGGACTATGCTCCGTGGCCCAGGCGGTTGCCAAGTCGCCGTATCCCCAAAAGGCGATCAGCGTCTGCACGCGCGGCCGCACGCGGTGGCCGGCCAGCAGTGTCAAATATCCGCCCGCCGAGCCGCCCGAAACGGCGATGCGTTTGGGGTCGATGTGAAACAATCTCGGCCCTTGGGCGCGCAGCCAACGGAAGGCGTCTTCGATGTCGGCGGTGATCTGCGGAAGTTTTGTTTCGGGCGCCAGTCGGTAGTCGAACGAAACCAGTACATAACCGTTCTCCGCCGCCAGCCGCCTGATGTGGCCGCTCACGCCGGTGCGACCGCCCATGATCAGCGCGCCGCCGTGCAGCCAAACAATGGCCGGCCGCGCAGCATCGTGGTGGTGCTGTTTGTCATTGTGCTGTTTGTCGTTGTGCTGTGTGTCGTTGTACTGGTAAACGTCGGCCTTGATTTCTAAATCGCCTACGGTTTTGTAGGTGTATGTCTTCAAGACCGGTTTCGCCACGACCTTCACCGACGGCTTCGCCTCAGCATAGACCAGTTGGATCGGGCAAAAAGGACCAACCAACAAGAGTCCGGTAAGCAGCACCAAATCAAGGCGATGGAGTTGGCGGTTGGACATATGAAAAACTCCCCTTTTATGGCCGTGAACGAATGCGGGTAAGGACGTTCGAACAATGAGTGCCGCCCTTCGCTCCGTGAAAGAACGCTACTTTCGCAGCGAAAGGCGACTATAGGACAACGATTCCTCGAATGCGGCTAAACGTTCAGTGTAGTTGGCGCCGGGGTGGCACTGTAGAAATGTTTGTGTGCCACTGGCTCTACCCAGTGCTTGTCAGTTTCGATCTGGAATACTCAGATCGGAAGTTCAGGGCGCCAAATCCGATTTGATTATTGGACGTTAGGAAGTCATGGAACCCGTGCGGCAAAAGGCACTGGCAGAGCCAGTGGCACACCAAAAACATCCCCACCCCGCCGCTGGCCCATGCGTGCTCCCATTGGGTCACTTGCCCGACGCCTTGGCTCTGCGGGAGTCGTAGCGGCGGCGCATGGCCTCCACATCGAGCGGTTTGTTGTCGCGGCGGCTCCACCACTGTGCGGCGCGCGCGGCATCGGCTTTCGGATTGACGGTGGGCATTCGGGCGCCGGTCTGTTGGCGCCATTGGGCGAGTTGTTTCTGTAGTTTTTTTGCGAGTTGGGGTTTTTTCGCCGCCAAATTGTTCCGCTCGCCAATATCTTCCTGCAAATCGTACAGTTCAAGCGAACCGTCGGCGAAGAACTCAATCAATTTCCAGCGGCCGGTGCGAATCGCTCCGGCTGGCGTCGAGTGATGATAATGCGGGTAGTGGAAATAGATCGCTTCCCGATCGAGCGACGCTGCGTGGTCTTTCAAGAGCGCCACGATGCTGGCGCCGTCGATCGGCTGCGCGGGGAGTTGGGCTTGGCCCATTTCGCCAAAGGTGGGCAATAAATCGGCGGTGGTTATGGGTTCATCGCAGATCGAACCGGGTTTCACAACGCCCGGCCAGCGAACCATCAGCGGAACGCGAATGCCGCCTTCGTAGAGCGTTCCCTTTTCATCCCGCAGCGGGGCGTTGGTTGATATCGTTTCACCCACGCCGGTGTAAATTTTTCGCAGTCCGCCGTTATCGGAGGAAAACACAACAATCGTATTCGGCGTGAGATGCAACTCGTCGAGTTTGTTGAGAATGCGGCCGACGCTGGTATCGAGGTTTTCGGTCATGGCGGCATAGATAGGATGATTGACGCCGTCGGCTGGCTTCTTTTTTTGCTCGTACTTGGCGATGGTTTTCGCCCGGCCTTCGACGGGAATATGCACGGCGTAATGTGAAACCGTGAGAAAAAAAGGCTGCTCCTGGTTTTGTTCGAGGAACCACACCGCGGCGTCGGTGAGAAAATCGATGCCCTTGGGGCCGCGGGCTTTATTTTTTCGCCAGCGTTGAAAATCTTTTCCCAACTGACGCTCCGTAACGTCGTAACCATGCTGGTCGGGCAGATGGGCCTTATCGCGGCCAAGATGCCATTTGCCGAAGTACCCCGTTGTGTAACCAGCCGCCCGCATGGTGTCGCCGGGCGTTTTGACGCCCGCCTGCAAATGGTGGTCGATCTTGGGAACAGTCAGTTTCTCGAACGGCCGCCAGTGTCCCGGAATAAAATCAGTGATTCCCGTGCGAGCCGAGTATTGGCCGGTCTGGATGGTGGAGCGGGTCGACGAACAAACCGGCGTTGCGGCGTAGAAATTGGTGAATTTCATCCCCTCGGCCGCCAGTCGATCAAGCACGGGCGTTTCGTGAAATGCGTGGCCATAACATGCCAGGTCGGGCCAGCCCATGTCGTCGGCCAAAATGAAAACAATGTTGGGCCGATCAGGCGAAGCGGCGCCGGCTTGCTGCGTTCCAAAAAATAGTGATGCGAAAACCGCAAGCGGCGGAATCGCCAGGATCGCTATTCGACATAATAAAAGACGGCATAAGAAAAGACGGGGGAACAACCGGCGGCAACCGGCCCGTGTGTTGGCAAGAAACTGAAACATGACGAATCCTCTCATTCGAATCGCGCTGCGCTCGATTTTCTCTGGCTCACCGCCGCGCGCTTGATGCACAAGGAACACCAAGGGGTCACGGGCGGCAACCCGTATCGAGGCCCCTTGGCGGCAAGGAACCGAACACGATTCCACCCTTATTGTCGTACCCCTGATTTCCAGGGTCAATCCCCGGCGGCTCGAAGCCTTTTCCCTATTACCACCACTTCCAATTGCTCAATTTGGCCCAGTGCGTATGGGAAATGAAGGCATCCCCTTCAGATGGGTTGTAGTCGGCGGGCGTACTGCTGAGAGGTAATCCAAAAGGACGTTTGTGCTTCACGAACCAGTCGCCGCCGGAACCTCCAAAGATAATATCATTGCCATGCCCGCCGTCTAGAATGTCTCTGTCGGAACCGCCGTTTAGGTAGTCCGCGCCGGCGCCTCCATACAGCCCGTCCTTGCCGGCGCCGCCACGAAGGCGGTCTCTCCCGGCATTGCCTTGCAGTATGTCGTTACCAGCGTTGCCGTCGAGAACGTCGTTTCCAATTCCACCATACAATTTATCGTTGTCCGGGCCGCCAGCGAGAGTATCATCCCCGTCGCCACCCCTTAACTCGTCTCTGCCGGCGCCGCCGATCAGGATATCTCGATCGTCGCCTCCAGACAACGAATCATTCCCGCCACCTCCAAACAACATGTCGTTTCCGATCCCTCCAAGCAACGAATCATTCCCACCACGTCCAAACAACATGTCGTTTCCGGACCCGCCACGCAAATCATCACGTTGTAGACCGCCGATGAGCCTATCGTTGTCGGCTCCGCCATTCAAGTAATTTTCGCCGGAACCACCTTTAAGCACATCGTTGCCGTCTCCACCTTCCGCAGAAGAAGAGATGGCCGTGTCGTTGCGGAAGTCGTCGTCTCCGCCATAGCCCTTGAATTGGATATAACGTACGTTGGCTCCGAGAAACGATTCGCCAGTCCTAAACGAACCGTGTGTTATTATGACATCGACGAAACTTCGCCCGTAACGAGTAACGGATGCAACTCGCACTCCATCGCGTTCGTTGGTGCCCTCGATTGCCAGGATGCCATCAACAAGATTGATCGTAACTTCAGTAGCAGCGTTCAGTTGCACTGGACCAATCGGAAACTGAGCCGGTGTGGGAACACCCGAAACCTTGGCCGCCTGGACGCCACGACTGAGAGGGCTCATACGCGTCATCGAAACAGGGGCTCTCAGTTGCGCCGCTCTTTGGCCAACCTGCACCGTTCTGGCGCTGCTCATGACGTCGACATTCTGGACGCCCACACTGAAGGCGGTCATTCCGGCCATCAACCGACGATCTTCCAAGCACTCCATGCCTTGGCCGAACGTGTTTCGTTGTTTCGATGATTTTCGCCGCTTCTTTTTCTTGAACAAGCTCATTGTCTTTCGGCTTTCCATTGGATCTAAAGTCGTTTACCCGCCAGACTTTCCGGCCGGGAGCCGTTTCAGATCGTTTGAGATAAATGCGAGCGAGCGTCACACCGACGCCTCGCCTATACTCTCAAGCGAGAAAACCAAAAGTGTGTTACCGATATTTTTTTGAGTGGTGGTGAAAATGGGTCAAAATGCTCCAAATCGCGGCGGGCGCCGCTGGCAACTGCGTTTCCCGCGGAACCAATCGATTTAACTCCGGCGGGGCGCTCGGTCGTCTTTTTACAGGCGTGTCGAAAGCCTCCTGTTCGCCAAATGCACACAGCCGCAACTAATTACCGCTTTCTTTTTGACACGGTCTTGCGTTGTTGTCTAAAATAAATGGCGCAATTGCGAGCGGCGTTGTTATCTGGCCAGCCCGCTATTGCAGTAGTTCACGGTTTCTAGTTGATGCTGGTCCGATGACCAAGCAAATAATTGGCCGCAGTTGTGCGGAAGAGGGGAACGCGGCCAAACACTTTTGTAGCGCACTTTCAGATGCGAAGGAGGGCAAGATGCGAATCCTCACTACTGGTCTTACGATCAATGCGGCGTTTCTTCAGGAAATCAAGGAGGATAGCCAAGAGTTGCGGCTGCTGTTTCGGCAAGTGTCGGGGCACTTATGTAAGATCAGCGAACGCCTTTTGTATCGCCGCGAATTATTTGAATTGGTGGTTCGGCTGCGCGACCAACTTGCCATGCACTTCGCTCTCGAAGAGGCGTTTGGTTACTTTAACGACGCCATCGACACGGCGCCGCATCTGAGTGAAAAAGCCGAAGATCTTAAAGCAGACCACGGCCGGTTGTTCGTGGAAATTTGCCGCATCTGCGACGAAGCGGAAGCGGTTTTGCATGCCGCCGGTTCGATGCGCGAGATTGCCGCCGTGGCTGATTTGTTCGACGCCTTCGCCAGCCGGTTTCACGACCACGAAGCGAGAGAAAACCAGTTGATACTGGAAGCCTTCGACGACGACATTGGTTGCGGCGACTGACCGCCTACGAACAGTCCTGAATTTACCTACCGGATTAAAAGCCCGGCATTTTGAAAATGCCGGGGCTTTTTTGAGCTGCAACCGGGAATTTGTTACGGGACTGCTCTTTCAGCCAACGCGCGGGGCCTTACGCGGGCGGGCTGATTTCGAAGTTCGTTTTGCTAATCGCGACGATATCATCGCCGGGTTGGAAGGTGTAATCGTCGGGATTGACGATCGCTTCTTCGTCCAGCGGATGCACCGCCACCAAGATCGCCCGGTGGCATTGCTTCAAGTGGAGCAGCAGTTCGGAAAAACCTCGCCCCACCCATGATTCGGGGATCGCGACTCGGAAGAATTCATTGCCTTTGCGCGTCGTGATGAGTTCCGTGCAAACGCTCACCAATCCTCGTTTCATTGCGGCGTGCGCCAGCAAATAGGCGCCGTATTCGCCGCTCACCACGTAGTCGTCGACGTGGCCCATTTCGAGGTGCGTGCCGTAATCTCGGTTATGGAGTTCGGCGCAGGTGTAGATGGCGGGGTTGAGTTTTTCCACGGTGAGCGCGGCCAGAATCGTGCGTGCGTCGGCGTCTTGGAGGCTGCGCCCGCTGCGCGTGTCGGTCAGAATGATGCATGTTTTCGCACGGTGGACACCCGCCTTTTCTAAACTCGCGACGCGCGTGAAATCGTCGTCCAGGTAGTGTACCTTGCCCCGCAGGGATTCCCCCAAGAGCGAAGCTTCGTTTTCGCGGTCGGCGATCAACACGACCGCGCTCCGACCGCCTTGCGGCAAAGACAGATACTCTTGAATCACGACGTCTGCCCGGCTGTTGTACCCGCAAATGATGATGTGGTCGTGCAGTTCCTCCCAACTCACAAAACTACCCTCCGTTCGAATGCGCTCCACCATGAACGCCGAAACGGTTCCGGTGAACATCGCAAAGATTGTAACCCCCATGAACATCACGAATACGGCCACCATTTTTCCGCCCAACGTCTGCGGCGACGCGGGTATCGGCTCGCCGGCGAATAGCGAAAAAAGACTAAACCAAAATGCTTCGTCCAATTCATCCAAGGGCGCATCGAATTCTTGTTGTTGGCCTTCTTGTGATTGGCCGTCCGCCAATATCGAATGGCGGTGCGTCGAACCTCGCTCAAAATGCAGCAGAGCGCCCGCGCCGAACATAACGGTGAACACCAAGACGCCAATCGTGACCACATATTCAATGGCGCCGCGGCGGACAATTTCCGGAAAACGGCTGGCGATGCGGGTAACAACGCCGAAGACTCTTAAAATGCGAAACAGCCGCAACAGCCGCAACGCGCGACCGGCTCGAAATACGCGAAACAGCGGCAAGAGGGCCAAAATATCGATCCAGAACTCGCGAAAAAAACCTCTTTTGGAGCGAGCCGCGAGGAATCGCAATGTGAGCTCCACGCAGAACACCCAGGTTATGAAATCGTTCAGACGAATGACTTCGGTGAGCAGAGGAGCGTTCTCGTAGGTGGCGTCGCGCGTGTAAAAGGCGAAATCGACCAGCGTCAGGAAGACGGAAACTATCACTAGGCCGCCAACGAAAATTTCCACTGCCGGCCGGGCGAAAAAAGTTGCCAGGGCAATCTGCCAGCGGGCCGATTTTCGTTCCGTACGACAGATGGGTTTGTGATGCGACACGGTCGGAGCGTTGCGTTTGAAGGGGACAATCGCCGTGCCTGACCCTGCGTCGAACACACTCCCAGCATAGACATCATGGCGGTCCGCCGCAACGCATCGTTGCCGCAACAACGTCAAATTGAAGGGTGGCGTCACACGTTTTGTTCTCCGACGCTTTCCTTCGTGCTCTTCGCGTCCTTCGTGGTGACTTTGGGTTGGGCGCATGGAGAATTGTTGGCCGGATAGGTTCACCACGAAGGACGCGAAGAGCACGAAGCCTGGACTTCGACGATCTCTTTCATCGCGTGATCAGCAAACGGAAGAGCGTCGAGATAGAAGATTGCGCGGTCATCACCAAGACCGTCTCGCAACACAACCCGCCACCGTCAGCGAGGTCGTCGTTCCCGCGCAGGCGGGAATCTGTTGTTTATACATAAGTCTTAGTCGGTGGACCGAAGGCTATCCAGGCGAGCGCGAAGTCGCACATGCGGCGGATGCCCACCCAG
>QIKY01000326.1 GCA_003233175.1 Planctomycetaceae bacterium | reverse complement strand
CAACCGGACAATCAAATCGTCCTTGTCCTGAACAGAAACTTCTGAGAGATTCCGCGGGGCGGTAAGCATCTGGTAAACTCCTTACCAGTATGCTTTACTAAAAATCCCGTAGACGGGCCCTACCAATCACCGCAGAGTAGTTACAAAAAATTCACATCTGCCGCTCGCGTTAGAAGCAAAGTATTGGCGTGGCGGTGTATTCCGACGGCAGCCCAATGCGGGAGGCCACCTCTGGAATGAAGGTATTGGCGTCGATCGGTTTGGTCAGGTAGGCATCGCACCCCGCCGCCAGACATTTGTCGATCTCTCCCTTCATGGCGTGAGCGGTTAGTGCGACGATCTGCCCCGAATAGCCGGCGTTTCGCAGGTGGGCCGTGGCGGCGTAACCGTCCATGACCGGCATCTGCATGTCCATGAGAATCAGGCCAAACGGTGTTCCCTTTTTCCACGCCGCCAGAGCGGCCTCGACTCCCTTTTTTCCATTTTCGGCCAGACAGACCTCCGCTCCGGCTTTCTTCAGCACGAACGCCAGCAGGCGTTGGTTGTCGAGGCCATCTTCGACCAACAGGACGCGTCCCTCGATCGTATCGGAGCCGCCGCGCCGCAACTCCCGAGGCGACGTCTCGACAAAGGCTGGTGAATCCAATCTCGAAATGGTCGGTGCGCTATTGAGCGGTCCGGTGGCGAGAGTCAGAGTAAAAGCGCTGCCCTTTCCAGGCTCGCTCTGAACACGGACCGCCCCGCCCAACAATTCAGCGATTCGCTCCGTGATCGCCAAGCCTAGTCCTGTTCCTCCATGTTCGCGAGTGGTTGAGGAGTCGGCTTGGCTGAACGGCTTGAAGATACGCTTCATTTGTTCCGGCGAAATGCCAATGCCATTGTCGATCACACGAAAAAACATCTGTTGCTTCTCGAAATCGCAACCAGCAACGATCTGAACCACTCCGTTGGTGGTGAATTTCACGGCATTTCCGGCAAGATTCACCAGCGCCTGTTTGAGGCGAGTGGGGTCGGTTTGAATGGTTTGCGGGATGCTTCCTTGCAATTCGATTTGCAGCGAATTCCCTCTCTCTCGCGCTCGTTCGCCGAGCAGCTGCTTGACGTCTTGCAGAATATCGGAGGGGGAGACGCTTCGCTGCTCCACTTCCAATTTTCCCGCCTCGACCTTCGACAGATCGAGAATGTCGTTGATGAGTTCCAGCAGGTGCTGCCCATTGCGATGAATGGTCTGGATGGCTTGGATTTTTTCCTCCGCTGAAATGCTTTGATCGAGCAGCGCTTCGCTGAAGCCGAGAATGGCCGTCATGGGCGTGCGAATTTCGTGGCTCATGTTGGCCAGGAATTCCGATTTGGAGCGATCAGCGGCGATTGCCTTTTCCTGGGAGCCGCGCAGTTCGTCTTCCATTTTTCGGCGTTCGGAAATGTCGAGCACAACAGCCACCAGCACCGACTTTTGCTCAAAAACGGATTTTTGCATGTTGACTTCAACCGGATACCGGGAGCCATCTTTTCGCATGTGCGTTGCTGTGAATCGAATTCCAGACACGACGCCCTTGCGCAGAGGGTCGAGCAATTTCGCAAACGACTCTTCGGTGAATTCCGGCTTGATCGCCAGCGGCGACATTTGACGGAGGTCGTCGATCGTGTAACCTAGGTTCGCCCTGGCGCCGTGGTTCACATGCAGGAACCGCATTGTGCGGGCGTCGAAGATATAAATTTCGTTGTCGGAGCTGTCAAGAATTCGGCCGTAACTGCTGAGGCGTTCGGCTGCCAGCCTGGCTTGCTCTTCCGACCGGAACGACTCCTTCAGGCGGTTCTTAGTTTCTTCGAGTTCATCGATAATTTCGGCGGAATTTACTATTGCGTCGGCCTGTGCTTCCGCCAGCCGACGACTCCTCTGTTCCAATTCGCTGAGTTGGCTCCGCCCTTTTTTTAACTCCGCTCTCATGAGGATTGCGGCCGATTTGAAATCGCCATGCAATGCATTTTTCAATTGTGGCGCTATCGAACACTCGATGTGATCGATCAGCGACTCCAACCGAAGAAATGGATCATCATTGGCAACCATGACGCATTATTTCCCTTCGTTTTTTTTGCGGATCACGGCCGTTAGCCGCTCATCGGTCTGATTGATCTGTACGAGTTCGTGGCCGGTTTTGTTGCACCAAGCCTCAACATCCAGACAGAACGCTGGATCGTTGGCGGCGGCAATGATTTCTTGCCCGGCGTCTAATTGCTTCATGAGCTTGCTCAAACGAACAATCGGCATGGGGCATTTCAAGCCGGTTAGGTCGATTTCTTGGATTGCGGGCATGACGGATTTCCTTAGGATCGTTCGAGAAATAATTGTCCGATTTTACTTGTGCGATGGCCTTCCAAGGCCGTCGAAACCGGCAAGCCGACGGCCTTGGAAGGCCATCGTACGACAGCAATGGATCGAACGGCCCTCATATGAAAAGTGTGGTGTTCGACGACGATGCGTCGTCGAGAAAACTCGCCACTCCACAGCAACCGATATCGGAATAGTCGAGCAGCTCTTCTTGGCGAATGCCCATCAACGACATAGACATCTCACAGATGTTGATCCGCACGCCGAGTTCATCGGCTGCTTCGACGAGTTCCGCAAGCGAAGCGACGTTTTTCTTTGCCATTTCTCGGGTCATCATCCAACGTCCGACGCCGCCGATCTCCATTTTCGAAAGTTTTCGCTTGCCGAACCCACCCGGCAACATCCAGCCGAACATCTTTTCAACGAGGCTTTTTCCTTTCGCTTGCGGGCCCTCTTTCTTCAATGCGGCCGTGGCCCAGAAGGTGAAGAACATGGAAACTTTCATGCCGCAGGCGGCCGCTCCGGTGGCGATCACGAAGGCGGCCAGGAGTTTGTCAAGTTCTCCGCTGAATACGACCATGCTGAGTTTGTCGGACCGGGGCGCGGCTGCGGCTTGCTCCTCCAACGCTTCGACCCGCTCCGTCAACGCGCCGAGTAATTCCGGCGAGTATTCCTGTACAGCTTGATTCATCGTTACTTCTCTTTTCTAGGATATTTCTCTTGCGCTGGAAAAATCGGCTCGCCGTTCAACGAGCATCGGCAGCCGTGTGGAGCATACGCTCAAGCGGTAATATCCCGGTATTCGCTCTGGGGCGTCTATCAGGAACATTCGCTATATACGGTTCGTTTTTCCCACATTTGCTTCGGAAATATACGTCGTATTTGAAAGGCAAGTGTTCCGGAAACTCGATAGCGGGCGATTTTGTCTTTCAATCCAAGATTCTGGCGGCTAGCGTGGTTTTCAGTGGGGCGAGTTTGGCTGAGAATGCGTCTGATCAGTAGCCTCGCGGACAATGCGGCCTACGGTTGAGATCGAGACGCCCCCGCGTTTTTTTGGAGGAAAAGCCCTTCAGCCGGCGACGCTCGTGAGGCTGGAGCATGCAACCCTTGAGAAGAACCGCAGCCAAGCGGCCACATTCCAAAGCCCAGGGCGGACCGGCGCCATGAAAATCAGTTCGATTCCGCAATTCTATCGGAATGTCAAACGCTGGACCGAAATCCTAGCCGTGCTCAGCAAGTATGGCCTGGCCGATTGGTTGAGCCAACTCAACATCGATTTCGTCAAGGACCAACTCAAAGCGCCCGCCGGTGAAGCGTTGGCTCGTCAATCTCGCTCGGCTCGCATTCGCCTGGCCCTTGCGGAGCTTGGCCCCACGTTCATCAAACTGGGGCAATTGCTCAGTACACGGACCGACCTGATCGGCGTGGAGTTGGCGGAGGAGTTGAAATCGCTTCAGTCGTCGGCGCCGGCCGATCCTCCAGACACGGTGCGGGAAATCGTGGAATCGGAATTGGGGCAGCCGATCGATGAATTATTCGCCGAATTCGACGACACCGCGATCGCTTCGGCTTCGATCGGGCAAGTCCATCGGGCGCGGTTGAAAACCGGCGAGTCGGTGGCGGTGAAGGTGCAACACGCGGGCATCGACAGCGTTGTTCGTGAAGACCTTGATGTTCTCGCCGGTTTGGCGATGCTGGCGGAAAAAATTCCCGAGTTCGCTCCGTATCGGCCCACCGCAACCGTGGCGGAAATGGCGCGTACCTTGCGGCGGGAACTCGATTTTGGCCGTGAAGAACGTAACCTCATGCAGTTCTCCGCCCTGCTGGCCGACAACCCGCATGTTCGTATTCCGCAATCGTACGATGAACTCTGCACGCCCCGCGTGCTCACCATGGAATGGATCGAGGGGATTAAATTTTCGGAATCTTCACGTTTGGCCGCCGAAGGCTACGACCTTGAGGAGATTGCCCGGCGGGGCGTCGACTTATACCTGGAAATGATTTTCAATTTCGGTTTCTATCACGCCGACCCGCACCCCGGCAACATTCTCATTCTGCCCGGTAATGTGATTTCGCTGATCGATTTCGGCATGGTGGGCCGTATCGACGAAGGCTTGCGGGAAGACATCGAGGAAATGCTGCTCTCGATCGTCAACCGAGATACGCCCATGCTGACGGCCCTCATCATGCGCATCGGCCAAACGCCGCCCGGCCTTGATGAACGCGCGCTGGCGAACGACGTGGCTGATTTCGTCGGCTCCTATGCCGGGCAATCGCTGGCTCAGTTCGATCTGGCCGGCGCGCTTAATGATATGGTCGAGATGGTGCGGCGGTATCACATTATTTTGCCCACGCCGGTGAGCATGCTGATCAAGGTGTTGGTCACGCTGGAGGGTTCCTCCAAAATATTGTGCCCCACCTTCAGCCTGATGGAAGCCATGCAGCCGTTCCAACGCAAGATGTTTTTGCGGCGTTTGTCGCCGGCCCGCCAATTTCGCAAGATGAGGCGAATGATGGTGGAAGTGGAGCAGTTGGTTTCGATCCTGCCGCGACGCATCACCGAGATTTTGGACCAAATCCAGGCCGGCAAGTTTGATGTCCACCTCGACCACCGCGGACTAGGGCCTTCGGTGAATCGATTAGTGCTCGGCATGTTGGCCAGCGCGCTTTTTTTGGGGTCGTCGCTGATGTTGAGTCGGGAGGTCACGCCGGTGTTGTTTCCGGTCGGCACATACTTTGGCATGCATCGCCTTTCCTTACTCGGGCTGGCCGGTTGCACGCTCAGTATTTTGCTCGGCTTGCGACTCCTCTGGGCGATCGGCAAGTCGGGCCACCTCGACCAACGCGATTAAACACGGGAACACCCAGCCCGTGGAGTTTGATGCCTCTGATGTTGTCTTTCGTTCATGAAACGCCGGCAGGCATTAAATTTCGCGCGAACAGATATAGGTAATTAATTCGCCACCGTTCGCGGTGTCGCAGGAAATTGCGATAGCAAACTAGCCGACAGCGAATAACCGACAGGGGAATCGAACGGGAACCGGCCACAAAAATTGCTGAAGAACCAATATGAATGGCTCCCGCTTTAGCTGGCCTCTTGGCGACGTTGGCGGATTTGGTCGACGGTCACGGCGCTGATGATGATGCCGCCTAGAATGATATCTTGGATCGGATTCTCCAAACCCAACTGCGTGCAACCGCTGGCGATCACCGCCATGATCGCGGCGCCGGTGAGCGTGCCCAGCACCGACCCCCGCCCTCCGTTGAGGCTGGCGCCGCCAATCACGACGGCGGCAATCACGCGTAATTCCAAACCCAGGCCGGATGTCGGGTTCCCCACCGATAGTCGCGAAAACTGGTAGGCGCCCGCCACGCCGAGAAACAGCCCGCTGAGTCCATAGACGCCAATCTTGACATGCGAAATCTGAATGCCGCACAGCCGAGCGGTGGCTTCGTTGGAGCCAATCGCGAACACATGCCGGCCGAACACGCTGTATTTCAAAACCAGGGCCAATCCGATCGCCAGCACCAGCACCAGCCAGACGCCGTAGGGAAAACCGAACCACAATGCGTCGGGCGAATTTCGCGTGATGTCGCCCAGCCAGTGGGGAATTTGATCGAGCGCCGGTTGCACCGGCACGTTGCCTGAAATCAGATTGCCCAATCCTAGGTAGATCGTCATGGCGCCGAGCGTGATAATAAACGGCGCCACGCGCAGCGAACTCACCAGCAGCCCGTTCACGACACCCGCCAGCACGCCGGTGAGCAAGCCCAGCAATAGCGCCAGGGACGCCGTGGCGGGCGCATTGGCAACACCCGAGAGCCAGCGGCGGTTGTCGTCGAGATGGAAATTGGCGTCGTTCAGTTGGACCTGTTTTTTTTCCAACGCCTGTAATTCGGCTCGCCGCCGTTTTTTCAGCGCGGGCGACGCGGCTTTCTCTTCCGCGCGGCGGGCGGTCTCTATTTTTGCCACCATGATTTGCAGCAGCGTTTCCCGACGTTGCGCCACGATATTTATAAGCGCGTCTTTTTCCGAAGCCGTTTCTGGAGACGCTGCCGCTTTCAATGACGCATCGGCGAGTTGGTCTTGGGCGTCGGCGAGTTTTCGCGAAGCGCCGGCGAAGTTGTCGCCTTGCCAGCAATAAAAGGCGACATCTTCCCGCAGCCCCAACGCCAGAACCGTCGCACACAGCGCCAACGCCGTGCCGGCGGAAAGGTCGATCCCGCCCGACACAATCACCATCGTCATGCCCAACGCCGCGACCGCCACCACGCAGGTTTGCACGCTCACGGTGCGCATGTTGCGGAAGGTCCAGAAGGTTCCGTCGGCGAAGACTGCGTCGGCCACGGCAAAAAAGGCAATCACGCAGAGCAACGCCAAGATCGGCCCCAGCATGGCGGCGGCGAAACGCCAGGCGCGCGTCCCACGATTCGGGGCGATATTTTCCAGCGGTTGTTGGTCGTTCATGACAACTCCGCAGCGCGCACGGCGCGCAGCATGATTTCTTCTTCTGTCCAATCCGCAGCGGCGCGCGTTTCGCAAACTTCGCCCCGCGCCATGACCGACACCCGATCACACACCGCCAACAACTCCGGTAGGTACGAACTGACAAAGATGACCGATTTCCCCTGGGCGGCCAACTCCCCCATCAGCCGATAGATTTCGCTTTTGGCGCCGACGTCAATCCCGCGCGTGGGCTCATCGAGAAGATACACGTCTGCTTCCTGATGCAAGAGCCGCGCCACCGCGACTTTCTGTTGATTACCGCCGGAGAGCGACGACACAGGCCGCCCGGCGCCCGCCGCCTTGATTTGCATGCGCTGCATCCACTGGTTGACCGCTTTCTCCCGCTTCCTCAGCGACAGCCAACCCCAGCGAGCATACGGCGCCAGGCGGCTGTAGGTCATGTTGTCGGCAATGGAGCGGTCTTGCGCGAGCCCTTCGGTTTTCCGATCTTCGGAAACCATGCCGACGCCCGCGCGAATCATCCGGCTGACCTTCGGCTTGATCGCCCGGCCATGCAGCCGCACGACACCCGCACTGATCGGATCCAGTCCGAACAGAGTTCGTAGGAGTTCGGTGCGCCCCGCGCCCACCAGCCCGGAAATGCCGAGAATTTCGCCCCGCCGGAGTTCCAAATCGACCCGTTGCGGAATCGTCCGACCGCTGACGTTTTCGATTGCCAGCAGCGTTTCACCGGGCGTGTGCGGGATGGTGGGAAAGAGGTCGGCCACATCTCGCCCGACCATGAGGGAAACAATCTCGGCTTCAGAAACGCCCTGCATGCCGCCGGCGCCCGCGACTTCGCCATCGCGCAAGACGACGTAACGGTCGCAAATTTCGCGCACCTCCTCCAGGAAATGGCTGATGTACACAACGCCCATGCCACTGGCTTGCAAGTTGCGTATGACCTCGAACAGACGCAAGGCGTCGTGGCGGGTGAGCGAACTGGTGGGTTCGTCGAAGACGATCAATTTCACATCAAGCACCAAGGCCCGCGCTATCTCGACGAGTTGCCGCGCGCCCACCGAAAGCGAGCGCACGCGCGCGTCGAGCGAAATATCGGCCCGGTCCAAACGCGCCAGCGCCTGGCGTGCTTGTTGCCTTTGCCGCCGATGCCGCACCACTCCAAAACGCCGCTGCTCGACGCCCAGCATGATGTTGTCTTCGACGGTTAGGTCGGGCGCCAGATTCAACTCTTGGTAGATCATCGCCACGCCAGCGGCGCGGGCGTCTTGAGGACCGCGCGGTTGGTACGCTCGGTTCTCCAGACGCATCTTTCCGGAATCGGCCGGCAGCGCGCCGGCCAGCACTTTCATCAGGGTGCTCTTGCCGGCGCCGTTTTCGCCGATCAGGGCCGTGACCGAACCGGCTGGAACCTCGAACGAAACATTTTTCAAGGCTTGAGTCGGGCCAAAGTGTTTGTAGACGCCCTCCATTTGCAGTAGTGGCGTTTTTTCGGGAGCGGTTGGCATCGGCAAGATTATTTTTTTGGGCCGGGCTGAATTGGCGGATTGCAATGGAGCGGAAAAGCCCAGCATTTTGAAATGCCGGGCTTTTAACTTGGGTCACCGTTCATGAGTTTTGAATTGTCGGACAAATTGCTATCGCAATTCCACACGCCCCGGCGGAAGGCCAGACGTTCCTTGGCGGTTCCTGGGTGATCATTTCAACGCAGAGAACGCAAAGGCGCGGAGGGCCGCAGAGGACAGACGCTAATCATCTCGGCGCAAGTTGATAATGCCATTCAATGGCGCCGCCGGTGATCATCGCCGAGATTTGATTTTTGTCATTTCGTCATTATCTTCTCTGTATTCATTCTTCTTCTCTGCGGCCCTCCGCCTCTTTGCGACCTCTGCGTTTCCCCTCTTCTTCGTAACCGTTTAGTTCGTAACCGTTTAGCGGTTATTCGCTGTTGGATAGATTGTTGTCACAATTTCCTGCGCGACCGTGAACGATTACTAACTTGGCGACGAGATTTGTAGTTGCTTACTTCGCGGCCGGTTGTTCGTTCGTTTTGTCGTCGACGGCGTGTCCCAGTGCTTCGGCTAAACGGCGAGCAGCAAGTTGGCCGCCATGAAAATTATCGGTCGCGACATAACTCACGTAGACGTCTTTGTCATCAAGGTCGCTGTCAAAAATCACGGTGGGAATGCCTGCCTGTTTCGCTTCGGCGACAGACGGCACAAGCGACTGCGAATCGAGCGGCGCCAAACAGATGCCGTCTACCTTTTTGGTGATGAAGTCTTGCACCAAGCTGACCTGCGCCTCGCGCTGGCTTTCCAACTGCGGCCCTTTCCAGAGAATCTCGACGTTCCCCAACTCGTCGGCGGCCTGCTGCGCGCCGAAGTGGACCGACTTCCAAAACTCGTGCGTCGTGCCTTTGGGAATCACGGCAATGCGATACTTGGCCGCTTTGACGGGCTTCGCCTCTCCAGAAAACTGTTCGGGAAAGAGCAGCGTTTGCATCTGTTCGGTGTCCATATTTTCCGGCGTGGCGACGAATTCACCGGTGGAAATCCGCTTCTCGACTTGCTCGCCCTCCAAATGCGCGACCAAAGTCAGCACGGCGCGGTAGCCAATCGTGACGGGGTCTTGCAGCACAATGCCGGACATTTCGCCGGCCCGCATGGCCTCCACCATGCGTTCGTTAGGATCGAAACCGACGAACTTCACCTCCGACGCCACACCCGCTTCCTTCAAAGCGCCCAACACACCGTTGGCGTTCGGTTCGCAAACAGCAAACACGCCTTCGATCCGCCCTTCGTATTTGATCAGCAACTGCTGGGCTTTGTCGAGCGACGATTCGGGCGTGGTGCCGGAGTACTGGTCGGAAGACAATATATGAATGTCGGGGTGATTTTCCCGCAGGTAATCGAGGAAGCCTTCCTCGCGTTGCGTGGTGCTCTCGCTGCCGGGCGTATAACGCAAGAGAACGACGCCGCGCGGCTCTTCCACGCCCGCTCGATTCGCCCCGCCGCCCGTTTGCGAATTGCAGCCGCATGCCGCCACGATCAAACCGACCAGCAAGATTATTCGGCTCACGCTTATTTCCCTCCCCCAAAAAAAAATTCCGCGGTAAACGATTTTGAACGAACGTGTTGCCGCATCGCACACCAACGATTTTTCGAATCCTCACCGATAAACCTCTCATCGTAACACCGCAGGAC
>QIKY01000091.1 GCA_003233175.1 Planctomycetaceae bacterium | reverse complement strand
TCGACGCCTATTACGGACGCCGCACCGTTGGCGCCTATATCAACCGGCCGAAGTTCGAACTCTACGATCTTGAATCGGACCCCGACGAAATCAACAACCTAGCGGACGTGGCCGACTACGCCAAAACGCTGGCCACCCTAAAAAAGAAACTGCAAGCCTTTCAAATAAAGACCCACGACCCCTGGGAATTGAAGTGGCGGTATGAATGATTGCCCCGCGGTTGGAAATGACACAGTAAATGACGATCAAAAAATTAGCCACGGAGGGCACAGTTCCGCCGACGACCGCAACCCAAAAAAGTTTTCACCACAGAGCACACCGAGACCACAGAGAAAATATTGGGAAGTAAAACAAGGCTACAAGTTGTGAACGGGCTATTGCACGGTTCTTCTCTGCGGCCCTTTGCGTCCTCGGCGTTGAAATGTTTGTTAAAGATATTCGAGGAATGTTCGAATCTCGCGTTGGACCATGCGGGAACTTACGATGGCGGCAACCGTTTGAAGAAAAGCCCATGACAAAAATACTCCAAGAGCTGTTTTATCCGTGTCTCGCTAAATCCGCTGCGGCGGCTTTCGCGGCCGGTTTTTTTGGCATGTTGTTCTGTTTTGCGCCGCCGTCTTTTTCGCCCACGGCGTTCGGGGCGGAGCGGCCTAACATCGTGTTGCTGATTTCCGACGACCAAGATTACGAACATTTCGGCTTCATGGGGCATGCAATCGCGCGCACGCCGAATATCGACCAACTGGCGCGCGAGGGCGCCGTTTTTACGACGGCGCATCTGCCGATGAGCCGCTGCCATCCGACGCTCGCCAGTTTGCTTTCCGGACGGTATCCGCACCAGAGCGGTATTTACTACAACTTTGGTTCGCGTCCGCTGCGGTGTGAAAACGCGCTTCCAGAGTTGCTCAAACAGGCCGGTTACGCCACCTACTGCGAAGGAAAGTATTGGGAGGGCGATCCTCGCCAGCTCGGCTTCACGCATGGCAGGGGAAAAACGGCGAAAACGTTTGTTCGGCAAGATCAAAACGAACTGTTCGGTTTTTTAGACGACATCGGCGAAACGCCCTTCTTTATCTGGTGGGCGCCGATGTTGCCGCACACGCCGCACAATCCGCCACAACGGCTGCTCGACAAATTCCAGCCGAAAAAATTCCCCATTCCCGATTACATCGCCGACGAAAACCGCCAGCAGTTTCTGAAAAAAGAACACCGGAGTTACGCGATGGAAGCCTGGCTCGATGAAGGCGTGGGTGCGTTGGTGGAGAAAATTACTCGGCTGGGAAAACTCGACAACACGCTGTTCGTGTTCCTGGTCGACAACGGCTGGTGCAACGGGCTGGTGTCGAAAGGTTCGCCGCGCGAGAAGGGCGTGCGCACGCCCGTGATTTTCAAATGGCCGTCAACGATCAAGCCGCAATCGACCGACGGCCTGATCAGCACACTCGATGTTTCCGCCACCATTCTCGCCTATGCCGGTGTGGAAATCCCCTCGGAGTATGCGGGACGCAGCCTGCGCCCGATGCTCGAACACGGGCAAGACCTCAGCCGCGATGCGCTCTTTGAAGCGATCTACCCGGCTTTCGCCACCAAGAACGATGAGCGGCCGGAACGCGATATTTACGCCCTTTCGGTCCGCACCCGGCGTTGGAAATACACGCTCTATTTGCAAGACGTGCGGCGCAGCGGCAACGGCAAGTACTTTCGTATTCAATCGATCGCCACCGATTATTTGAACCGCGACCAAGGCCAGGAGGAACTCTTCGATTTAGTCGACGACCCGCACGAACTGCACGACTTGGCGGCCCAGCCCAACCAAAAAACGCGCCTCTCCGATTTACGCCGCCAAGTGTTGCAATGGTGGAAAGCCACCGGCGGCGGTCCGCTGAATCTGGCGGAGTCGCGCTAGGAACCGGGCGTCCAATACCGCTCGCCGTTAAACGATCCATCGCTAGCCGTGTGAAGCATAAAACGCCACACACCTAGTTCGCGTCGTTCCGGCGGGCAAGTATAATGGGCGTTTCTGAGTCCTCCCGCCACTGTAGGAGTTTGATATGCGTATGCTTGCTGTTGCCATCTGTTGTTTCTCGCTGGCCAATCCGGCGATGGCGGCCAGCCCGGTCGATAAAGGCGCTCCGCTGGAAACGGTTTCGACCGAATTCGGTTTGGCCGATGGCCCAGCTTGGGACGGCGCCTGGGCGCTGTACACGCCCGATGTGAAGGGCGGAAAAGTCATGCGGTACGTCCCGAAAACCGACAAGATGCAGGTCTTTCTGCCGGAGGCGGGCCGCATCAGCGCCAGTTTTTTCAATCTCGGGAAACTCTATCTTTCCGACAACGGCGAGAGTCGTATCGTTCGATTGGACGGCAAAACGAAAACCGTCATCACGGCGCACGACCCCAAGGCGAAACCCTCGCTGCGGCCCAACGATTTAGTCGTTGATAAGTCGGGCGGCGTCTATTACACGTTGACCGGCCAAAACCAGGTGATGTATGTGTCGCCCGGCGGCGAAAGGCGAATCGCGGTGGCCGACATCAAAACGCCCAACGGCATCATTCTTTCGCCCGATGAAACAACGCTTTACGTTTCGGCTTACGTTCCCAAAAAAGTCTGGGCTTATAACCTCAACGCCGGGCGAACGAGCAACGCGCGCCTCTTCGCCGAAATGGATGCCGGCCCCGAAAAAGGGGCCGATGGAATGTCGATCGATCGCGCCGGCAACGTTTATTGCACCGGACCCAAGCACGTCTGGATCTGGAGCCCCGGCGGAGAACTTCTCGATAAAATCGAAACGCCCACGCGGCCCATCAACTGCACCTTCGGCGACTACGACATGCGTTCGCTGTACATCACCGGCTTTGGCGGATTGTACCGGCAACGCATGATCATTTCCGGCCGCTCTCCCCAACCGCCCATGACCGCGGAAGCGCAATTGGCCCATTCGAAACGGCCGCCGACGACCATCCCCGCCACGCTCGACGCCCACCTGGATGTCGTCTACGCCACGGTCGGCGATCGCAAACTTCTGGCCGACATTTTCGTTCCCAAAAACAAACCCGGCCCGCTGCCGGCGGTTGTCGTCGTGCATGGCGTCGGTTGGCTGAACGGCGATAAAACGAAATTCCGCGCCCTGGCGGTGGCCTTGGCTTCGCGCGGCTATGTGACCGCCGCAATTGAGTATCGCTTGGGCGGAGAGGCGAAGTTTCCCGCCGGCATTCAAGACTGCAACGCGTCGGTCCGTTTTCTGCGGGCGAATGCCGAAAAATTCAAGGTCGATCCCCAACGCATCGGCGCGGTGGGCGGTTCGGCGGGCGGACATCTGGCTGGGCTCATGGCGGCCGCGCCGCACATACCGGAGTTGCAAGGCGACGGCGGCGCCGCCAAACAGTCTTCCCGACTGCAAGCCGCGATCGTTATGGCGGGACCGATGGAAATGCTCACCGGCCCCGTGGCGGAGCGATCCCGAAAACAGCCCGTCAGATCGAACTCGAATCAGTGGCTGGGGAAATCGGTCGACGAAGCTCCCGAATTATATCGACTGGCCGACGCCCACGTGCAGTTCTCGAAAGACGCGCCGCCGGTGCTCTTCATGGTGGGAGAGTTCGACAAACCAGAACGGAATCAACCCACGCGCGACAAACTCAAAAGCCTCGGCGTTTGGACCGGCCTCAAGGTTTACAAAAACGGCAAGCACGGCTGTTGGAATCAACTACCCTGGTTCAACGACATGGTCGCCGACATGGACGCCTTCTTCAAGGCGCGTATGTAATGCGCGGCGGGTGCGAAGGCGCCCACCGTATTCTTGCTTGGGCGAGGGAAAAATGGTTTCCCGCCGCTCGCCCGACGATACTCCCCCGAAACGAGGGTTTGTAAAAACGATGCACTGTTATTTCACTGTCGAGCAATTCAGGGTTTTCGTACGCGTCTTTTGCGCCGTGCTGGCCGTGGCGTGTTTGTCGGCAACGCCTTGTCGGGCGGAATTTCCGCAGATCGTCAATTCTCAAAATCCCGCCGATCATCCGACGATCGCCATGGAAGCGGCGAAGTTGATGTCCGTCCCCGAGGGGTTTCACGTTTCGCTGTTCGCCGGTGAGCCGGATGTCCAACAGCCGATCGCCTTCGACTTTGATGACCGTGGGCGTTTGTGGGTGGCCGAATGTTACACCTACGCCAAGCCCGGCTTCTCCGACGACCTCCGCGACCGCGTGGTCATTCTCAGCGATACGAATCATGATGGCCGTTTCGACGAACGCCAGGTTTTCTGGGATCAAGGCAGCCGGCTGACCGGTCTGACGCTCGGCTTCGGCGGTGTGTGGCTGCTCAACGACGGCCAACTAATTTTCTTCGCCGACCAGAATCAAGACGACAAACCCGATGGCGAAGCCGTCGTTTTGCTCGACGGGTTCGACACCAAAGACGTCAGCCACAACATCGTCAGCGGGCTGCTTTGGGGGCCCGATGGCTGGCTTTATGGGCGGCATGGCATCAAGGCGACCTCCCACCCCGGCGCGCCCGGCGCCGCGCCCGCCGACCGCGAAAAACTCAACTGCGGAATCTGGCGGTTTCATCCTACGCGCCACGTTTTCGAAGTGGTTTGCCGCGGAACCACCAACCCCTGGGGCCTGGATTACAACGATTACGGCGAAATGTTTTTCACTAATAACGTGATCGGCCATCTTTGGCATGTTGTGCCCGGCGCCCATTACCAGCGTATGTACGGCGAAGATTTCAACCCCCACCTGTATGGCCTGCTCGAACAAACCGCCGACCACTACCACTGGGACACCGGCCAGAAATGGTCTGATTCGCGCGACGCCGCCGGCGTGCATGGCGAACTGGGCGGCGGGCACTCGCATTGCGGCGGCATGATTTATCTGGCCGACAACTGGCCGCAAGAATATCGGGGTTCGATGTTTATGTGCAACACGCACGGCCGCCGCGTGAATGTGAATCGGCTCCAGCGGGCCGGTTCAGGATATGTGGGCCTCCGCGCCCCCGACATGATCTTCGCCAACCAGCCTTGGTTTCGCGGCGTGGAATTAAAATATGGCCCCGATGGCGGCGTCTACCTCAGCGATTGGACCGACATCGGCGAATGCCACGACAGCGACGGCGTGCATCGTACGAGCGGCCGCATTTACAAAATCGTGTTTGGGCAACCCGCAGCGCCGAAACCGAATCTTGACTTGGCCAAGCTCTCGAATCAGGACCTAGTCGGTTTGCAACTCCAACAGAACGATTGGTATGTGCGGCGCGCGCGGCGTCTGTTGCAAGAGCGGCGGCTGACCGGGAAGAATCTGGCTGGCGTAAAAACCGCGTTGCTCAAAATTTTCGACACGAATCCCGACGTCACCCGCCGGCTGCGCGCCATGTGGGCCTTGTACAGTATTGGCGCAACAAGTGAGCCCTGGCTGCGGGAACAGTTGGGAGACAAAAACGAATACGTGCGAGTATGGGCGGTTCGCCTGCTGGTGGACACTGGCGCGCCTTCCCCAAAAGCAACGCAGCGGTTCGCCGAATTGGCGCGCAGCGACGCCTCCGGCTTGGTGCGGCTGCATTTGGCTTCGGCATTGCAGCGTCTACCGAAAAAAGACCGCTGGCCGCTGGCGAGTGCTTTAGCATCGCATGCCGACGACGCCCACGACCACAGCCTGCCGCTGATGATCTGGTACGGCGTGGAGCCGGCGGCGGTCGCTTTTCCGGAGCAGGCGTTGCAACTGGCGGAGCAAACAAAAATTCCGCTGCTGCGAACTTATATCGCCCGGAGAATTATGTCCCAATGGCGTGAACAACCCGACGCCGCCCGGCAAGTCGTCGCCTTGCTGCCCAGGCTTCACTCACCTGCGCAACAACTTGAAGTGCTCAACGGAATAGCGGCGGCGCTGCAAGGTTGGCGCCGCGCCGACGCGCCGTCGAATTGGGAAGCCGTCGCACGGCGACTTGCCCGCAGCAAGAATGCACACGTTCGCGAAATGACGCGCGAACTGGCGGTGGTGTTTGGCGACGGCCGCGCGCTGGCTGAATTGCGCGCCATCATGGCCGACGCCACAGCCGACCCGCTCACGCGCCGCAACGCCTTGGCGGTGGTCGTGGAAAGCCGCCCCCACGACTTGGCCCCGCTGTTGATCCAACTCGTGGCCGACCGGGCGATTGAAACCGCCGCCGTGAAAAGTTTGGCCAGTTACGACGACGCCAAAATCCCCCGGCGGCTCCTCAGCTATTACAAGGCGGTGCGGCCCGAAACGCGCGCCGCTGCAATCGACACGCTGGTTTCCCGCCCCCATTACGCGCATGCGTTGTTGCAGGCCGTGGCGAAAGGACGCATTCCCGCCGACGACATTTCCGCACAACACGCCCGGCAAATACTGGCTTTCGGCAAGCCTGCGTTGCGCAAGGAGTTGGAGCGCGTGTGGGGCGTGATTCGCTCCACCGACGCCGCCAAGAAATCGCTCATCACACAGTTGAAATCGTCGCTTTCACCCGAAGTGCTCACGCAAGCCGACCCATCGCAAGGCCGCGTTCTGTTCAACAAAACCTGCGCCGTATGCCACACGTTGTTTGGGCAGGGCGAAAAAATTGGGCCAGATATCACGGGCGCTAATCGCGATAATCTTGATTATCTGCTGGGAAATATCATCGACCCCAGCGGCGCCGTCGCCAAACAGTTCATGCTCTCCACTATTCTGCTGGAAGATGGCCGTTTGCTCAGCGGCGTGGTGCTTTCCCAGACGGGTCAAACCTTGGCCCTGCAAACCGCGAAGGAGCGTATCGTGCTCAATCGGGCCGATATCGATGCAATCAAACCCTCTTCGCTCTCGCTCATGCCCGACGGACTGCTCGATAAACTCAGCCCGGAAGACGTCCGAAATTTGTTCGCCTATCTTTCCACCCGCCGCCAAGTCGGGCTGCCGCCGGAAGAACCGGCCGGTAAGTGACGTTGCCTCTTAACTTCGGCGGAGAACCGAGACCCTCTTCACGCGAAGGTCATACTTTCAACTGCTTGAGCTGCAACCGACCTTGACTTTGAGTTTGTTCAGCAATTCAATGGCGGCGCCAATTTCCGCCTTTTGCCGGATTGGCTCTTCGGGGATTTCTCGTTCGATCGTCAGCGGGCCGGTGTAGCCGATTTCGCCCAACGTGCGAATGTAGTTTTCCATGCCGACATCGCCTTCGCCCAACGGCGCCTCGGCGCCCCATGTTTCACCCGGCTTGTCGGACCATGTGCCGTCCTTGCAGTGGATGCTGCGCACGTACTTGCCGATTTTCTTCAAAGCCTCAATCGGCTCGCCCGTGCCGTACAAAATCATATTGGCGGGGTCGAAATTGATGAACAGATTATCGCGCTGCACATCGGAAATGAATTGCAGCAGAGCATCGGCCGTTTCCTGGCCGGTTTCCAGATGCAGGGCTTGTCCGTTTTGTTGGCAATGGTCGCAAACGTCTCGCGTCACTGCCACGATTTCCTGGTATAGCGGGTCGGAGGCGTCATGCGGAACAAACCCCAAATGCAAGGCGACAACCTCGCACTTGAGCATTTTGGCGAAATCAGCGATCTCCTTGATTTCCTGAATGCGCTCGGCGCGAGGACCGGGCGGAACCAGCCCCACGGTTTCCACCACGGTGGGAATATCGGCGTAACTTTCGCCTTCGAATCCGCCGAATACGGCGGTCAAACAGATGTTGTAATCTTTGAGTTTTTGCAAAAAGCGATCGGCGTTTTCCTGGGTGCGGGTCGATTTTTTCGGCGCATGCAATTGGATGGTGGGAACACCCAACTCATGTGCAATTTCCAGTTTGACTCCCAATCCGGCGTCGATGCTGGCAAACACGCCCACGGGCCACTTTTCCATCGCCAATAACTCCCTTGAAGTTTTTTATGCGCCGCTCACTGTCGAACAATACGCGCGTAAAGGTCACCATTTTCATCACTTGCAGACGCCGTCGTTTCGCCCGCACGATTAAGAAAGATTGTATCGCAATCGGCGGCGCCTTGCCCGGCCCCGGCGGCCGTTTTTTTTGGTCCAGCCAATTCCCTCGTTACGCCTGCGCGGCAAAACTGAGGTTGACCGCCAAGACGCCGCCGCGTAGATTTGCATAACCAAATTTGATTAACCAAACAACTTCTCGATGGACGGTGGTGCAGCACGATGGTCAGACCCATTGCGAAAGAGTTGACCGAGCGCGAGTTGGAGGTCATGCACGTGTTCTGGCAGCATGGTGAATCGACCGCGAAGGAGGTCCGCGACCAACTAGCGCAGGCCGGTATCGACCGCGCTTATGTGACGGTGGCGAATCTGGTTCGGCTGCTGGTGGAGAAAGGATTTTTAGAAGCGGCGAATGCGGAACGCCCCTTTCGGTATAAGGTGATTCGCTCCTTCCAAGACGTCTCTCGCAATCTGCTGCAAGATATGCTGGGCCGCGTATTTGGCGGTTCTCGCGAGAAGTTGTTGGTCTGCCTACTGGAGCAAAAATCGCTTTCGGACGCGGAGCGGGCAACTCTGGAAAACCTCTTGAAGGAGCAAGGCCAATGATGACCTCCCTGACCGCCGCTCTGATGATGTGCATTGTTCAAGTCTCGCTGGTGGCGGCGTTTGCCTTGCTATTGCACGCCCTGCTTCCCAAACGTTGGACAACCATTCGCGCTTCGCTTGCCGCCACGGCGGTGTTGTCGATCGTTATCTTGACGCCGCTCGCTTTTTACCCGCTGCCCAGTTGGTGGAATGCGTGGCCGATCTTGAATGCAAGTGTTTCAAGTGAAGGCGTTTCACAACCGCCGGATACAGCAGTAGCGACGTTGCCACAAGGCGGAACTTCCGGCAATACGCCAGCGCCGCAAGTTAAAAACATGTCCTCCGAAAGCGGCGGGTTTTTCATTACCATCCGCTCGCCGCTTGAACAACTTTCCCGCCTTGCGGGCCCGCCCAAAACCAAACGCGGCCAAACGGCTGTGTCTCTGCTGAGCGGTGTTTTTCTACTCGTTTTGAGTGTCTCCTTGATTCGGCTGCTGTGGAGCCTGTGGGGCATACGGAAAATCCGGCGTGAGAGCAGGCCGATTTTCGACGCGGAAATCGCGGTGATGGTTCACCGGTTCGAGCAAGCGTGCGACGCCACCCGCCGTATTTCGCTGGCTGAAAGTAGTCGCATTCACACGGCGGCCACGATTGGCTGGCGGCGGCCTCTCATCTTATTACCCACCGGTTGGCGAGATTGGTCGGCCGACGAATTGCAGGTTGTGTTGGCGCACGAAGTTTCGCATATCGCACGGGGCGATTACCCGTTGCGGCTGGCGGCGTTTGTGAGTTTGGCGCTGCATGCGTACCACCCGTTGGTGCATTGGCTGGTCCGCCGGCTGATTGCCGAACAGGAGTTGGCGGCCGATGCCTTGGCCGCGCCTTTGGCGGGTGGGCGTTCGCGCTACCTGCAAGCTTTATCTCGATTGGCTTTGCGGCAAGACGGCCGAAGCGGCGCGTGTCCGACGGCTTTCGCCTTGCCGGTTTCTTCTAGTTTTCTCATGAGGAGAATTGATATGTTGCGAGCAAAGGATGGCTCAGTGGGCCGCCGAACGGGCGGTCTGATTCAAGCCACGGTCATTATGGTTTTGGTGCTGGCCGCGACCGGCGCCACGGCAATTCGCACTTGGGCCCAACCGCCTGCTGAAAAACCGGCGGCGCGTGTGGCCAACAAGAACGTCGGTCCAAGTGCGTCGGCGCCAGTATCTCCAGAAAACAAAACCCCAAAAAACAAAGCGGCCGCGGAAAAACAAACGTCGTCCGTGGACCAGCCGTTCCAGAGAAAACCGTTCGACCCGGCGATGATTCTTTCCGGCGAACCGGGCGCGTTCGTGGTGCGGCCGGCGGCGGTATTCGCTCGGCCCGGATTAGGCGTCTATGCCGACGCGTACAACGACATGGTCATACAAAGCCTGAAAGGCGTCAATCCTGACGAAAGCATCGTTCTGCCGCGCATTCAAGACATCGAACTGATTACCGCCGATCTACAAATGAAAGTGAGCAATCCGCACACCCCTAACCAAAATGCCTCCTTGCAAGTCGGCGCCGCCAGGATGTTATTTCGCACCAAAACGCCTTTCGATTGGCGAACCGTCTTGCTGAAAATCTGGCCGGCGGCGGAAGCCCTGGAGCAACATGGCCACCGTTACCTCAAGCTGCCGCTCGTTCCGGCGGTTGGGCCAGACCGGCTCAACGTCTGTTTTCCCGACGACCGCACCATGCTGGTGCTGAAGAAAGAAGACGACCTGGAGCGAATGCTGGCGGCTGATTTTCGTCTCCCGCCGAGCCGTTCCGTCGCCCAGCCTTGGAAAACACTGAGCCGGGGCGTGATTGCTCTCTCGTTCGACAACACCGAAGGGCAAATGTTCGAAGTGTTGTCGACAAATCCCACCTGGCTGGCTTATGTGGGACCGAAATTGACGGCCATTCGCTCGATATCGTTGGGCGTTGATTGGTCGGAGACCACCGACAAACTTTCACTCCAAATGCACGTCGTCTGTAAGAAGGCGAAC
>QIKY01000315.1 GCA_003233175.1 Planctomycetaceae bacterium | reverse complement strand
AGTTATTTTTCATTAGTCATTTGTCATTGCAGAAAGAGAAACAAAGATGCGAGCAAACAGACGGCCAATGACCATGAACTACCGAAGAAACTGAGAGGCCATAACCGACGCCCAAAACCATTTGGCGGACGAGTCTGAAGTATTTTAACCACGGATAACACGGATGGGCGCGGATGCCGGCAGCCGCGACTCTTCTTCATCCGTGTGATCCGTGCAATCCGTGGTTCATTTATTACACGGCTAAGGCCGCTCGTGGAATGGCGGGATGCAATGAGGAACAATCACACCGTTGCACGGCAATGCGTTTAACAATTCAAAACGGCCTTGTCGTCACTAATTTCGCGAACGGTCCTAAGTAATATGAATACCGTTCACGGTGGCGCGGGAAATCGCGATAACAATCTGTCCGATGGCAAATAACCCGTACTGGTTGCGAAGAAGGGAAACGCAGAGGTCGCAAAGAGGCAGAGGGCCGCAGAGACGAAATGAAAGAAAATCAAATCTCGGCGACGCCCATCGGCCGTGCAAATTGAATAACATCGCCACCTTATCCCGAGATGACTGGAAGTTTTCCTCTGCGGCCCTCCGCGTCTTTGCGTTCTCTGCGTTGAAATATTCACTTGGAAACCGCCGAACAATGTCAGGAATTCAGCTGCGGGCATGTGGAAACGCGACAACAATCTATCCGATGGTTTAATACCGTGAACGGTTACGTAATATAAATACCGCTATGAACAACACCGCCAACCACGAAAAAACGTCATCCGCCGAAGCCTTGCTTTCGGTGAAGAATCTCCGTGTGCATTTCCCCGTTCGCCGGGGCGGCTGGTTGCGCGGGGAGCGATGTCTGATTCGAGCGGTGGACGGCGTCAGTTTCGACGTTGCCGAAGGAGAAACGCTGGGCTTGGTGGGAGAATCGGGCTGCGGGAAGTCGACCACCGCCCGCGCGATATTGAATTTGAACCGCGCCACCGCCGGTGAAGTGTGGCTCGACGGAGCGCGTATCGACCAGCTCAGCCCTTCGGCCATGTTGCCGCATCGGCGCAAGATTCAAATGATCTTCCAAGATCCCTTCGCGTCGTTGAACCCTCGCATGACGGTGGGCCGCATCGTCAGCGAACCGATGGACATTTTCAATCTACACAGCCGCCGCGACCGCAAGCTGGAAGCGATGCGGCTGCTCGATTTGGTGGGCCTCAATCCTCGCTTCTTGAACCGCTACCCGCACGAATTTTCCGGCGGGCAACGGCAACGCATTGGCGTGGCCCGCGCGTTGGCCGTCCAACCCAAGATAATCATCTGCGACGAACCGGTTTCGGCGCTCGATGTCTCGATTCAAGCACAGGTCATCAATCTGATGATGGACCTCCAGCAAAAACTCGGGCTTTCGTATGTGTTTATCGCCCACGACTTAGCCGTCGTGCGACACATAGCCGACCGCGTGGGCGTGATGTACCTGGGGAAAATCGTGGAGTTGGCGACGTCCGACGAACTTTACCGCAGTCCGCAACATCCCTACACGCAGGCTTTACTTTCCGCCGCCCCGGTGCCCGACCCTGTCGTGGAGCGGCAACGAAAACGCATTCATCTTACGGGAGAAGTGCCCTCGCCCGACCGTGTGTATCCTGGCTGCTCTTTTGCCGACCGCTGCCCGATTGCCGACGCCGCCTGCCGCGAAAAACCGCCCCAGTTAGAGGGTGAAGCACATGCGGTTTCGTGCTTCAAACCGCAGTTGCTCGCGCCAACCGTTGCGAACAACACGTAATGAGCGGTGCGAATAGGATGACGCGGAGCATTTCTTGAGGTCGCCTTTCGTTCCGCGAAAGTAGCGTTCGTTCGCGGAACGAAAGACGACTCTAGGACCGTGGTTTCTCGAACGCCCGTTAATCGACGCGTTCAAAAATCGTGGCGATGCCCTGTCCCACGCCGATACACATGGTGGCCAAACCGAGCGCGGCGTCGTTGGCCAGCATGGCGTGAATGAGCGTCGTGGCGATGCGAGCGCCGCTGGCGCCCAACGGGTGCCCAATCGCGATGGCGCCGCCGCGCACGTTGACTTTGCTTTCATCAAGCTTCAAACGCCGCATGCAAACCAGCGACTGAACGGCGAAGGCTTCATTCAGTTCGACCAGATCGATATTACTCATTTCCAAGCCGGCGCGTTGCAACACTTTTTTGGTGGCCGGAATCGGGCCGGTGCCCATCACGGCGGGGTCGACGCCCGCAACCGCCGTGGCGCGAACCCGCACCAGCGGCTTGAGCCCCAGCGATTTGGCTTTTTTCTCCGACATCATCAACATGGCCGCCGCGCCGTCGTTCAACGGAGAACTGTTGCCCGCCGTGACCGAACCGCCGCGCGGCATGAAAGCCGGCGCCAGCGCCGCCAGAGCTTCAGCGCTGGCGTCGGCGCGGATGCATTGATCTCGCTTGACAAGCAGCCGATGGCCATTTTCATCGCGGCCGTGAAGCGGAACAATTTCATTTTCAAAGGCGCCCGAATCCGTGGCTTGCGCGGCCAGTTGATGGCTGCGCAGCGCGAAGGCGTCTTGGTCGGCTCTGGAAACGCCTTGCGTTTGCGCCAGAAACTCCGCCGTCACGCCCATGTGCAACGCGCCCTTGGAGGTGCGGCGAAAAAGTTTCGGGTTCAGATTCAAACCATGAGTCATCGGCAAATGTTGCATGTGCTCCATGCCGCCCACCACATGCACGTCTTCAAAGCCGGCCATAATCGCGTGCGCCGCTTGGTTCAAAGCCTGAAGACTACTGCCGCAGAGCCGATTCACCGTCGCGCCGCCGGCGCTGATCGGTAAACCGGCCATCAGACTGATCGTGCGGGCCGCATTGAGGCCCTGTTCGCCGGTTTGCTGGGTGTTGCCGATCACGACATCCTCCACCTCCGCCGGATCGATGCCGGTGCGTTTTAACAACGCTCGAATGCAGCCCACGGCGAGATCGTCGCCGCGTACGTCGCGATAATATCCGAGGTCTTTGTGTGCGCGGCCGATAGCGGTGCGAACACAATCAACAATAACCGCATGGTTCATGAGAACGGCTCCCAGCGAGGCGGGTTCATCTGTGATAACGTGAAATAAGCAGGAATGAAGGCGAACGGAAATTAAGTGTCTTATTAAACTTGTACGATGGCCTTCCAAGGCCGTCGTACGTTGTCTCGGCGCAACAAATTCGTAATAACTTGTTTTTCAGCACCGGTTTTTCGGGGATCAGTGTTTTGAAACGCGCCCCAGGCGTTACCTCTTGCTTGAACAAATTATGCAATGAATTTGCCACAGAGTACTCAGAGTGTGATGCATCGGGCGTTGCCTATCGTTTTTGGATCTTTTCTCGGTGGCCTCTGTGGCAAAAAATATTTTTGGTTGCCGTCGGTTAGGTTTTTCGACGGACTTGGAAGGCCATCGTACAACAATAATTTTCCGCTCGCCTAAGCCGGTTGGTCGTAAAACTTTTTGCCCGACGCAGCCATTTCCAACAACAACTCCGTGGGAGCAAGTCGGGGGCCGAGCGATGCAAACGGCTTGAGCATTTCCAAAATCTTCTGGGGGCCGAGCGTATCAGCCCAAAACAACACGCCGCCGCGAAACGGCGGGAAGCCGAAGCCGTAGATCAGGCCCAGATCGACATCGCGAGGATTGCGAGCGATGTTGTCGGTCAGCACGCGCGTGGCTTCGAGCAGCATGGGCAGAAACAGGCGAGCGGTTAATTCTTCCGGCGTGAACGACGCCTCTCCGCGTTTGTAGTCTTTCAAGATGGCGTCGAATTCAGGATCGGGCGTTTTTTTGCCTTTTTTGTTCTGGTAGCTGAAGAACCCCACGCCGGTTTTCCTGCCCAACCGCCCGCGTTTCACCATGTGCGGCAAGAGCGGATTGAGCAAGGTGCGTTCGGGGAAGGCGGTCCACATGGTGTTTCCGGCGTAGGCGGCGGTATCGAGGCCGACCAAATCGTAGAGGGTGAAGGGCCCCATCGGCATGCCGAATTTGGTGGCGGCTCGTTCGATGTCTTTCATCGGGACGCCGTCGAGGAGCAGTTCCAGGGCTTCATTCATGTAGGGGAACAGCAGCCGATTGACGAGAAAACCGGGGCCATCGCCAACCACGACCGGCATCTTGCCGATTTTCTTCATGTGCGCCACGGCCGTGGCGACCGTTTCATCACTGGTTTTTTCGCCGCGAATAACCTCCACCAGTTTCATCCGCCGCACCGGGTTGAAAAAGTGGATGCCGCAAAATCGTTCAGGATGTTCAAGACCAGCCGCCAAATCGGTGATCGGCAGCGTCGAGGTGTTGGACGCCAAAATGGCGTCGGGCGGCATGAGCGGTTCGAGTTGGGCGAAGATCTGTTTTTTGACGTCGGCCTTTTCGACCACGGCTTCAATTACGAGCTTGCAACCGGCGAGTTCCTCCAGTTTCGAGGCCACGTTCAAAAGCGGCGCGATGGTTACGGCTTTTTCGGCCGAAACGCCTTTCGTTTTGCGGTCGTAGGCGGCCTCTTCGACAACCGATTTTGCCCCGCGAGCCAGCGCTTCGGGGTTGGCGTCGAAAATAGAAATCGCGACGCCGCGGCGAACGTTGGCGGCTGAAATGCCCGCCCCCATGATGCCCGCGCCGAGCACGCCGATGTGCTCTATCTTCTCCGCTTTGACATTCTTGGCTTCAAGGCCGCTGTCTTTTTTATTGCGGTCGGTGATCATGAACACGTTTAGCAAAGCCCTGTTCACGGGCGAGCCAAACAACTGCGACATGCCTTCCGCTTCCATTTGGCAGGCTTCTTCCGCGCCGACCGCCGCCGATTCCAGCATGGTTTCCAAAGCGGCTTCCGGCGCTGGGTACTGGCCGTGCGTTTGTTGCCCGATCATGGCCGAAGCGGTGGCGGCCAAAAAACCGAGTTCCGTTTCGCTGATCTCGACCGGCTGCCGCCATGTTTTCCGATCTTCCAAATACTCGCCGCTGGCCTGTTCCTCCCGAACGAGCCGCACCGCTGCGGCGAGCAGGTCGTCGGACGGAGCCACATCCGAGATGAGCCCCATGGCGAAGGCGGCTTCGGCGTCGATCGATTCTCCGCCGGTGATCATTTCCACGGCGTTTCCCAGCCCCGCCACGCGCGGCATGCGCACTGTGCCGCCCCATCCTGGAAACAGGCCCAGTTTGACCTCCGGGAAACCAAATTCGGTTTTGGGGCTGGGTGTCATGATGCGGCGGTCGCACCAAATTGCCAGTTCGGCGCCGCCGCCCACGCAAATGCCATCGATTGCCGCCACGCTCACCAGCGGCAGGGCCGAGAGTCGGGCAAATAACGTCTGGCCACGCTGGCAGAGCGCCTGCACTTCCTCCACCGGGGCGCCGAACGACGCCACGAATTCGCGAAGATCGGCCCCCGCGATAAAAATGGAGGGTTTGCCGGAGGCCAAAATCAGCCCGGCCAATCCTTTTTCCGCTTCCAGGGCGTCGAGGTGATCGGACAACTCCTGAAGCACCGATTTCGAGAGAACGTTGGCGCCTTTGTTGGGCGTATCGAAAGTCAGCAGAGCGATATCCTCTTCGAGCATCGAGCGGGTGATCGTCGGCGCCTGGGTCATGTTCGTATTCCTCTCGCGGGGCGAGCCTTCGGTGGCCGTCAAAACAGAATGTGCAAGATACAGCAGCCGCGCAATGCGGCAGCGGCGTCTTGTCGAAATGCTACCGTTCGGCGGGAGTTCGGAAAACCCCTGCCTCTCCATCTTCTCACGCACGCCGCGCCGTTGGAGTTCACGCTTCGGCGTGCGTTCTCCAGAAAAAACACGCTGAAGCGAGAACTCCAACGGCGCGCGACTGAAGTTTCCTGCGGCCTCCCCCATAAGGTATAGTGAAAACATCTCCGCGTCAGTTCGCTCGCAGACGCCGGCATAAAACGATAAACGCTTTGGAAGTAGGGAAAACTCGCATGCCGCTCATTCGCACAACTGTGCTTGCAACCTGCTGTTTTTTACTGCTGGCGTGGTCTGGCTTGAATTCATTTTCACGCGCCGCCGAGCAACCGGCGGCGAAAAAAGAGGTGAAAAGTACCGTAATGGTCGTGGTCGACTACGGAGACGGCGTCCAGAAACACTTCCAACACATTGCCTGGACCGAAAAGATGACGGTTTCCGACGCCATGCAGGCGGCGGTGCGGCATCCTCGCGGAATTAAAATAGAGCAACGCGGCGCCGGCGCGCGTGCGTTGTTGCTCAAAATTGACGATTTGGCGAATCAGGGCGGCGGCGGGCGCAACTGGATCTTTCGCGTGAACGGCGTTTTGGGCGACCGCAGTTTCGGCGTCGCGGGTTTAAAACCCGGCGACACAGTCTTGTGGAAATTTGGCAAATACCGCTAGAATCGGGCAATGTGTCTTTACGCGACGGCCTCTTCCCCTTACCGGGCAACGGAATACAAAACCCATGCAACATACAACTCCCCTGCAACGAAGGCACAAAACCGAGATCGCTGTTTTTCTGGCCATCGTGTTTTTGGGCGTAACCGCGCGTTGCTTCTTTCATTTCGTTTACTACCTGCCGAATTTCGCCCCGGTGGCTGGCTTGGCTCTTTTCGCGGGCTACTTCTTTCGCTCTCGGCTGGCCGCCGTGGCGGCGCCGCTGGCCGTGATGTTGGTCAGCGACCTCTTCATCGGCGGATACCAACCGGCGCTCATGCTGGTCGTGTATGGAGCCTTGGCCGCTCCGGTGTTGGCGCGTGGCTTCCTGCGACGAACGTTCGATGGAAAAAGCAGCAGTGACAATAACAGCGGTTGGCGCCGCGCTATCGCTTCGGTCGCCGGTTTGGCGGCTTGTGGCTTGGCGGCGTCGGCGGGTTTCTTTCTGGTCACGAATTTCGCCGTCTGGGGGATGTCGGTATTTTCTCCCGCACACGCCATCTATGCTCCGACATTCGAGGGCCTGCTGCTCTGCTTCACCCAGGCGTTGCCATTCTTTCGCTACACCCTGGCCGGCGACCTCTTTTTTAGTCTGGCCTTCTTCGGCGGATACGTCGGGTTGCAGACGGCGTTCGCCGCGGCTTCTCCAACCGCGCCCCGCCGGCTCATGGCCGCCAAGCCTCAGGCTTGATGAGAATTCCATAACGCCACTGCACGAAAAAGATCTTGGACACGCGCGTCGGGAACAGTTCCAATTACTGTCCGGCACGGGGTTCGCTTGGGGTGTGAGCTGGGGCGTTCGCGGGGAGAAGTGATAAAGAGTTGGCCGCCGAGTTGGCCGGTATGTATACTCCGCACGGTAAGGATTGACAAAACCTCATTATATCTAGTGTAAATGCAGCATTTCCAGCCGTTTGAGGCATAAGTTCGGAATAATTCTTTGGCGCGGTCTCGAAACGCGCGTTCTGGCGACTGGGAAATCAAGAATTTGAAACCGGTTCGATGGTGTATGCATCGACAGTGTCGGGGTTATAATAAAACGAACGCGCCACTTTTCACAACCACTTTTGGGCATTGGCTCCATGGCTCGCAATGCAAGGACGAAAGGCAGTGTGAACATGCAGCGTCTGCTCTTCATGGCGTGTGCTCTGTTTGTGTTGCCGCCGTCGTTTCCCCTTTGGGCTCAGCAGGAAGCGTATCAGGCCGATCTTGCCGTTTGGTTGGAGGATCTGGACCACACGACTTTTGCCCGCCGCGAAGAGGCGACGCGTCGGTTGATCGAAACGCGTCGGTTCGGGATCGAATCGTTGGAGGCGGCGGCGGCTTCCGGTAGCGCGGAAAAACGCTGGCGGGTCGTGCATGTTTTGCGGAAGCTGTGCCTAGTTCGCGATCGTGAAACGAGTCGGCCGGCGCTGGCGGCATTGCGGCGTTTGGCGTCGTCCAGTAACGCGGGGGTTTCGGAGCGGGCGCAATCTGCGGTTGACGATTTCCAAAGCAAGCAGCACGCGCGGGCTTCGGCTGAAATCATCGCCTTGGGGGGCACGGTCAAGGGCCGGCTCGACTTCGCCACGGCGGTGCGTCTGGACGACAAATGGCGAGGCGGCGATCAAAGCCTGGCGCTCCTAGCCGATCTGCGCCATGTGAGCAGCCTTTCCATTAGCGGCTCCGACGTGAGTGATGAAGGGCTGCGTCACATACAGGGGTTGGCCGACTTGCAAACGCTGTTCATTGGGAAAAGCCGTGTGCGGGGCCCTGGCATTGTCTACTTGAAGTCGCTGCATCATCTGACGTATCTGTCTTTGAATAACTCGCCGATTCAAGACCAACACATCGCCCATTTGTCGGGACTCACCCAACTCCAATACCTGGGGCTGGATGAAACCCTGGTCGGCGACGGCGCCTTGAAAAAATTGGCCGGCCTGACCGATCTTCGAATTCTTTGGCTGAATGGGTCGCGCGTTTCAGACGCCGGGCTGGCGCATTTGAAGCCGTTCAAAAGATTGAGCCGGATCGATCTCTCTCGCACGCTGATCAAGGGCCCCGGCTTGGCGCACTTACAAAAACTAACCGGCCTGAATTTTATTTCGCTCCAGTACGTGCAAATTGGCGACGATGCCTTGAAGCCGCTGGGGAAACTGACCAATCTTGAATCGTTGGGGCTCGACGATACGCTTGTCACGGACGCCGGTTTGGCGCACCTGGCGCCGCTGAAAAAGTTGGAGTCGTTGTGGATGACCAACACCAAACTCACCGACGCCGGCCTAAAAAAGTTGCAGAGCTTTCCCAATCTGAAGAAGCTCGCCATCAAGGGAACGCAGGTCACACAGCAGGGCGTCGACGCGTTCAAGGCGGCTCTGCCCAATTGCCGACTGACCCACGATCTTGACCTAGCCAGCCGAACCGACAACAACCATCCCCCAACAAAGTAAGACACACAACGATGAGCGACGAGTTGCATAGTAACGACCCCTTAAACATAGACACGGCCGCTTGTCGGAAACGGCAGCAACGTGTTTTGGCGCTGATGAAGCAGCGTGAAATCGACTTGGCCGTGTTCACGCAAGCCGAGCATATCCAGTGGCTGGCGGGTCCTCGCTTTGCCTGGTTGTTCCAACCCGCGGCGGCTCTGAGCGCCGACGGCGCCCTGGTGCTCGTGGCGCCGGAAAAAGCGAAGCCCGAAACGTCGGCCGCCGATACCGTGCTGACCTACGAAGCACAATGGCATTCAACGTTGCGGAACGATCAACGCCAGGCTTCCAGCGAAGTGCTGCTCGACCATTTAGAGAGCAAATACCAGCAACACGGGATGGCGGCGCCGCGTCGGTTGGGCGTTGAGTTTTCCACGTTTGGTCCGCAGCTCGGTGCGGCGCCGCTTTTCAACGCAAGCCAGCCGGCGGATATCGTCGATATCGAGCCCGACCTGTATCGAATGCGGCGCCGCAAGGACGCCGACGAACTAGCGCGCATCAAAAAGGCGATCGCCGGAACCGACGCCATGTACGCCCGCGCACGGGAAATCATTCAGCCCGGCGTGAGCGAACTGGAGGTCTTCAACGAACTGCAAGCGGCGGCGGTGCGTGAGTTCGGCGAAATGTTGACCGGAACCGGCAACGACTACCGTTGCGGCGCCCGCGGCGGCCCTCCTCGTCCGCGAAAAGCCGAAGCCGGCGAACTGTATATTTTAGATCTTGGCCCGGCCTTTCGCGGTTACTTTGCCGACAATTGCCGAACGTTTGCCGTCACCCAGCCGAGCGACGCGCAACGCGAAGCGTGGCGGCATGTGACCGCCGTATTTGAACTTCTGGAGGCCACGGTGAAGCCGGGTAAGAGCGCGCAAGAACTCTTTCACGAAGCACAAGCCTTGTTGGACCGGGCGCCGGTGGGGGAATTCAATCATCATCTCGGCCACGGCATCGGCCTGTTTCCCCACGAAGCGCCGCATCTGAACCCGAATTGGGACGACCTCTTCCAAGAGGGCGATGTCTTTACCGCCGAGCCGGGGTTGTACGCGCCGGAATTGCGCGCCGGAATGCGCATCGAGAATAATTACGTGGTCACCGCCGACGGCGTGGAGTTGCTAAGCCACTTCCCGTTGGAGCTGTAACGGCGCGTTGTTTATACATAAGTCATTCGCCGACCCGCCAAGTTTTTTCACCATCGACGCGAGATTGGCGCCGCCGTTTGAGGTATCTTCTCAACGCTAGCACGGTTGGCGGGCGGTTGCTCGGGAGGCGGTTCTGATAATTGTGGCCAGGGAGCGGAGGTGAAAGTTGCG
>QIKY01000374.1 GCA_003233175.1 Planctomycetaceae bacterium | reverse complement strand
AAAATGACCTGAACATCCTCGAAGGAATCCAATCCGCCTTGGAGAAATCGCCCATCCTGCCGGCGTTTATCATCGCCGCTGAGTAGTTACCGTCCATCAATACTCACTAAACCCGGCGCGCCCAAACTCAACGTCCCGCTGAACCAGTACAATACTATAATGAGCGATTGAGAATCTTGTGGTGCGAGGCGATGCACGATTCATTCCATGCCTCCCCTACTGTTGTGTGGTTCGACTAACAGTGTAATAAATGCACCACGGAGGACACCGAGTTTGATGCGGCAAGCGCTGCCTGCAATTCATGAAACGTAAGCCTCTCCTCCTCCCCGTTCTGCTCTGTGTTCTCCGTGGTTAAAATGTTTTTTTGTCACCCGCTCGCGTTTCGCGAATAACTCCGCTTATCGGTGATCGCGAGTTTGGTTGCGGGCAAGAACTGCGCTGTGCATTTGTGTAAAACAACGGCCTTGGAAGGCCATCGGACCTTCGTTTCAAGACACAATCCAAGGAACAGTCCTGAATTTACATGCCGAATGAAAAGCCCGGCATTTTGAAAATGTCGGGCTTTTTCGCTGAACAACCGCTTACTTAAACTTCCAATACCCGGAAGGAAACATACCCATGGCGCGCTGGAAAATTGCCGGCATCAATTTCGACCACTTCCACATGGGCGATAATTTGCGTTGTGCATACGAGCACCCCGAATGCGATATCGTGGGCTTGGCCGATGAACAGTCGGAACGCATGCAAGATGCGGCGGATGCGTTTTCAATTCCAAAAGACCGCTTGTTCGCCGATTACCGGCAGTGCCTGGAACAGACCCAGCCCGATATCGTTATCCTCTGCCCGGCTGCGGCGCGGCACGGCCAGTGGACCGCCAAGGTCGCGCCGTACGGCGTGCATTTGATCGTTGAAAAACCGTTCGCGGCTTCGCTTGCGGAGGCCGATTCCATGATCGAGGCGATGCGCGCCAGCGGCAAGATATTGGCAATCAACTGGCCCTTGGCTTGGGTTCCCGCCCATCGCACCGCTAAACGATTGCTCGACGAAGGCGCCATCGGCAGCGTGCTGGAAGTGCATTATTATGACGGCAATCGGGGGCCGCTCTGGCACGCGGCCGACAAAATCGAAAGAACGGCCGCCGATGTCGCCCGCGAAAAATCGTCCAGTTGGTTTTATCGCGCCGACGCCGGTGGAGGCGCTCTGCAAGATTACCTCGGCTACGGAACCACGCTCGGCGCCTGGTTCATGAACGGCCGCAAGCCGCTGGAAGTGACCGCCGTGGTTGATCAGCCTCAGGGGTTGGAGGTCGATGAGCACGCGATTGTCGTGGCCCGTTACGAATTCGGACTCTCCAAATTCGAAACCCGTTGGGGAACCTTCACCGACCCCTGGACCCACCAACCGCAGCCCAAGTGTGGCTTCGTAATCGTGGGCGAAGCCGGCACGATCAGCAGTTACGATTACCAACCGAGCGTGCGGCTTCAAGACCAGCACACTCCCGCCGGGCGAGATATTCCCGTCGACACATTGCCGCCCGGGCAACGCAACCCGATCGCCTATCTGATCGACTGCCTCGAAAACGGGCGGAAAATTCAAGGTCCGCTATCGGTGGAAATCAGCCGCATCGGCCAGCAAATCGTCGACACCGCCGTACAGAGCGCCGCCCAGAAACGCACGATTCCGCTGGTGGAATAAGAGGAGAAGTTTACTCGGCGCCATGTTCGCCGCCCGCTATACCGCTCACGGTTGAAAAGGTCGCCTTTTTCGTTTAACGGCAAGCCGAAGGCGACTACGTTTTTCCGTCTTGCCAGTACGCGTGGGCGCCAAACGCAGCCGCCTTCGGCTTGCCGTTAAACGAGCCATTGTTAGCCGTGTGAAGTACAGTTTAGAATGCAGAAATGCCATTCGACCCACTACCCTATGTCATGATCAGTCTTGCGACGGCGTGGTTGCTGCTGTTGGCGATTTGGGCGGGGCTGAGCCGATGGCACTGGTTTTTGCGCGCGGCGGTCGTATTCGCGGCGCTGGCGGCGCTGTATCCGATTCGCGCCTTCGAGCCAATCGTTTGGTTTGCGGCGGCCATGCCGTTGACGGCTTGGCTGAGCGGAGTGGTCCGGCGAAGATGTCAGCCTCAACCGGGCCAGCTTCAGCCGTCATCAGGCGGCGAACAGAGGCCAGGAAGCCGGTATTCGTTGCAATTCTCCTTGGCCGATTTGTTCCTCATGACCGTGTTGGCCGGGCTGATTTCAGCGCTCGGGGCCGGCTTGTGGCGAGAGCGCGTGGCGCTCGATTGGCGAATCGGCGGGATGGTGTTGTGCGGCGTCGTGGTGGCTCAGTTGTGCTTGCTCGTCACATTAACGAGAGGCTGGCCGCGCGTTTTGGTCGCCCTTGGCATACCCGCCGCCATCGGCGCTGCTTCGTTCTTGTGCGCTTGGCTGTTGCACGATTCAATCATTGCACGGAACTTATACTATTCCGCTGATTTCCGCCAGCGACTGTATTTTTCCGGAATCTCGCTTGGCGCCTTGGCGTTGGTGGTGTTTGTCGGTCTGCTGCTGGCTAAGAGCGTGGCTTCTTCGCAAGCCACGGCGGGCGTACATCGCCGACGCGCCGCAGTGCTGGCTCGCATCTCTCTCGTTTTCGTGTTGTTGGTCGCTTTCGTCCCGCTGGTGGTTTTGTATGTTCGAATGCTGGAAGAGCCCAGGGCGCCGGTCGAGCCGTACGTCGGTCGAAACAGCTATTCCAAAATCCAAACCGCCATCGACGAAGCAGTGAAGCTCAATCCAAGTAATTTGAGCATTCAAGACTTGCGCCGAACAGCAACCGCCGGCGACGTCACGCGACTCCAGCAACTGTATGCAGACCTTCTGTTGGTGCTCGAGACGCCGGGAAATATACCCTTCGATTTTGAGCAAGACACCCGTCGTGAATACTTTCCAGAACTGTTGGCCGACATGACAAAAACTCGCAGCCTAGCCCAGATGCTGGTTGCCGAGGCGGCGAGCGCTGCCGCGACCGGCCGTGTGGATGAGGCCTCCAGGTATTCGCTGGCGGCAATGCGGTTGGGCAATACCGTCTCGCGCGGCGGGCTGGTGACCCACTCAATGTTCGGAATCGCGGTCGAGGGTATGGGCAGTCATGGAATCGTGAATGTTCGCCGAAAAATCTCGATCGCACGGGCGAAGTTGTTGCTTGCCGCGCTGCAGCGAATCGAGCAATCGCGCGAGCCGTTCACATTGACAGCGGCGCGTGAAGCGGCGTTTAACGACCAAACCTATAACTGGATTCCACGATTGCAAATCGCCATCGCCTGGTATCAGGGGAGCGACTACGCGTCCCCCACGTTCACGTTATTGGCCAGCCAGCGTGCATCGACTCGCCGGAACGCCACGTTGCAACTGTTGATTGCAGACCTAGCCATTCGGCTCAGCCATCACAAATACGGCCGAGCGCCGGAAAGCCTCGAACAACTCGTTCCCGAGTTCATGGCGGCGGTTCCGATTGATCCCTTTTCCGGGAAACCGATCATCTATCGAACAGCCGGCGAAGGTTGGTTGCTCTACTCCACCGGTGGCGATGGCCAAGACGATGGAGGCCATTTCGGAAACTACGGCGAAGCGCTGTTTCAACCCGGTTTTGACTTGGATTTAGAGATCACCAACCGATAATCGTGTTTCCCAAAATCGCCACGGCGTGTCATGCCGCGCTCGGTTGAAATTGGCGCATTTTTCGTTTCCAAGAAGGGATTTCGCACGTTTGGGGCGGCCTATTACGATGCGGATGATCTCACAAATCCAAAACAATGGCTGATGTCTTTGAAGGAAACGCCGCGTGCGCAAGGAATCATGCACACGACATGGGAAGGGAAGTATCAGCTTCTTGCGGGCTTTGGGGAGATGTTGCGTGAGGATGCACAATACCAGAAAGGCAAGACAAAATGAGCGTAAGGACCGCTCGTGAAATTAGTGGCGACTTCACGTTTTACCTTTGTTATCCTCGCGGCATTGTAGACATCATTTCCCCTTTTCTGAGGAACGCCAAGGATGCCACCGCGACATTTAAGAAACGGTGGCGAAATCAGTGACGGGAATCACGGAAAACCCTTCGCGCACTTTTTACGACTGAGTGAAACATCGATCTGAAATGCCCCATTAAAATCATTGAAGAACCATTCAGGGCGCCCGTTCGGCTTCGTGTTTTTCGCGCCTTCGCGCGCCATTTTTCTCACGCGAAAACGCGAAGAGTTGGCCAGTCTAAAATCGGTAGCGGATTGCTCCGCGCAGGCGCCGGAAATGCGACCGCAAACTCCCGGCCGACGCTTAGGAACGTTCGAGAAACAACTAATGCAAGGGGACGTAAGATGGGCACTCCTGTCCGTCGGAATTACGGACGGGCGCAAGAGCGCCCATCCTACAAAATGCGACAGTTATTTATCGAGCGGTGCTAAGGTGACGCGCCGCCCGGAATGATTCGTCGGAGTTGGCCGTTTTGCCCGCCCACCAGCAGGCTGCCGTCGGTCGGATGCGCCGCCAGCGAATACGCCCAACCCTCGACGGCCGATATTTTTTGCACGATTTCCACGGTGTCGGGGTCGATCAATTGCAGGTCGCCGGCGGTGGTCGTGACCGCGATACGAGATCCGTCCGGCAACCAGGCGACCGCCAAAGGCGCGGCGTCGAGCTGTGCGAACCGAACCATACGGCCAATCGAGGGCTGCCAAAGCCGAACGGTTCGATCATCGCCGACCGAAGCGGCCATGGCCAGCCCAGAAGTATGCGGCGCTGAAGTTCGAGGACGCGTGGCCAGTTGATGCACTTCCTTGGTGTGGTTGTTCAAACTGCGAACCAGCTTGCCCGACGCCGCCTCCCAAACACGCAGGTTGCGGTCGATGCCGGCGCTGATGAGCAATTGTTCGTTCGCCAAATAGCAGAGCGCCGTCACTCCGCGAGAATGCCCCCGCAGGCGTCGCACTGGCTTTTTGCTGGTTGTCTCCCAGAGGATGATTTCGCGGTCGAGGCTGGCGGTTGCGAAGGTGGAATTGCTGGTCCAGACGATCGCCGCGACGGAATCGCGGTGGCCGGAGTAAATCTGTATCGACTCCCCGCCGGGCCAGTCGAACAGTTCCACCAGCCCTTCTTCCGCTGGATGTCCGCCGGCGACCGCCAAGAACTTGCCGTTGGGTGAAAACGCCAGATCGAGAACGTTCACCAACTGCGTGGCGATTTTTCGCTGCTGCTGTAAATCCGGCCAACTGCGCACCACCAACCCCGCTTGCGAACCAACCACGACCGCCCCCGCATCGGGCGTAAAAGCCAGCGCGGTAATGGGCGGTTCCGCCGCGCCGGCGCAAGCGGCAAGGAGATTCAAACAGACGTAGCCAACGAACAACCGTTTCAAAACGTGAAACAGTTGGCGAGTGAACTTTTGTTGGCAGCGCACAAATGGCATCGTGTTCATTCCTGTCGATAAAAAACGCCGAGGACTGTTCGAGAAAAATTGCCTGATTTGCACAGGCAAGGAACGAATTTATCAATAGTTATTTATCAATAGTCATTGGTCATTGGAGAAAGAGAAACAAAGATGCAAGGCAAACAGATGGCCGATGACAAATGACTATTGAAAAATGACGTCGCCCAATCCACGGGGACAACACTAAATTTCCACACGGTGCTAACCCACGATTTCTCGCAAGGCTTGTGCTTCATAAGGCGCCACGCGCGCCGGGCGGCCATCGCTGGTGTGCAGTTCGAGTTTGGGATCGATTCCCAACAAGGTGTAAATCGTGGCGGCCAAATCGGCGGGCGTAACGGGCCGATCAAGCGGACCTTCACCCACGGCGTCGCTGCTGCCGATGATCTGCCCGCCCGGAACGCCGCCGCCGGCGAGCAACACGCTGAACACGCGCGGCCAGTGGTCGCGGCCTCCGGCGGTGTTCAATTTGGGGGTTCGCCCGAATTCGCCCATCACCACGATCAGCGTTTCGTCGAGCATGCCGCGTTCGTCAAGATCGGTGATCAAACCGGTAAGTGCGAGGTCGAGCGAGGGAATCAAACCGACGCCGACTTTCGCCCCAGTGAAGCCTTCCTTCAGCCGCGTGTAGAGGTCGTTGTGGGTGTCCCAGCCACGGTTATTGACGGTCACGAATGGCACGCCGCGCTCCACCAATCGGCGAGCCAGCAGGCAGCACTGGCCAATCGATTTTCCGCCATAACGCCGCCGCACGCTCTGCGGCTCTTCCGATAAATGGAAGGCGCTCTTGGCTTGCGGCGAGGTGATCATATTGAAGGCGCGCGCTAGGTCGGGGTCGGTGGCGGGAGAATTCTCGCCGGCGCGTTCGAAAGCGTCGAGTGCATTGACGAACCGACGACGACGATCGAGCCGCGTCAGATCAAGGCCTTTGTAGAAATCGAGGTCGCGAACCTTGAAGTTCGGTTTGGCCGGGTCGCCGCCGACGGAAAACGGCCGCGTCTGGCTGGGCAGATAGCCGCCGCCGGTCATGTTACCGCCGCCCACCCGGAAATTCGGCACCGCGATAAACGGCGGCAACGCGCCCGATTGCGAACGGACATGCGCCAACACCGAGCCAAACGTGGGATACTCCAGCACGGGCGTCGGTTTGTAGCCAGTCAGCAGATAATGCGTGCCGAAATTATGTTCGCCCAGCGGCGAGGTCATGGAGCGAATGATGGCCAGCTTGTCGAGCATGGCGGCTGTTTTCGGCAGACATTCGCTGATCCTCACGCCGGGGAGTTTTGTCGCGATGGACCCGAGCGGACCGCGAACTTCGGCCGGCGCGTCGGGTTTCAGATCGAACGTTTCCAAATGGCTGGGTCCGCCATCGAGCCAGATCAGAATGCACGACTTGGCTTTCGCCTTTCGCCCCGGCGAACGGTTTTCCGCCGCCACGGTGCGTTGCAGACGAAACAAGTCGCCCAGCCCCAAGCCGAGCGCCGTCAAACCGCCGATACGGAGTAAATCGCGCCGGGCGACGCCATCGCACCGCTCTGGAAACGCAGCCTTAGGATTCATGTTCAAGGTTTCCTCTTTCTATGAACGATTATCAGTGGTTGGTGACGAACGCCCGACACGTGAGCAGGCTCCAGAGAAAATCTTCCAGGAGTTCTTGTTGCTGTTTTTGCCCGCCGGCGCCAGCGACTGTTCTGTTCCAAAATTCGCGTTCGGGCGATGTCGGCGGGCGGCTCAGGGCGCGGCGATAGAATGCATCGACGATTTCCTCCGGCGTTCGTTCCGCCGTGAGAAGTTTTGCCAGGCGCCCCGAGGAATCGGCAATGCGACGGTTGAGCAGTGGGCCGTTGAACAGGTGGAGCTTGCGGGTGAGTCCGCCGGCGGCGCCATCGGCCGTTTCGCAAGACTCCAGCCGTGCGCAGCGGCCAAGAATGTCGAGCGATTCCGATTCGATTTTAGGGTCGAAGAGCGCCACGGCGCGGGCGCCCAGCGGTTGGTCGCCGTACTGTTCGGCGACGCCGGTGAGATCGGAAATTGCGTCGGCCAACACTTCCGCCGGCAGCGGACGCGTGAGCGCGTGCGAGTAGTAGCGGTCGTCCGCCGCGTTTTGTGGTAGCGCTTGTGCGCTGCGTCCGTACGTGGCGCTGGAGGTGATGCGCCGCAACGTATGCCGCAAATCGTAGCGGTGTTCGACGAAGTCGTCGGCCAGGGCCGCCAACAAAGCCGGGTGCGTGGCGGGGTTGGTGTCGCGGAGGTCGTCGGTCGGTTCGACAAGGCCGCGGCCCAGCAGGGCCTTCCAAAGCCGGTTGACAATCGCCTTGGCGAAATAAGGATTGTTTCGATCGGTCAGCCACGTGGCAAAGGCTTCGCGGCCATCTTGGTTGGGATCAAGAAATTCACCGCCGGGAATGCGGGGGATGGCCGCAGCGCCCGTTCGAGGATGCGTCACTTTACCTCGCGGATTGATTTTGATCACGCGGCCCCGATCCAGCTTGGCGAACATCGCGGCCAGACCGTGGTAGTCGTCTTGCGTCCAACGGTCGAGCGGATGGTTGTGGCAGTTGGCGCAGCGCAGGCGGTTGCCCATGAACAGTTCGCTGGCGAATTCCGCCTGTTTGCGGGCGCCGCCCACGGTGCGATAAAAATTCGCCGGCCCCACTTTATGCGTATCGCCGCTGGCGAGAAGGATCTCGCGGGCGAATTGGTCATACGGCGTGGCCGCCGAGACTTGCCGCTTCAACCAACGGTGGTACGCCAACGCTCCTTGGGTGTCTTCGGGCTGCGAGCGAATGCGCAACAGTTTGGCGAGTTGGAAGGTCCAATATTCGTTGAATTCCTCCGACGCCAACAAGCGATTGATCAACTGCTGGCGTTTACCGGAGTTCGTGTTTTCCGCATACGCGCGTTGCGCCGCGAGCGAGGGCAAGCGGCCGGTCAGATCGAGCGTCAGGCGGCGGAGGAAAGCGGCGTGGGAGGCGGCGGGTGAAACCGGCAGCCGCAAGGTGGCCAGCAGATCGAGAACGTGGTCGTCGATAAAATTGTTTCTCGGCTGCCGCGCGAGATCGACCGCTGTGTCGGCAAGCGGCGTGATGATTTCGATCGGAACCACCCGATCAAGATACCTCGCGACCACAATCTGCCGGCCCCTGCGGAGCAAGGTCGCGACGGCTGTTTCAGGATCGATCTTGATGGCGGCGGCGTCTTCGGGCGTGAAGACGGTCCAGGGCGTGGCGTCGACCACAGCGCCATCGTTGAAACGTGCGGTGGCTTTGAACCGCACGATGGAGCCGACGCGCTCGGCCACGCGCCGTTTTGGTTGCACCTGGAAACTCACCAGACGTCGTTTTTGAACCCGCTCGGCGCCGGCGGCAATCCAACGTCGGAGCCGGTTGGCGCCGGCGCCTTCGTCCGGCAACAGGTAGCCGCCGCCGTGTTCCAACGATTCGGTCGATTTGAGCAGCAGCAGGCTATCGTCGGGCTGGGCCAGATTGATGCGGCGTCCCTTAAGCTCCAACACGATGGCGCGATAGTCGGCTGCGGGGTCGCCTCCGTACAGCGAGAGTTTGAAGCCGCCGCGTCCAACCGCCGCGCCATGGCAGGCGCCGGTGTTGCAGCCCGCCTTGGTGAAGACGGGAATCACTTGGGTGTCGAAATCGACCGGCGTTTCTCCGCCGCCGGCCGCCAACACCGCCATGAGTAATACGAATGCAGACACGCGTTTTCTCCAGCGGGTAGTAATAGTAGGGTGGTTGCTCGCGTGCTACCTTTACTCAGGTTTTTTCGGCGTTTCCTGGCGTTCTTTCGCGGCGGCGAATTGCTTCGCCCAGCGGCGAAGTACGGTTTGCGCCGCTTCCGTGCCGTAGTTCGCCAATTTCCCCGAGTTGACCACCGTATTGGCGATGCGGCCCAATTCCTTCGTCGCCGCTTCGTTTTCAGCGACATACTTTTCCACGGCCGCCACGGCCTTCGCCACGTCGTTTTCACTGGCTTGTTTGTTGATCACGGCGCGAACCAGTGGCGCTAAATGGGGATCGCCCTGGGCTTGTTTTTTCATGCGGCGGCCGCCTTTGGAACGCTTCCCCTTGTAGCGCTGGCCTTCGAGTTCGGCAATCGTGGGAACTTTCCCGCCGCCGGCCACATCGGCAATGGCTCGCAAGATTTTGGGGCCATCGGCTTGCAGGCTGGGTTGCACCAGAGCGAAGTTGGCCGTGGTTACGCCCTGCTTGCCGACCAAAACCGTTAGCGCCACGTTGCGGTTGAGTCCGTACGAACCGGGCCCTTCCGCGCCATCGAGCGAGACCACGTAAGCGGCGTCTTTCGGGAAATGTTTTTCGACGCGGTGCATCCATTGCTGGGTAGGCGTGGCGTCATCGGTCAGAAAGACCACGCCGCAATGCAAGCCGGTTTTGGCCTTGCCGGCCGCCCATTTCATAATGGTGTTGGTCAGTCCAAACGCCGGTCGGGTGCGAGCGTGAACAAAAATAAGCACCACCGGTTTCCCGTCAGCGGCGGCGATTAAGTCGAATTCCTTATCGGCCAAATCGCCGAACACGCCCTGCGTCTTGAACGAGGGCAGTTTTTCTCCCACCTGAGGCCCCGAAAACAGAGGCGCGTCGGCCCAGACCAAACTGGGGACGGCGAGCAGCAGCGCGATGCAGCCGAACATGCGGTAAGGTTTCATGAAATTGAACTCCCTGTTGTTGTTATTCACTCTATTGTGGTTCATT
>QIKY01000256.1 GCA_003233175.1 Planctomycetaceae bacterium | reverse complement strand
GGTTGCGAAAAATCGTCGGGCTTGAGCAGGATGATTCCTTCCCGGCTCCACTTGGGAGCGCCGGCGGCGGAGTAGTTCTCCGAAACTTTGAAACGCGTGATGCACGACTCCCACGAATTGGCGATGATCACCGGCCAAAACAACCACAATCGCTCCCGGCGGTCGATCATCATGCAGGTGTTGCAATCGGGGAAGCCGGGCGTATCGGCCATCAGGAATGGCGGGCTCCACTGGGCCTCCCCCTTTTTCTTGCGAGCGCCGAACACCGCGACATCGTCCGAACGACGCTCGCCGGCGCCACGGTACCAGGAGGCCAGTAAATCACCATTGATGCACTGCACGATTCCGGGCGCGTGGTTGTGTTGGTCGTGCAGCGGGAAGATAAACTCGGCCTGATAAAACGGTTCTTCCGCCGTAGCGGTGGAAACCATCAAGACAAGTATCGCCAGCGCCGAGCAAAGATATTTTCTCATGGGAAGTGCTTTCGGGCCGTTGTTGATTCGAAACCGTTCGCGGGTTTTAAGCCATCGGATAGATTGTTGTCGCATTTCCACATGCCGTCGGCGGAAGTCCCGACATTGCTCGGCGGTTTCGATGTGAATATTTCAACGCAGAGAACGCAAAGACGCAGAGGGCCGCAGAGGAAAAGTTCCAGTCATTCTGGAATAGGCTGGCGACGATATTCAATTGCACCGCCGATGGGTATCGTCGAGAATTGATTTTCTTTCATTTCTTCTCCGCGGCCCTCTGCCTCTTTGCGAACTCTGCGTTTCCCTTCCGCGCAGGCGGTAATGGGCTATTTGCCATCGGACATGTTGTTGTCTGTCGCAATTTCCCTCGCCACCGTGAACGGCTACGTTTATTCTCTGCTGTTTACTCTTCGTCGTCGCGGAGTTTGGCCAGGGCGGAGTAGTCTTCAATGGTGGAGGTATCGCCCACGATTTCCGTGCCGGCGGCGATATCCCGCAACAGGCGACGCATGATTTTTCCGCTGCGTGTTTTCGGCAGCGTGGCGGTGAAATGGATATCGCTGGGCACGGCCAAGGCGCCAATTTCCTTTCGAACATGCAGTTTGAGTTCGGCGGCCAGGGCGTCGTTCGGTTCGGCGTCGCGAACGGTGACAAACACCGCAATCGCCTGCCCCTTGAGTTCATCGGGCCGGCCCACCGCCGCCGCCTCCGCAACTTGAGGATGGCTGACCAACGCGCTCTCGACTTCAATCGTACTGAGGCGATGCCCCGAAACGTTGATCACGTCGTCGATGCGGCCCATGATCCAATAGTAGCCGTCGTTGTCTTGGCGGGCGTTGTCGCCGGTCAGATACATGCCCGGAACTTTTGTCCAATACTGTTCGCGGTAACGCTCGTCGTCGCCCCAAATGCCGCGCAACATGCCCGGCCAAGGATGCGCGATACACAACATGCCGCCGTGGTTCGGCTCCACTTCCCGGCCGGATTCGTCCACGATTTTCGGCACGATGCCCGGCAACGGCTTGGTGCAACTGCCCGGTTTGGCCGCAATGGCGCCCGGCAGCGGCGACATCATAATGCCGCCCGTTTCGGTCTGCCACCACGTATCAACAATCGGGCAACGCTCGCCGCCGATCTTTTCGTGGTACCACATCCAGGCTTCGGGATTGATGCCTTCGCCCACCGTGCCCAGCAGCCGCAAGCTGGAGAGGTCGTACTTATCGACGTGCTGGTCGCCCCATTTAATAAAGGCGCGAATGGCGGTGGGCGCCGTGTAAAAAGTGCTCACCCGATATTTTTCCACCAGCTTCCAGAAGCGATCTTCTTGCGGCCAGTTCGGAGCGCCTTCATACATCAACTGCGTGGCGCCGGCCGAGAGCGGGCCGTAAGCGACATAACTATGCCCGGTGATCCAGCCGCAATCGGCCGTACACCAGAAGAGGTCTTCATCGCGGTGGTCGAACACCCATTGGAACGTTTTCTTGGCGTACAGGTTGTAGCCCGCCGTCGTGTGCCGGATGCCCTTGGGTTTTCCGGTGGAGCCGCTGGTGTAGAGAATGAACAAGGTGGTTTCGCTGTCGAGCGGTTCGGCGGGGCAATCGTCCGACTGGGCGTCGACCAAGTCATGCCACCAAACATCTCGCCCCTCGCGCATTTCGACCTCAGCGCCGGTGCGCCGCAGTACGATGCATTTTTCCACCGTGGGCGATTTTTCCAGAGCTTCGTCGACCGTGAGCTTGAGCGGCAACTGTTTGCCGCGCCGCCAGGCGGCGTCGGAAGTGATTTGAATTTTGGCGTTGGCGTCGTTGTTGCGGTCGGCGATGGCTTCGGCGGAAAACCCGGCGAAAATCACCGAATGCACGGCGCCGATGCGCGCACAACCCAACATGGCAATGACCAGCTCCGGCGTCATCGGCATGTAAATCGAAACCACGTCGCCCTGCTTCACGCCCAAACTCTTCAAGCCGTTGGCAAAGCGGCAGACTTCGCGGTGCAGTTGCAAATAGGTGAGCGTGCGAGTGTCGCCCGGTTCGCCCTCCCAAATAATGGCCGCTTTGTGGCGGCGGTTGGTCGTCAGGTGGACGTCCAAACAGTTGTAGGAAACATTTGTTTTGCCGCCCACAAACCACTTGGCAACCGGCTCGTTCCAATCCAAAACGGTATGGAACGGCTCGAACCAATGCAGTTCCTCCTGGGCGAGTTGGCCCCAAAACGCTTCCGGATTTGCGGTCGATTCCTCCCAGAGCTTTTGATACTCCTCCAACGACCGCACGCGGGCTTGGGCCGAAAATTCGGCCGATGGCGGAAAAAGCCGCTCCTCTTGCATGACGGTGTCAATCTGCCCAGTTTCCTGCCGCCCAGTGCTCTTGTCTGACATTTACTCGACCTTCTGCAACTTACCCACGAACTTGAACGTCTGCGCCGCTCACCCACACTTCACACGGCTGGAGATGGCTCGTTTAACGGCAAGCCGAAGGCGGCTGTGTTTTATGCCAATGCGTTCTCGCCAGACCGAAAAACACAGCCGCCTTCGGCTTGCCGTTAAACGAAAAAACGCCATTTTCAACCGTGCGCGGTATAAAGCACGCGCACACACTATTTTTCCATGTCAGGACGAAATTCTAGGGGCGGCGTGGGGCGATGTCAAACAAACGTCGGCCGCGCCGGCGATGGCGATACCTATTCATTTCCGTTGCCCCAGGCGATTCAACGCGGCTGCGAACCATTCCGCCGGCTTGAGCAACAAATACAGGACGTCGGCCATCCAGGGGAACATGATACAACGCGCCAGCAGCGGAGCGCATCGGTTATAGACGGCGCGCAACGCACGATGCATTCCCGGCGCCTTCGCGGCCAGCAGCGCTTCCCATTGCCAAAAGGTGAGCAGTTGCCGGTTCACGATGCGGCCGGAATCGTCGCGCCAGGTGCGCACCATCCACTCGTGGCCGCGGCTGGCTGCCGTAACGATAAAGCATCCCGGAGGCGACTGATCGGGTAAGTCTTCGTAAAAACGCATTGCAATCGGAATTTTCACCGCGATGGCGGCCGACACCGCCGCCAGCCAAGCGAATAACCACGCAAAGAATGATAGCGATTTCCAGTCGGCGAACTTCGCATGTCGGATAATGAGCCAGGCATAGAGCGTGTATTCAACACACACGATACCGGGCATGTAGGCTGCGATAATACCCCCAATATCCCCAAATTTCATAAACACCACAGCAAAAACATACCAAGCTGAAATCACCGCGAGTGTCAGAACCAGAACCAAGTTCATGCGGGAGCGAATCGCGTATTGGGGGTTCAGCACGCCGGCGATAAAGCTGAGCACGCCCAGCCAATAAATCGGCCACAAGGTGTAGCCGGCAGGTGCATCTAGAAGGTAATAGCCCCAGTGCAAGCCTTTTTCACCTTTCCAATCAGGCTCGAATGCGATGGTCGCCAACATCAGCATGCAAACCGAATTCAGTCCGGTGAAAACGACCAGCGTCATTTTCCCCCAATTGCCGAATTCAAGGCCAACCCTTGACGACAAACTCAGCCGGTCCGCCAAAAGCACCACGCTGGCCAGCGGCCCCAGAAAAACGGCAGCCTGAATCGCAATCGCCAAGAGGGGACCAAGAATTTCCGAACCTATTTCAGTTCGACCAACTGCCAGGAGCACGGACAGCACAACGGTAATAATAAACAGTGAGCGCAAGCGAAATTGAAACGGTTTCAGCTTGCGGGGCGTTGCGCTCTTCGGAAAAGGCTGTTGGTCGACGTGCGTGTTGTTTGGTGAATCCATCCCAAAACGGTTCCAGTGTTGGGGAGAAAAGCCCGGCATTTCCAAAATGCCGGGCTTTTGGTTGGATGCCGCAACGTTGATAATTGGAGAAATGCCCCTATACTTTTCGCCGCAGCAAGGAATTTATTGGAGGTCAAACACGAACCGCACGACAATTACCATAGACCGACAAGTGTCTTGAACGCTGTAACAGCGGGCTGGAAGGAAACACCTTCCCCCGCACCTTCTCCTTAGAGGGGGCGCCCAGCCCTTCTTGAGAGCTATGGAAGGCTGAAAGATGGCGCATTAGACTGTCGCTTGCGGGGTAGTTGAGGGGTGTAGCCTTTCCTCTTTTCTTTCCCCTGGAAATCAATTCTGTAGAAACACATCATCTTACTGTTGCCTCTCGACGCAACAAAAACAGGCCTCGATATGTCTGATGAAAACTGGGTATGGTCGTTCGACCAAAAGATTCCCAGTAGCACCGAAGTAGGCGCGCAGGTCATTCAGGAAGTGCTCGAGCAGCTCGAGAAACAACCCTGGCTTGTTCCGGGCATGTTTGGCGTGAATCTGGCGATTGAAGAAGCGCTGGTCAACGCTATTAAACATGGCAACAAGGAAGACGAAGCCAAGAAAGTGCATTTCATCTGCAAGATTTCTTCGAACCGCCTTTTCATCGAGATTGCCGATGAGGGCGAGGGTTTCATTCCCGAAGACGTCCCCGACCCAACCGAAGACGATAACCTCGACCGCCCCGGCGGACGCGGCATCATGCTCATGCGGAGCTTTATGTCGAGTGTCGAATACAACGACAACGGCACCCGCGTGGTCATGGAAAAAATGGCCGAAGCCGAATAACCCGGTTCTTTGGGGCGTTGGTTTACGCGCCGTTGGAGTTCATGCTTGAGCATGTTTTTTTCTGCTGAAACACGCTAAAGCGTGTAAACCCCAACGGCGCAGACATTCTCAGGCGGCGTCCGCATTGCCAGGGCGATACAAACAAACAGCAACGCCGACGGCGATGATTCCCAACCCCCAGGCGGCTTCGGGCGGCCAATGTTTGTACAAATACGCGCCGCTGGAATAGACGACATACCCGCAAATCCCGCAGAACAACAACGGCGTGACAGGGTAGCCGATCACCCGGTAAGGCCGCTCGGCGTTTGAATCGCGGCGCCGCAGTACGATCAAAGCCAGGCCGACCAACAGCATAAACAGCCAAAAAACCGGTGCCGTGAACATCACCAAACGTTCAAAGCCCTTCTCGCTGGCCACCAACACGACTAGGCCCACGGTGACCAAACCCTGGAGCGTCAACGACCACAACGGCGCATCCCAGCGATCGTTCCAGCGGCCCAGGAACCGAAACAGCGGATGCGCCGCGCCGAGCGCGTAGTGAATACGAGCGCCGGTGAGAATCATTCCATTGACCGCGCCCAAGCAGGAAATGCACACCAAGGCGCTGACGGCGCGTCCGCCCCATGCGCCCAACGTGGGTGTGACAACATCGACGCCCACCGCCGATGAATTCCGCATGCCCTCCAGGCCCAGCGCCCACAGAAACGCCAAGTTCACCAACAGGTAAATCGCCCACACGATCAACGCGCCCGCCAGCAGCGAACGGGGCAGATTGACTTCCGGCTGCTTCACTTCGGCCGCCACATACGCCACTTCGTTCCAGCCGCCATAGGTGAAAAAAACAAGAATCAACGCCAGGGCCAGCGAGCCTCCCTCCGCCGGCGGGGCGGATTCGGCGGCAAGTTCGGCAGCGGCGGCGGCTTGCGGCAACGCAAACGCGGCGACCACCACCAAGCCCAAGCCGAACACCTTGACCAACGTGAGAATGTTCTGGGTCCATTTCCCACACCGGACGCCGGCCAGATTCATCGCCGTTAGCAGCAGCACGCTGCCGCAGGTGTAGAGCGTGAGCACGGTCGGCCGATATTCTGGCGCAACAGGCGCGATTTTTTCCGCGTAGCGGGCAAAAATGAAAGCCATGGCGCCAATGCTGCCCGGCCGGACCACCCAAAATTCACACCAAGCGAAAAACACGCCCAAGGGTTGGCCGAACGCTTTGCTCAGATAAACGTAAATCCCGCCGGCGTGAGGGTAGGCGGCGGCCAACTCCGCGAAACAGAGCGCGCCGAGCAAGGTGATCAAACCGCCCAACGACCAGATCAGCAGCAGTTCCACAACACTGCCGGTCTGCGCCGCGACATCGGGCGTGGTCTCGAAGATACCCGCGCCAATAATAATACCCACGATGATGCTGATGGCGTCCAGCCGCGAAAGTTGCCGCCGGGGCTGGTTCGTGGTGCTTTGATTCATCGCCCCAGCATATACCTTGCCGACGACCGACGAAACACGCGTATCTGGAAAAGCAGTTGTTGGGGTCGTTAATAATCAAGGGATAAACGCGGCGCCATTAAAACCCGAATTGGCGGCCGAGAAACCCGGCTTTTTGAAAAAGCCGGGCTTCTGAATCGGGCCCAAGGTTTTTCGCGCTTTCCTAGCTCCCCTCGCGCCGCTTGCAATCGGCGCCGCTTCAACCATCGGCTTGAAACCGTTACATTCATGTGCAGTTGGCTGGCGCGTACGCCGCTGGCCGAACGCAGCCCGCCGATTTGCAATCCTCTAGATTGAGCTATCCCGTGACCGACTCCCCCCTTGAAGTTCTCTGCCGGCAACTCCCCCGCACCGGCATTCGCGCCGCGCTGTTCGATTTCGACGGCACGCTCTCGCTGTTGCGCCGCAATTGGCAAGACGTGATGATCCCCATGATGGTGGAAGAACTCTCCAAGACGCCGCAAGCGGAGCCGCGCGAGCAGCTTGGCGGTTTCGTGGAAGAGTATGTCATGCGGCTCAACGGCAAACAAACTATTTACCAAATGATTCGTCTGGCTGAAGAGATTCAGCTTCGTGGCGGTTCGCCACGCGCGCCGTTGGAATACAAAGAGATGTACCACGATCTGCTTTGGCAAGCGGTGGGAGAGCGGGTGGGGGCGGTTGAAAGCGGCGAAATTCCGGCCGAGGAAATGACGGTGCCCGGATCTCTGCCCTTGCTGGAACGACTTCGCGATGCCGGAATTGCGCTCTATATGGCCTCCGGAACCGACCTCCACTACGTCAAACGCGAAGCCCAACTTCTCGGCGTGGCTGAATTCTTCGGCGAACATATTTACGGCGCGCTCGACGACTTCAAACAATTCTCGAAAGCCCAAACGATTCGCTCCTTGGTCGAAGAGCAGGGTTTCAGCGGCGGCGAACTGATCGGCTTCGGCGATGGCTTTGTCGAGATTGAAGAATTGGCCAAGGTGGGCGGACTGGCAATCGGCGTGGCCAGCAACGAAGACACGCGTCGGGGCGTCAACCAATGGAAGCGCGAGCGACTCATTAAAGCCGGCGCCGATGTCATCGTGGCCGATTATCGAAACCTCGACGACCTCTGCCGCGCCGTGGGCATTCCCGACCAAGCATCGTGCTGACAAACATTGTATTTATATCGCCTGGCGGGCTGTATTGTTGTGTAAAAAAACGACAGGTGCGTTTTCATGAACCCTTTGTTTGACCGTGACCGACTGCTCATCAAACCGTTGGGCGAACGGCAGCACGATTTATCGCATGCGTCACTGCTGCCGCTTGACGCCGCGCCTGATGCACTGCCCGATCAGCAGATGCGGAGCATCGAACGTTTGGGCGAGCAAATGATAAAAGCCCGCCGCCGCGGCGCGGCCGTGCTCATGCTAATGGGCGCGCATGTCATTCGCGCTGGCGTGGCCCGCCAGTTGATCGACCTCATGGAGCGCGGCCTGATCACGCATATCGGCATGAACGGCGCCGGGCCCATTCACGATTACGAACTGGCGCGCATCGGCGCTACGTGCGAGAGCGTGGCGAAATACATTCGCACCGGGGAATTCGGCCTCTGGCGCGAGACGGGCGAAATGAACGAGGTGGTTTCCGCCGGCGCGGCGCGCGGCTGGGGGCTGGGCGAATCGATTGGCCGGGCGATTCAAGAAAGCGATTTTCCCCATAAGGACACCAGCGTTTTGGCGGCGGGCGTCCGCACCAAGACGCCCGTCACGGTGCATGTCGGGATCGGCTACGACATCCTCCACGAACACCCCAACTTCGATCCTGCGGCGTTTGGTCAAGCCAGCTATCGCGATTTTCTTCGAGTTTGCAGCACTGTTGAAAATTTGGAAGGCGGCGTGTTTCTTTGCCTGGGGTCGGCGGTGATGGGTCCTGAAGTGTATCTCAAGGCGTTGGCCATGGCCCGCAATGTCGCCCACCAGGAAGGCCGCAAAATCGCCAATTTCACCACCGCCGCCTTCGATTTAATTCCCATTCAAGGCGAGTTCCATCAAGAGGCCGGCAAAGACAACCCGCAGTATTATTACCGGCCTTGGAAAACGGTGTTGGTTCGCACCGTGGCCGACGGCGGCGAAAGTTTTTACGTCTGTGGCGACCACCGCCAAACCGTGCCGCTGTTGCGGCAAGCGGCCCTGCGCGCTGAGGCAGCGTCGCCGGAAGGGCGCCACGCATGACACTCACGCGAGCCCGACTCACTGGATTGCTCGACCGATTTTCAGGATTGAAAATCGCCTTGGTGGGCGATCTTTTTCTCGACCGCTACCTGGAAATCGAGGCTGCGGCCGATGAGCCTTCCATCGAAACCGGTTTGACCGCCTATCAGGTCCGGCGCGTGCGCAATACGCCGGGCGCGCTGGGCACCGTGATGAATAACCTGGCGGCGCTGGGCGTGCAACGGCTGACGCCCATTTCGGTCATCGGCGAGGATGGCCACGGCTTCGACCTACTCAAATCGTTGGGGGGACTGCCGGTCGACGCTTCGTTCATCGTGCGAGACCCAGCGCGTTTAACACCGACCTACACCAAGCCAATGCGGCGCGCCGCCGGCGAACCTTGGCGCGAACTGAACCGGCTCGACGTGCGCACCTGCGGTCCGCTTTCCGAGCGCGCCGTCTCCCGGTTACTGGAACATTTGCAGGAAGCGATTCCTGCGGCCGATGGCGTGATCGTGTTGGACCAAATCAACGAGGAGAATTGGGGCGTTGTCAACCAAGCGGTGCGGGACGCCTTGGCGGCGCTGGCCGAAAAATGCGCCAAGCAGCACGCCGAAAAACTCTTTTTCGTCGATAGCCGACACCAATTGCAGCGGTTTTCCTTCGGCGTTTTGAAGGGCAATCGGTCGGAAGTGGGAGAGGCGGCGGGTTGCCCGATCAGCGACGACGCCTCCGCCCGCGCGGCAACCTTAACACTCGCCCGCCAGACAAATCGCCCGGCCTTTTGCACGATGGGCGAAGCGGGACTGCTGGGCGCCCTGCCGGAGGGCGAAACCTTTCAGGCGCCGGGAGTGCAGGTGGTGGGGCCGGTCGATATCGTCGGCGCCGGCGACAGCGCCACTGCCGCCTTGGTGGCGTCTCTGCTGGCGGGCGGTTCGCCAGAAGAAGCGGCGGAGGTCGCGAATCTGACCGCCTCGATCACGGTCCAACAATTGGGTGAAACCGGAACCGCTTCTCCCTCCCAGATTCTCGCCCGCTGGGAGGAGTAAGCACCGTTCGAGAAATAATGGTCTGATTTGCACGGGAAGAAGAAATTTATCAATAGTTATTTTTCATTAGTCATTTGTCATTGGAAAAAGAGAAACAAAGGTGAGAGCAAACAGACGGCCAATGACCATGAACTACCGAAGAAACAGAGAGGCCATAACCGACGCCAAAAACCAATGGGCGGACGAGTCTGAAGTATTTTAACCACGGATAACGCGGATAACACGGATGGGCGCGGATGCCGGCAGCCACGACTCTTCTTCATCCGTGTGATCCGTGCAATCCGTGGTTCATTTATTACACGGCTAAGGTCGCTCGTGGAATGACGGGATGCCATGAGGAACAATCACGCCGTTGCACGGCAATGCGTTTAACAATTCAAAACCGCCAAGTCGTCACTAATTTCGCGAGCGGTCCTAAAACGCC
>QIKY01000191.1 GCA_003233175.1 Planctomycetaceae bacterium | reverse complement strand
CTTGCGCAGCGGGCGCCGGACGATCGAGAATGAAGCCTCGCCAGCTTTCCAGTTTGCGGCCTTGGCCGAAATCGAGCAATTCGTATTGGTCGGTTGCTAGCATAGGATTTGTTACAAAGGCGGCGGCGGTGTGTTTTGCGAGGTGTCCATTCTCAAAAAACTGCCGGGAGAAAAACATGCTGAAGCATGAACTCCAACGGCGCGCGAGGCTGCTCTACTCGGCCGAATGAAAACGGTAACCCACGCCGCGAACGGTTTCGATGACGCCGGCGCGGTCGCCCATTTTTTGCCGCAGCGAGCGGATATGAACATCGATCGTGCGATCGAAGGAAGGCGAGTCTTCGCCCCGGCAGCGGTTCATCAATTCATTCCGGGTGAAGGCGCGGTTGGGCTGGCGGGCGAGGGTCCAGAGTAGTTCAAATTCGGTGGGCGTGAGTTGTAACACGCGGTCGTCGACCTTCGCGACATGATTCAGGCGGTCGACTTCAACACCTTCGGCGGCCACGGCGTCGGCGCTTCGCTCGTCGGCGGCGGAGCGGCGAATGAGCGCCTTGATGCGGTGAATCAGGGGTTTGATTTTGAAGGGCTTCGTGACGTAGTCGTCGGCCCCAATGCTGAAACCGACAATTTCATCGACCTCTTCACTCTTGGCGGTCAACATGAGAATGCGCAGGTCTTGTGTTTTGGGATCGCTGCGCAGCTGCCCGCAAACCTGTAGGCCGTCAATCACGGGGAGCATCAGGTCGAGAATCACGAGCGCGGGCAGGGTTGTTTGCGCCAGCCGCAGGCCCTGTTGCCCATCGGTGGCGACAACAACATCAAAGCCTTCTTTCGTGAGGTTGTAAGTGAGGACGTCGACCAGCGATGGCTCGTCTTCGATGATCAGAATTGTCTGCTTCGCCATTTTTTCCAGGGTCTACGTTTTTCATCGGTCTACATAGTAGACCGATGCCTAATAATTTCACCTTCCACCAAATACACGACGTCTTCGGCGATATTGGTGGCGTGGTCGGCCACGCGTTCGATGTGCCGGGAGGCTGAAAAGAGGTGCATTGATGTTTCGACCAAGTCGGGCGAACGCTGCATGGTTTGCACCAGTTCTTCGATAATTTCTCGGTTCAGGGCGTCGACGGCGTCGTCTCGGGCGCACACATTTCTGGCTTTTTCGCTGTCGAGGGCCACATAGGCGTCGATCGCGCCGTGCAACATTTCGAGAGCCATTTTGGCCATTTCCTTAAGCTTATCGAGAACATTGATTTCCACGCCGGGCGTCAAACCACAGGCGCGTTCGGCAATATGCACGCCCAAATCGGCGACGCGCTCCAACTCCCCGGTAATTTTCATGACGGCGGCGATCCGTCGTAGATCAATAGCCACCGGCTGGTGCAGCGCCAGAATTTTCAAACACTCTTCTTCGATTTGCACATCCCAGCGATCGATTTCTTCGTCTTGTTTGGCCAGTTCGCGAGCAAACACGACATCGGGTTTCGCCAGGCCGTCGACCGCCTTGTGAATCATTTCTTCAACCATCGCGCACATGAAGAGCAAGTTTTTGTGCAGGGTGTCGAGATCGCGGGTGAGGTGAATAGACATAGTCGGTTTTTTTGAGGGACGAAACGAGCCAACGCGGCCGGTGATACTATCTCTTAGCCGAAGCGGCCCGTGATATAGTCTTCGGTGCGTTGTTCACGAGGCTTGGTGAACAAGGCCGTCGTGGGCTCCATTTCGATCAGCCGCCCTTCGTAGAAGAATGCTGTTTGATCACTAATGCGCGAGGCTTGTTGCATGTTGTGGGTGACAATCACGATGGTGTAGTTTTCTTTCAATTCGAAGATCAGGTCTTCGATTTTCGCGGTTGAGGCGGGGTCGAGCGCTGAGGCGGGTTCGTCCATGAGCAGCACGTCGGGGTCAGTGGCCAAGGCGCGGGCGATACACAACCGTTGCTGTTGGCCGCCGGAAAGGGCCAGCGCGGAATCGTTGAGGCGGTCTTTGACTTCTTCCCAGAGAGCGGCCCGCTTGAGCGACCGTTGCACGATTTCGGCCAGCACTTTTTTCTTCCGCTCACCGGCGATTTTTGGGCCATAAGCCACGTTTTCAAAAATGGATTTTGGAAACGGATTCGATTTCTGAAAGACCATTCCCACCCGGTTTCTCAACGCCACGACGTCCACCTGTTTGGCGTAGATGTCGATGCCCTCCAACGACACATGGCCGGTGAGCCGCGTGCCTTCAATAATATCGTTCATCCGATTGATCGTGCGTAGGAAGGTGCTCTTGCCGCAGCCGGAAGGGCCGATCAAGGCCGTGACGGCGCGTTCGCGGATGGTCATCGAAACATCGAACAGCACCTGATTGTCGCCGTAAAAGAACGACAGATCCCGAGTTTCGATCTTTGCCGGCGCGGCGGCTGTTTCGGGAGGGGGCTTCAGGGCTTCGGCTTGAGGCCGACGCGGCGCGTTATCCGGCATTACTTTAAGTCTTGACATCATGGTGGTGGACCGTCGATACAAGCAGCGTTTCCAGGGTCGATTACCAGCGAATCCGCTTCTGGTATCGGTGACGTAAGGTGATCGCGACTCCATTCAAAACCAACAAAACCATCAGCAGAACGAGAATTCCCGCCGCCGCGACATGCTGGTATTCCGTTTTCGGCCGCGAAACCCAGTTGAAAATCTGGATCGGCAAGGCGGTGAACGTATCGAACGGGGCCTCCGCCAAGCCGGCGGGGTTGGTGATGATATCGGTTGGGCTGCTAATATCGCCGGGCGTGAAGGCGACATACGTCAGGGCGCCGATCATCACCAGCGGCGCCGTTTCTCCAATCGCTCGTGAGACGGCGAGAATCACTCCGGTCAAAATTCCGGGCGCCGCGGCGGGCAATACCTGATGGCGAATGGTTTGCCATTTTGTCGCGCCGAGCGCGTAAGACGCCGTTCGAATCGACGACGGAACCGCCCGCAACGCTTCTTGCGCCGCCACGATCACGACCGGCAAGATCAACAAAGTGAGCGTCAGAGCGGCGGCGATGACGGTGCGGCCAAAAGGGAGCGGGATATGCACATCAATGAAGCCCAGCGACATTTCCACAACTTTCGGTTGCGAGCCAAACACGCCAAACATGCGTACAAAAACGGTCAGTCCCAAAATGCCGTAAACAATCGAGGGAACGCCGGCCAAATTCGATAGGTTCACCTGAACGAGCCGCTGCAGCCAACCGTTGCTCTCGTACTCTTCCAGGTACAACGCGGCGCCCACTCCCACCGGAACCGAAAACAGGGTTGTGAACAAAATTAGCCACAAACTGCCCCACAACCCGGCCAAAATCCCCGCCTGTTCGGGATGCCGCGAATCGAAGTGGGTGAGAAAACTCCAATTCAACCAGCCGCCGGCTTGCCATGTCACGCCGGCCAGCAAAACCACCAGCACCCCGATGCCAAACCAGGTTGACGCCATGCACACCGCGCCGAACAACCGCCCCTGGCGGTGCCGCGCAGCCAACCGAGATTCAAAAACGCTCTTCGGCTTGTTCATTCATACACCTCGCGATAGCGGCTAAGCACAACCTGCGAAAGGATGTTCATGGCCAGCGTGATGCAGAATAACGTCAAGGCGATGGCGTACAGACTTTGGTACTGGACGCTGCCGGCGGGCGTATCGCCCAGACTGACATTCACAATATAAGAAGTCATCGTCTGGACGCTGCGAAACGGGTTCAGCGTCAGGGAGGGGGTCATTCCGGCGGCAATCGAGACCGCCATCGTTTCACCCACCGCGCGCGAGATGGCCAATAAAAACGAAGCCATAATGCCCGACGACGCCGCCGGCAGAACGATTTTCACCGAGACATCGAATTTCGTGGAGCCGAGCGCGTAGCCGGCTTCACGCAGTCCGCGCGGAACGGCGCGGAGGGCGTCTTCGCTCAGCGATGACACCATCGGCAGAATCATCACGCCGACTACAATACCGGCGCTGGCCGCGTTGAATACGCCAACGTCAAACCCGAGGAGGTCTTGAAAGATCGGCTTGAGCAAATAGGGCGTGACAAAAACCAAGGCGAAATAGCCGTACACAACCGTTGGCACGCCAGCCAGAATTTCCAGCAAGGGCTTGACGAAATCTCGCGTTCTGGGCGCGGCATATTCACATAAGTAAATAGCGCTCGCCAAGCCAATGGGCAGTGCAATCAGAGCCGCGATGCCGGCGATTAAGAACGTGCCCGCCAGTAGCGGCAATACGCCGAAGTGTTTGTCGGCAAACTGGGGCGTCCAACGCGTATCGGTGAAAAACTCCCAGAGCGACACTTCCTGAAAAAAAGCAGCGTTCGGACCCACCGCCAGCACCGCTTCGTTCACCAGCACAATGATAATGCCGAGCGTCGTGACAACCGAAAGCAGCGCGCAAAGGAAGAGCGAACAGTAAATCGCCTGCTCCTTCGCGCGGGCCAGGGAAAACCGACGAAGCAACAAATGAGGATCGCTCTGCACGCCAGGATTTTCCACTACGTTTGCCGACGCCACGGGGTGCGTCCTTTCTAAACTACTCGCCCGACGGGGCGGCAGAGGCGCCGCTCGAACCACGCAACGCCTGCTGCGTTTCCTCCAGCACCGCCGCACTCAACCGAACGTAACCCACTTCGCTTATCAGGGCTTGCCCTTGTTCCATGTAATAGTTAAGAAACACGGCTATTTCCGGTTTTTTCAAGGCGGCCTTGTTCACGTAAAGGAACAACGGGCGAGATAACGGAACATACTTGCCGGCTTCAATCGTTTCGGCGGTTGGTTTGACACAATCGGCGATGTCGTCGGTGGGCGAGACGCCCACGATTTTGAGCTTGTCTTTATTTTCGGCGTAGTAAGCGTAGCCGAAGTAGCCGAGTGAATACTCGTCGCCCGCCACGCCCCGCACCAAGACGTTGTCGTCGGCGCTGGGGTTGTAGTCGGTTCGGCTGGCGCCGCTTTTGCCGCAGATGACTTCCGTGAAGTAATCGAAGGTGCCCGAATCGGTATCGGGTCCGTAGAGTTTGATTTCCTTCTCTGGCCAACTAGGATCAACATCGCTCCAGTTTTTAACGGTGCTGCCCGGCGCCCAAATCGCCTTGAGCTGCGCCACGGTGAGGCAGTCGCACCAGTCGTTCTTGGGGTTGACGATAATGGAAAGTCCGTCGATGGCGATCTTTAACTCCAGGTATTCGATGCCGGCTTTTTTACAGGCGTCGATTTCCTTCTGTTTGATCGGCCGCGAGGCGTCATTGATTTCGGTCTCGCCGAGCATGAATTTCTTGAACCCGCCGCCAGTTCCCGATTCCGCCACGACCACCTTCACATCGGCATGCAACTTCTGGAACTCTTCCGCCATGGCTTGCGAGATCGGAAAAACGGTGCTCGAACCATCGATCGTGATCGTTCCGCTGAGGCCTCCCGAACCGTTGGAAGAACCGCCGCCAACGGAGTTGGCGTCTTGCACGGTGCAGCCTCCCAGCAGGAGGCAGCCAACGCCGAAGAGAGGAATCCACTCCAAGATGAGTCGCATTTTGATTTACCTATAAGCAGTGAACGGGAATACTTTTTGTCTCGCGCCACAATGATAAATCGGGAATATGAAGACTCACACCGGTATGATGTGAAGATTCGATGAAGATCAATCCGCCAGCCGATTGTTGGCCCATCTGTTGTAGCATGGCTCACCATATTTATGAACCAACAAACGCTTTTTACGCCAGCGGCAAGCGCACTGTGAAGGTGCTACCCTTGCCTAATTCGCTGGCTATTTCAATCCCCCCGCCAAATTCCAAGGCCAGATGCTTGACAATCGAGAGGCCCAGCCCAGTGCCCCCAAGTTGCCGAGACCTTGCATTGTCGGCGCGATAAAATCGCTCGAAAATGCGCGTCCGATGTTCTTCAGCAATGCCAACGCCGGTATCTTGCACTTCCAGCAAGGCCTGCGAATTTTCCATCCGCCAGCGAACCTGCACCTGCCCCCCCGCTGGGGTGTAGTTGATGGCGTTCTCAATCAGGTTGTCGAGAATCGTGCGTAGTGCTTCCGCATCGGCAAAAACGCAAATCGGCGAAGACGCCGGCTGTGTGGTCAGCGTGAGTTGCTTGGTCTCGGCGATGGCCTGATGTTCTTCCACACACGCTTCAGCCGCCTCGCCCAGCGACACCGCCGTTAATGCGAAGGCGTTTTCACCCGATTCGATTCTCGCCAGCCGCAAGAGGTCGAGAATCAGGGCATGCAACCGATCGGCCTGCTCTTCAATGCGGCGCAGAAATTGTCGATTATGCTCAGGATCGTCGATCGCGCCGCCCAGGAGCGTCTCGGCGTAGGCCTGAATTGCCGTTAGGGGGGTTTTGAGTTCGTGCGACACATTCGAGACGAACTGCTGCCGAATATTTTCCAATCGCCTCAATTCGGTCACGTCATACAAGACCAAAATCACGCCGGGGCACGGCTCGCCGGGCAGACGCGTCGCGGAGAGTTCCACGATCGACTGCGTTCTGGCCAGTTCCAATTCGACACGATCTTGCGTGCTGGTTTCTAGCGATTTTCGCACTAATTCCTGAATGGCCGGGTTTCGCACCGCCTCCCAAATCGGACGCCCCTCCACATCGTGCGTGGCGAATTCGAGCAACCCATGCGCCGCCCGGTTGGCGAACAGAATCCGCTGGTCGCGATCCACGGCGAGAACGCCTTCCACCATGCCGCCCAACACGGTTTCCAGGCGTTCGCCATGGCTCGCCAGCTCTTCGCTTTTTCGCTGGAGTTCGTCGATCCTCGCCGCAAGCTGCCGACTCATTGAGTTGAACGATTCGGCGAGCACGCCCAGTTCATCTCGACTCGACACCTCAACCTCTTGCTGGATGCTCCCGCCGGCGATTAACTTCGCAGCTTGGGTGAGCGTGGCCAGCGGGCGAATGATGCGGCCCACGACAATATACGTAAACATGATCGCGGCCAGGCTGACCAACGCCGCGGTGATCAAAATCAGCCGCTGCATCGAGGCCACTTGCGAGTGGACCGACTCCATCGACATGCCCACGCGAACGAATCCGACCGGATTCTCCCTCGCACCCACTCGTAACGCGACGTACATCATGGGAATTCCGACCGCCGGGTTCAAACGCCGGGCGACGCCGAATTCATTTGTTCTCGCGCGAGATATTTCTAAACGACTCCCCTGACTTTCCATTTCCGAAGGATTTTCGATCGAATCGCCGAGAACGAGGCCGTCCTTGGTCAACAGAGTCATTCGGGAGCTGGTCATTTCCCCCAGACGCTTGAGCGTGGCCTGAAGTTCGCCGTCGGGCCCTTCCTGGAAAACGTCGGCCATGTCGTCGCGCAGCAGAACCGCCGAATCGTGCAGTTGTTGGGTAACGCGTTGGGCGACAATATCTTGTTGCCGTTTCGACAGCACCGAAACCAGCACCGTCGCCGAAACAAGCGTCAACATGGCGTACGCGGCGAATATCTTCCAAAACAGGCGTGACTTCAACAATGCACGAATCCTCGCTTGCCGGTTTTATCTGGCGCCAACATTTGCCGTGCGAGGGAGACGTTTCTTAAAGTCCGCGTCGATGCCGTTTCATGCGGCGGCCGCTGGGCGGGGGCGGGGGCGGCTCTTCCACGGGGGCGGCCGCAGCAGCCTCGTTGGACTTCGGTTTTGAAAGCCTTGAGGCTCGCAGCGGATCGAATCCTGGGATTTCATCGCGGCGCAGCAAAATATTGATTCGCTGTTCGACGCTCGTCAACTGCGAGCCTTCTTCCGGCAGCACGAAGGAATAGGCAACGCCTTCTCGTCCCATGCGGCCGGTGCGGCCCACGCGATGCACGTAATCGTCGCAGAATTGAGGCATGTCGTAATTGATGATGTGCGAAACGCCGCTGACATCAATCCCGCGGCCCACGACATCGGTGGCGACCAAATACTGCACGGCGCCCTCGCGAAACTGCGACATCACCCGATCTCGCACGGTTTGTTGGAGATCGCCATGAATACACGAAACCGACGGCGCCTTCACCTTGAGCCGTCGAAAAACCTTCTCGGTGCCGCGTTTTGTTCGGCAAAAGATAATCGCCTGCCGGGGATTTTCCCGTTCAATCAATCGCACCAGCAGGTCGAATTTCCTTTCGCCGGTAACGGTGAAATAATATTGATCAATCGTATCGACCGCCACCACCTTAGGCGACAAATTCATCGATTCAGGATCATTCATATACCGCTTCGACAAACGTTCGATAGGCGGCGGCACCGTGGCGCTGAGCAACAGGGTTTGCCGCTCCTTGGGACAGCGGCGCAGGATTTTTTCGATGTCTGGCCGAAAACCGATATCGAGCATGCGGTCGGCCTCATCGAGCACGACCACTGAAATCGACGACAAATCCAGCGTGCCGCGGCTCATGTGGTCTAACACGCGGCCCGGCGTGCCAACCACCACCGAACAACCGCGTTGGAGTTTTTCGATCTGGCTTCGAATCGGCTTGCCGCCGTAAACCGCCACGCAGGAAACCTTGCGGCCATGAGAAAGCTTGGCGATTTCATCGCGCACCTGCACCGCCAATTCACGCGTCGGCGCCAGAACCAGAGCCTGAGGCGCCGCATTCTTTTTTTGAGGCGCCAAGCGTTCCAGTATTGGAATTCCAAAAGCAGCGGTTTTTCCCGTTCCCGTGCGCGCCTGGCCGACCACATCCACGCCCGCCATGGCGCGTGGAATGAGGCCCGCCTGAATGGGCGTGGGCTGCTCATACCCTGCTTTTTCGAGCGACGCCATCATGACGTCTGAGAGTTCCAGATCTTGAAACGAAACGTCTGCAAACTGCTCGGTGGAATCTTCGGTTTGCGGAGCCGAATCGTCGACTTGCTCTGAGGGGGGGGACTCGTTTTCCGTCAAAGGATTTCTTCTTTCCCTATAAATGCCTTGAACCACAAATGCGAGGCGGTGATTTTTTATCAATATTTCTTGTAACTATAACCGCTACCATGATTTTCAGCAACGCCCGCTCGACGCCCGCCGATATTTCGCATCGGTTGCCCATCGCCGGCCACAGGGCGGCGAACCGGACCGTCCTACGCGATACGTGGCCGGGCCGCCAGACCACGCCATCACACCCCGCGTGCATTCGCGATGCGGGGCTTCGGAAGACGACGCCTTCGGCGTGCCCAGATCGGATTTCGCCGCCGTTTAATTGCGAATCGAAACGCATTCAGGTATACTCGGCAGCACGGCAACGGGGGGCTCCTATATTTCTGTACCTCTTTCCCGCCTCCCGTTTTCTGCTCTCGTAGATGGCTTTTCCTGCACGCTTTTCCAGGACGCGTCCGAATTACCCTACAAGGCGTTTGCCTGGTGATTTCTAGTCAACATGAACACACATCGTGCTGTGGGCGCCAACGCGTCTTTTAACGCTGGAGGATTGCCTCTCAGGGCGTGGAAAGCGATGGGAATGCCGTTGCAATGATTGAGATTCGCCACAAGGATTCGGGGGAAGTCTTGCTGGAAGTCGATGCCGAAACGTTGGCCGGCTACAGTTTTGCCGGCGCGATGCTGCGAGGCGCCGACCTTTCCGGGGTGAATCTTTCCGAGGCGGATTTGCGCAACGTCGACCTCCGCGAGGCAAACCTGATCAAGTCCTTTCTCGGCGACTGCGACCTCCAATCTGGCTGCCTCAACGGCGCCAACCTGGAAGGCGCCGATTTCTCGGGCGCCAATCTGACAGAAGTCACGTTGAACTCCGCCCGCTGTTGCGGCGCCAAATTCGTTAAGTCGTCGTTGCGCTACGCCAAACTGGTCGGCAGCGATTTCACCGGCGCCGACTTGTCCGGCAGCGACATGAGTTTGGCCGACCTGCGGGCGCAGTTCGAAGGCGCCAATCTCTCGAAGACCGACATGCGCGGCTCCGACCTCACCAACGCGAACTTCGAGGGCGCGAATCTGACCGGCGCCAACATGACCAACGCCCGCGCCTCCGGCGTATCGCTCAAAGGCGCCAAACTTGAAGGCGCCATAGACGCCAACGGCAAAGCGCTCTCCTATTCCAACGAGAAAATCACGGGCGCCTTGCTCGCCAAACGACGCGCCCAAAATAAAGCCTGGTGGCAATTCTGGGGGTAGGCGGCGGGCGTTTGGAATTCGCTCGCCATTTCGCATTCCTCACCGGCATATTCGCACACGCCTTAGCTGGACAGCGCCAGGTTTGGTGGTTTGAGTTTATCATATCGGGTTTTTTGGCGGGATGGATTTTATTTTCTCGGGGTCAATGCCC
>QIKY01000152.1 GCA_003233175.1 Planctomycetaceae bacterium | reverse complement strand
AGCCAAGATGTTCGCGTTGATTGTGATACCAGTCGATCGAAGAACTAGCCACGGGAAGTTCGTCTGATTCCGGTTCGTAGGGGATGAATTCGCCTGCTTTGTAAAGCTGGATCTTGGAAGTCTGGGCGTCGAGGACGGTCAACTGCACCCAATCGCCCTCGACCAGCCGAGAGATCGCCTCGTTGTCGCGAATGATGCGGCACATGATGCTGGGCGAGGTTTCGACGACAAACAGCAGCCGCACCGGTTCGTGAATTTCGACCATTTGCCAGGGCAGCCCGGTTCGCAAATCGCTGGAGGCGCCGTCCATCACTCCCAGCAGCGAAGCGATGTTGTGCGGGAGTTTGGTTCCGCAGCCATAGACGACAGGATCCACGTAGGAAAAATAATATTCCAGATTGATTCCGGCACAAACCGGAATGACGGCTTGCATGATGCGTTCGAGAATCGAACCTTGGTCGTCGTCTTGCCGGGGATCGTACGACGTCAGAAATGCTCGCCGATCAAGGAACAGACCCCGGCTCCACTGCCGCCGGCCCACAAAGCACAACGCGTTGGTGGCGTGGCCGCACTCCGAACGTGGTTGGGAAAGGTCTTCGGTGCGGCCTTCAACATGTTTGAGTGCGTCGTCGATGGAGAGCGAAAGCTCGGCCGACATAAATCGGCGGCAGCGTTCGTGGGCGCTGCGTCTTCTGGCAATTTCGATGGCCGCCTGGGCTTGCTCAAAACATTCGCGGTGCAAGATCGGCAGACGGTCGAGGTCGTACCAGGTCATGCTGTCGTCGCAGGTGTTGTGGTACCCGCTGACGAAAATGGTGTCGTCGGGAATGTTCAGTCCTCGCGTGACGAGAATGCGTCGCACCCGATGGTCGTTCGCCATTTGTGCGAAGGCGCGGGCGTTGGGTCCGCCGCGTCCGCCGCCGCATGCGCCGCAATCGTAGGCGGCGGCGTGAGGGTTGTTCAAACTCGAGGAGCCATGGCCGCAGATGATGAAAATTCGCGAAAACAGCGCTGAGTCGTTGAGCCCCATGGCCCTCAGGGCGCCCTCGACGAGGTTCGCCATTTCGTCGACCGAATAACCCAGCCGCCCGTTGTCGCTGCCCGGTTCGTCTTCCAGCCGTTCAATGCGCAATTGCGTTACCGGCGGTTCGACAATCCGCCCCGCAACGCTGCGCAGCTTGGCTGTTGTGCGGGGAAATAAAATGCGGGCCACCAAGGGAAACGCGGCCAGCGAGCCGAGGAAACCGGCCAAAATCCCTCCTATGAAGGAACGCGTTCCCAGGTGTGCGTGGAGCGTGGCGTGGCCGATGTGTTGCCGCGCTTTGGCCCGGCGCTCGCCTTGGTGCGTCATCGAATAGACAGGCTCCTCGACCACGAAATGCTGTGGCTTGATATTCACCGGGCAGAGCGGCGTGAAGTGGGCGTCGCCGGCGCCGCGATAATACATCGCCACGCCGAAGAAGCCGGCGATGCCGAAGGTCTCGCATTCGGGGTCGACCTCCTCCAAATGCCGGCGAAACGACTCCTCCCGGTCATCAATGCAGCAAGCCAGTTGATACGTCGGACGCACCACCGCCGCCGAACGAACCCGCTTTGAATGCAGCACCACCGCGTCGAGCGTTTCGTTGCGGTATTTGCGCTCAAACGCCATGTGAAAAATACGACGCCGCTCCAGCGGAGAAAACGCCTCGATTTCCCGCACCACCGCTTCCCACTGCTCGCGGGAAAGATCCTGCAACGTGTGAGGACTCCAAGAGCGAAACTGCGCCAGTTGAAAAACCTGAAACGCGCGTTGCTCCATGAGGATGTTGTTTTCGGCGTCAGTCTGGTCGGCGAGCGCGTTGTTGGGCGTCGACACTCCGGTGCGTGGGTCTTCCGCAGCCGGTTCAAGGTCGGGATTCGTTTCACTGACGAATTCAAACGCCAGCCGATCAAGCACCAGCCGCATGGCCAAGTATTGGGTCAAACTTCCCGCCGGCGCCGGGCGCGCCGCCCAGTCGGCGTTCGACTCCATCTGCCAGACCATGCCCGCCCAGCCGGGAAGCGCGAGCATGGTTTGGGTGATAAACTGCTGACGATCTTGCTCCGCCACGCCGGCCAATTCCAACGACTCAGCGATCGATTCCAAGGGTGTGGCGGCCAGCAACGAAAGCCGCTTCGTTTCTTTGCGCAATGCTTTCGACCACTGCGTCGGCGCTGCGCCGCTGCTGTAAAGATCGAGAAAGGCTTGGAACATCCCCTGATTGCGGTTATCCAATTCCCAGTCGGCGAAACCTTGGTCAAGAAAGGACGCGCAAAACGGAATCAGCACGCCATGCACCAAATCGTCGGGGTCGTCGGAACCGGCTCGCAGGGCGCGATCGCGTTGTCGGATCTTTCTTTCGCCAACGTCGCTGACCGCCTTGGTCAGACGAACACCGTCGTTGCAAACCCGCCAGAGGAAATGCAACAGGAAGGCTTCCCAGGTTGCGTCGCTCCACGATTCGAGCGAGTCTTTTCCCGTTTGCTGGCGAAAGAAATCGCACAGCTCCGCAATCAGCTTGCCTTGCGGACGCCCATTTTCGGATTGCACGCTCGTCTCATGATGCATTTGGCGCAACACCCAGGCGCGGGTATCGGCAACCGCCGAGCGCCGCAGGGCGGCGGGCGCTTCTTCGCGCAGCTTGGAAAGCGCGTCGGTTTCGGCGATGATCCAGCGTAATTCCGCAGGCTCGCCATACCGCAGTGGATATTGCAGCATGGCCAGCCGCAAGGCGTACCGGGTGCCGAAACTCGCCACCAAACGATCGGCTTCATCGCCCAGATCGTCGAGCAAGACAGCTTCCAGGTCGGACACGCGAATTTGCCCAGAGGCAAGTTTTTCGCGGTAGCGCGATTCCAACAGATACGGCTTCGCGCCGTGAACATGCATCGCCGCGACCACCGCCTGATCGAACGGCAGGTGCTCAAAGGCATGCAGCGTGTTGTGATGAACAAAGACCTCAATCGGGCCTTGCGCCGGCAGCAAATGCCCGGCGTGTGCAATCATGTGCGGTAAGTGATCCGACATCGCGCCGCTATCGGCCAATGCCGAGCCGCCTGAACTTGTGGAGACCACGCAGGCTGCTCTCCTTTCTTACGCCAGTCGCCGGGACGCAACGCCCCAACAACGTGCAAAAACGATCGGACAACCAACAAAAAGAGAGGACCGCTTCCCGGTCAATGGCGTGTGCCGCCGGGAAGAACGCCGCAGGACCAGCATCGACAAACGTCAATAAAGCCGGCGCAACGGCTGGTTGGTCTGAGGGGTCAACCTAGCGGCGGACCACGTTCGCTGTGAGGGCGAGAAACCGGATGCGTGCAAGCAGGCAGCAAGAATACCGGCGCCGACGAAAAATGAACCGTTTGACCGTCGAGCCAATTAGAGGGGCTCGTATGGACGAGAACATCATCGCAATCATTCTCGTCTTCCGCGCTTTCGCAATCTTCGATGCGCAACATCGCCGAATCATCGTCATGATGATCTGCGGAGAGCAGCGGGCAGAGGTAATGCTGCCCGCCAAACACCGCCAACATAACCGCTACGGTGAGGACGAATTGTCGATACGGGTGAATCATCATGACTACTATACGATAGCCGTTCCGGGTGGTTCGTCAAGAGGAGTTGAATTCCGGCCAACATAGGCCAGTCCACCTTATTCCATGGTAGGTTATACATCGCCCGGTTACGAATGGCTGGGCTTTATTGCGGCAAACCGAAAACGATCGTGCTTCAGGCAAGTTTGTGTCAAACGGAGAGCGACAATGAAACGGCGAGAGATCTTAAAAACCTTGGCCCTTGGCGGCGGAGCAGCGGTTCTCTCCGGAGCGATGCGGCTGCCCGCCACCGATGAAACGTCGGCGGCGGAGGCTTCGCACACGCGCAAGCCGGCAACGCGATTTGCCCACATGACCGATGTGCATGTGCATCCGGGACGATCTTCGGCGCAAGGTTTGGCGCAGGCGATTCGACATGTTCACGCCTTGAAAAATCCGCCCGAATTTATTCTCAACGGGGGTGACGCCATCAACGATGCGTTGGCCGAAGACCGGGCGGCGGTGGAAGTACAGTGGGGTTTATGGAAGTCTGCCTGGAACGAGAACGGTTCGCTGCCCTTGCGGCATTGTGTGGGAAACCATGACGTTTGGGGATGGGATAAAGCCCAGAGCAAAACGACCGGCGATGAAGCGGGCTGGGGCAAGCAACTGGCGTTGGATCAGCTAGAACTAAAAAATTCGCACCACGCGTTCGACCAGGGCGGCTGGCGATTCATCGTGCTCGACAGCATGACCTACGACGAAGAAACGGCGTATCGGGCGGAAATCGATGCGGCCCAGTTTGAGTGGCTGCGAAACCAGTTGCAGAAAACGCCGGTGGAAACGCCGATCGTGCTCGTATCGCACATCCCGATTCTAACCGTTGGCACGCTGGGCTTCGTTCCCCGCCTCCGCAAATATCCAGCGGGGCATAAGATGTTGTCGCACCAAGACGCCTATGAGTTGGTGGCTCTGCTGCGGATGCACCCCAACGTCAAACTCTGTTTGAGCGGGCACACGCATCAAACCGAAACGATCCAGTTCGGCGAACTGGCCTTCGTCAACAGCGGCGCCGTGAGCGGCTACTGGTGGAAGGGCGATTTCCTCCACACCGACGAAGGTTACAACGTGGTCGATCTATTTGACGATGGAACCTACGAAGTGGAGTATGTAAGCTATGGCTGGACGCCGGCGTAGCGAGCGGCCTTGTTTCCAAGCGAAAAACGTCCAAACCGGCGTTGCCCAATTAGGGCGATGGAAAGTTCTCGTCCGCCGCCGCCTTGATGCTGAATGTTGCCGATGGCGGCCGCGGCATTTGTGTGTGTTTTGTGTGTGTTGTGAAACAACGAAACAATTTCCCACTTGGCATTGCGGTGAGTTGACCCCTCTGGCGGGGTGATTTAGAGTATGTGTTTTGGCAACAGCAAAATTGAAACGCGTGGTGAACGCCGGTGCTGGCAAAACGAGTAATACCGTGTTTGGATGTCGACCGCGGCCGGGTCGTGAAGGGAACGAATTTCGTCAACCTGCGCGACGCCGGCGACCCGGTTGCAGTGGCCGCGCGTTACGAATGCGAAGGCGCCGATGAACTGGTTTTTCTCGATATCACGGCCAGCCATGAAGCGCGCGATATTATGATCGATGTTGTGCGGCGCACGGCGGAGCAAATTTTCATGCCGCTCACCGTGGGAGGCGGAATACGCACGCTTGACGATATTCGGGCTCTTTTGAACGCCGGCGCGGACAAAGTCTCTATCAATTCGGCGGCCTGCCGAAACCCTCCTTTTATTCGCGATGCGGCGCGTCGCTTCGGCCGGCAGTGTATTGTAGTGAATATCGATCCCAAACGGATCGACGGCAAATGGGTGGTCCATGTGCGGGGCGGACGTGAGCCAACCGACCTGGAAGCGGTGAGTTGGGCGCAAGAGGCGGAGCGATTAGGCGCGGGGGAAATCGTCTTGACCTGCATGGACCGCGACGGCGTCAAAGACGGCTACGACTTGGAAATCACGGCGGCGGTGAGCCAAGCGGTTTCCATTCCGGTGGTGGCCAGCGGTGGGGCGGGGCGTCCTGAACATTTGGCCGACGCCATTTTACTGGGCAAGGCCGACGCCGCCTTGGCGGCGAGTATTTTCCATTTTGGCGAGTATACGATCAAGGAAACAAAGCAATTGATGGCCCAGCGGGGCATTCCGGTGCGTCTTTAGAACCCATCCTGAATTTACATGCCGAATTAAAAGCCCGGCATTTTGAAAATGCCGGGCTTTTTCGATCTGCAACCGGTAACTTATGTACAGGCAAGGCTTTAACGGTTTCCGGCCACGAATCTACCACTGCCCGCCGTTTCGTTTATAATGGCCTTTCTCATCTTGAAAATCCGCCCTCCGGCGGAGCGAACTGACGTATCAAATCGGCGCATCATCACAGCGGGAGTAATGCAATTATGGCGAGTGACGCAATTGCAGGAGCAGAACGCTTCCTGAAAAAACGCGAAGACATGGAAATCGATAAGATTTTCCGCGCCTTGGTGAAGTTGGAAGGTAGCGATTTGCACATGAAGGTGGGACGTCCGCCCATTGTTCGCGTCGACGGCACCCTGCGAGATTTGAACCGGGGCCCGATCGACGACGAAGAAATGGTGCGGCTGATTTTCCCCATGATGGACGACCGCAACCGAAAAATATTCGATGAAGAAGGCGGCGCCGACTTTGCCTTTGTCGTCAATGTTGACGGCGTTGACTGGCGGTTCCGCGTTAATTTATTGCAGCAACTGGGGCATGTGGGCATGGTCGCCCGGCGGGTCAGTAACTGGATTCCCGACTTTGAAGGCTTGAACCTGCCGCCGGTGATGGAAGAACTTTGCAAATACGATCAGGGCATGGTCTTGCTGGCGGGCGTTACGGGGTCGGGTAAAAGTACGACCATCGCCTCCATGTTGGATTGGATCAACCAGAATTACCGCAAACATATTCTGACCTTGGAAGACCCGATTGAATTCGTTTACAAAGAAGATAAGTGCCTGATCAACCAGCGCGAAGTCGGCACCGACGTAATCGATTTCAGCGTCGCGATGAAGCACGCCGTTCGTGAAGACCCTGATATTATTCTCGTGGGCGAAATGCGTGATGAAGAAACTTTCATGACCGCCATTCACGCGGCGGAAACGGGCCACTTGGTGTTCGGCACGATCCATGCTTCGTCATCCTCCTCCACGATCGGCCGTATTCTCGATTTGTTCCCCCAAGCCATGCACAACGCGATTCGCAGCGCGATTGCCTTCAACATGAAGGGCATTGTCGCCCAGAAGTTGCTCAAATCGATTAAGCCCGGCGTCGGACGCGTGCCCACGGTTGAAATCATGACCTTCACCCCGATGATTCAAAAATTGATCATCGACCACGACGACGCCAAACTGCCCGATGCAATCCGCATGGGCGCTGAAGTCGGCATGCAAGACTTCACCATGAGCTTGAAAAAATTGGTAGACGACGAACTGATCGATCGTCAAATCGCTTTCGAAGTGGCCCCCAACCTGGACGCCCTCAAAATGGCGCTCAAGGGCATCGGAGTATCACAAGGCGGGATTCTGTAGATGATTCGCAATTTGACACGGCTTTCGCTGGCCCTGTGTTTTCAGGGCGTTTTTGCAACATGTGTGTTGGCCCAAGAGGCGGCGTCGCATTCGATCGATCGAGGATCGGGGTTTAACTTCAGCATCTGGAAATTGGTGCTGCTGTTGATTCTGTTCTGGGTTTGGGTCCGAACGACCGATTGGGCCAGCCGCGATTGCCAGTGGGTGGGCCTGAATTATTCCAAATGGAATACCGCGATCGTGCTCAGTTTTTTCCTGGGCTTTTTCGTTTTCGGCCTGCTCACGCCGATCTTTTTTGTCGGCTTCCCGCTGCTTTTGGTGTGTTATTTCGTTCCCTTGATGATGTACATTCACACTCGGAATCTGTACGTGACGGTGGATGAAATGGTCCTCAGCCGCGACCATCTGCGGCACCTCATGGCCACACGCACCAAAATGGGCGTCGACGCGGAAAAGCAAAAGGATTACGAAAAAGGGGCGCCGGTGGTCTTCAAGGCCGCGGGCGGAAAAGACGAACAGGAAAATCAGGCCAACATGATTCTTGTGCGTCAGTTGCCTGCGTATGTGCCCGCCAAGGAGTTGTTTGCCGACGCCGTTGGCAAACGGGCCACGAAAATCCTGCTGGATTACACCAAGCAAGATGTTCGCACGCGTTTTCAAATCGATGGCGTGTGGCACAACATGCCCGCCACCGAACGAGAGCTTGGCGATGGTATTCTGGTTGTTCTGAAAAAACTCGCCGGCCTCAACCCCGAGGAACGGCGGGCCAAGCAGAGAAGCGAAATCAAAGTTGAATACCAGGGCAAAAAATACATCCTCAAGATTGCCAGCGAAGGAGTCCGCAGCGGAGAGCGGGTCGTGCTGGATATTTTAGAGGCCAAACCCAAGGTGCTTGCGAGTCTGGAAGAACTCGGCATGCGGGAGAAAATGGTCGAGCAGTTTCGGGCCGTAATCGGCGCCGACAGCGGCATGGTTGTGATTGCGTCGTTGCCTGGCGGCGGCCTCAGCACCACGGCATCGGTTTCACTTCGCGCAACCGACCGCCTACTGCGAGACTTCATGGGCATTGGCGATGTCAAACAGCAGGAGCCCGAAGTCGAAAACGTTGATATCACTTGTTTCGACCCCAGTAAGGATGAAAAGCCGGAAGTCATACTCACGACCGTTGTTCGCAAGGAGCCCGACGCCGTGGTGGTTCTCGATGTCCCCAATACGGAAGTGTTTGAAATACTTTGCCAGCAAGTGACCGAGAAAAATCGGCTCGTGGTGACCACCATCCGAGGAAAAGACGCCGCAGATTCGCTGTTCAGAATACAGCAGCACAAAGTGCCCGCCGACACATTCGCTCCCGCGATTACCGGCGTGCTCTATGCTCGTCTGGTGCGGAAGTTGTGCGAAAAATGCAAGGAGCCCTATACGCCCAGCGCGGAAATGCTGCAACGCTTGGGGATTCCCGCCGGCCGCGTCGAAGAACTCTATCGAGAACGGCAGCCGCCGGGTCCTGACGCCACCGAGAAGGAAAAACGCGAAAAAGAAGAGCCTTGCAAAAAATGTGCGGGAATCGGCTATTTCGGCCAAACGGCCATTTTTGAGTTGCTTGCCCTCGACGACCAAATTCGCCAAACCCTCATCAAGCAACCGCAGGCCGAGGCAATTCGCAAAGCGGCCCGCAAGGCTGGAAACCGTGGTCTCAAGGAAGAGGGCATTCTGTTGGTGGTTAAAGGTGTGACTTCGCTCGACGAGTTGTCTCGCGTCTTAAAACAATCGGAATAGGAGAGGCAGACCCATGGGGCTGACCATTTTTTTGGGAATCGTGTTCTTAATTTGTGTTGCCATGCTCTGGACCGAAGGTTTTTGGGGCAACGCACTTACGTTGATCAACCTGACCCTGGCAGGCATCGTGGCCACCGGTTTTTTTGAACCAGTTGCCGATCTTTTAGACAAGCAGATGCGTAGTTTCACCTATATGTGGGATTTTCTCGCATTGTGGGGGCTGTTCGTGATCACCTTCAGTATTCTGCGGCTGATCACCGACCGGCTCTCCCGTTTTCGCGTGCGTTTCGCCTTTCCCATTGAAATGGCGGGAAAAATCCTAATCGCGATGGCGGTCGGAGGAGTGATGGTTAGTTTCGTTTCGATGACATTGCACACCGCTCCGTTGGGCGTCAAGGCGTTTGGCGGCGTCGATTTGAGCCAAGCTCAGATGAACACGCGTCCCGGAATTACTTGGTTAAGAGCAATGAAATTTTATTCCACGGGCTCACTCAACAGCGGCAAACCGTTCGACGCCAATAACCAATTTATCCAGCGGTACCAAAAGCGGCGTAAAACACTCGAAGGCCTCAAGGGCCTGAAAATCTGATCTTTGGAATAGGCGATGGCAAATCAGCAAGTTTTTTTAGAGCGTCCGGAAGAGGAATTGACCCAGTCGGATTACCAGGCGTTATCGCCCTTGGCGGTGGTCGCGTTGCTGTTGGGAGTCGGTTCGAGCCTGGTCTTGATTTCCCCTTTGTTTCTGATGGTTCCGGGGGCGGCGGTCGTGGCTGCTTTTGTCTCACTACGACAGATATCCGCCAACCCCGATCTCACCGGCCGCCGCGTTGCCTTGGCGGCCGTGGTGTTGGCCGCGCTCTTCGCGGCGTGGACGCCGAGCTATATTGTTTTGCGAAACGTGAAACTGAATCATGAAGCCCGTGCGTTTTCCTCGGCCTGGCTCAACTTGATCAGCCAGGGTCGATACTACGAAGCCCACCAATGGAGCGAGCCGTATGATTCTCGTCTTTCCACCAGCGAGGGGATAGAAGAAGTCTACCTAAAAGACGGAAAACTCTTGCAGGCGTACGAGCAGTACTTTGACAACTCTCCGTTTGATGTTCATGCCGCGCCCACGCCTGAATTAACGTTCGAGTATCTTGGCGACGAAAACATTCAGGTTACGTCTGGTGAACTTGCGGTCATCACCCAACGATTCCGCATCAACTATCGGGTGGACGGCGTCACCCGTTCGGAGGTCGTCTTGCTGACGGCGCGTCGCGGCGTGTATGAAAAGGGTGTCTTCTGGCAATTATTCGATCTGAAAACGTCGTCCTAGCGCTTTGTCACAGCTAAGAATTAGGGTTGCAAGACATCAGCCGCAGGGCCCGCAGGGCGCTAGCCCACGGTTTTCCTGCTCAGAACCGTGGGCTAGCGCCCTGCGGCTGATCCTAAAATTAAGCTGTGACAAAGCACTAGCGTCTGGGAAGGCGGGGGATCATTATTTTCCGAATAGCGTTTGAGAAGCCGGGCTTTTAATTTGGCAGGTAAATTCAGGACGATTCGTTAGCGAAAAATAGACGGTGCGCCTTCGTTGCTGTCGGGTGTGATTGGCCGAGCAAGCAAGATTTTTCGGCCGGTCAGGCTTTCGAGCTTCTTGTGTAGGCTGTGAATCGACCGCTGGATGCTACTTTGCGTGGGAGCTTTTCGTTCGATCAGCGCCTTTGCCGCCGCTCGCGATAGCTGTAATGTTTTCCGCGTCTCTTTGTCTAACTCCTTGCCCGCCCACTGGGAGCCGCGTTCGAGATGAATCGCGGCGGCCCGTAAATCGTGGCCGGCGCGGGTCAGTCCGACTTTGAGAGCAATCTCTTCCGCCTGACAGCAGCGATGAGCGGTCTGCACGCAATGGTGGCTGGCCAACGCGTAATGTGCGCGGGCAAAAGCCTGTTTGAGCTTTTCGACAGATTCAATCTTGCCGCGTTCGGTGGCCGTAGCCAAGGATTGAAGTTCGCGCATCGAAGCCTCCAGCGCAGTGCGGCTTTGCTTGTCCGCCCGGGCCAACTCCAACCGCAAATACGCCGCGGCGGTGCGTAAATGTTTGGCCGCTTGATGATACTTTCGAGCCAGGAACTGATCTCTTGCGGCTTCGAAATGGCGGCATGGTTCGTCGACAAACGCAGCCAGCGCGTCTTCGTCGATGGTAATTGTCGTCGGCGGCAAACGCCGGAGTCGCTCTTGAGCGGCTGTCGTCTGGGCGTTCAAGACCACCACGGCGGCCAATAACGTGAACTGCGTGAGCCGCTGGAAGGATCGCATAATGGAGGCTTTCTGCGTTGTATTTGGAGATTCTTGTCGTTCGATAAAGATCACCGCGCCGTGTTGTTGCACCCGGCATTCCAATAAATACCGATTTTTGGCCCGCGAGAGCAAGGCCGATATTTTGCAATCGTTGCTCATCCCGACGAACGGAATATTTTGCCGACGCCGGTATCCCGCTGGTTTCGCCGCCATCTTCTATTCGCTGGTTGGCTTCGCCGCCGGGGCGGTGTTGGGCGAAGCGGTGTTGGGCGAAGCGGTGTCGGGCGAAGCGGGAAGCGGTTCAACCGGCGTTTGGAAACCCGCATTTTGAACCGAGAGGCCTGGCGCGGCGTCTTCCGGCGCTCGAGAGAATTCCTCAGGCGGTGCGTCGTTGGCAATCTGCTCGTGGTGGAGCGTCGGCAGCGGAATTTTGAGTTTTGAGCCGGCGAACTGAGTGCCCTTGTAGATCGAACCTCTTTGGAAAGGCCCGGCGCCGAACACGTAATATTCGTTGGATGTGCTGGTGGCTTGAGAAATACCCGACTGCCAAACAGGTTGCTTGGTTTTTCGATTGTAGGCGAACACGCCTACTTTGGCGGCCGCCAACTGGTTATTGCGTTTGGCGAGCGAAATTTCGGGGATGGCCGGCACCGCCGGGAAGGCGGGCATCAGCGACGCCGCCGAACTAAGCCCTGAACTAGCAGGGATGCCGTAAGTGACTTCATGCGATTGCGTGGCCAGCGCCCCGATGCGGGCCTCAACGACAATTTCGGCGTCTTCTTTTTTGTCTTGCAGCAGGCAGCCCGAAGTAATCATTTTCTCCCGAAACGAACTGATGATGTAGTATGAATTGACAAAACCCATTCCTTTTACATTGACAATATACTGAGTGTCGAAATAGACCGTGCGTCCGGCTAGGTCTTCGAACGGGATCCGGCCGATTGACGTGTCGACCGCGTGGGAGGTTAAAAGCTGTTCGGTCGCGGTGCGGCCCTTCGTTGTCCCGCAGCCGGAGCAGGGCAGCAGGACTAAAAACAGCCAAAGGGCGGTGTAGCGCGTGCGGGGGGTGGTGCTCATGGGGCCGTGGCGGGATAAAACGAAGGCTGACGCGAATCAGGCGGTGGCCCGGTCGGCGCGAAAACCGTTCTCAAACACGCACGCCGCGAAGCGAGCGGTATGCGCACTTGGAACCATTCTGGTCGGCGGAGTCTAGCGAAACCCATCGGTTCCGAGAAGGCGGATTTTACGCTACGCGATGGCGCCGCCGGCGTTCGACCGTGAAAATGGGAGAGTTACGCAGCTGGGCGACCCGGCCCCGCCGGTTGCATTCCTCCGCTGTCGCCCCGGTTATCGGCCCCCGCGTAGCGCGCCGAGAAACGGCCCCAGAACATCGTCGATCGCGGTGCTGGTGTCTTGCACGATCACGATGCGGTCGCCGGGATGGATGGCGTAGTCTGTTTCGATCGTTATTTTTTTGGTCCGACGGTCGACTTCCGCTTTCATCTTGGCCCATTGTCCGTTCGCCGAACGCCGCTGAACTTCTATGTTCATTCGGCGAAAACGTTTCGGAGCGCCGCTTTGGGTGACGACGTCTTGCAGCCAGACCTCGCCCGTGAGTGGACGGTCAAATTGTTGGACCGAACCGCTTTCCGGCTTGATTTCCACCGTAAACATGGGGGAATTGGCGCCGTCTGGCGTCATTTGCGCGACGTCTGCCTCAGCGAGAGGAGCGGTGGCGCAGCCGCAGAAGCCCAACAAAAGGACGAGCGCCGCTGATGCTGGAATAATTGCTGCGGCGGCTGGAATAATTGCCGCTGGAGCAGTTGCAAAACAGGATTTGCGTCGTTCAAGCACGCCATTCTCCGGACCCAGAAGGCAAAATAGGCATGGTCACTGGGCGCAATGCCGCCCGGCTAGGAATACGTAGCTGCACAAGCATCGGTTGCAAACATGGCGAACTTGAGAAAATCGGTCCGCGGCGCACACTCCACCGCGCCGTAGAGTGGTTGCAACAATCGTAAGCGTTCATTGCGCCGCGTGGAGTTGCGATAGCAATCCAGCTCATAGCGAATAACCGATATACGGTTACGAAGACGGGAAACGCAGAGGCCGCAAAGAGGCGGAGGGCCGCAGAGAAGAACGAAATGACGAAAGGCAAAAGGATTGAACAAAAGAATGTCGCACGCAGGTTGTCGTAAGGCGAGCGGCGGAAAATAACTTACCCGCACGCAGCGGGAGACCGTG
>QIKY01000388.1 GCA_003233175.1 Planctomycetaceae bacterium | reverse complement strand
GCTTGCCAGGCGGCGTAAAGTTTTTGGCCGCGAGCGCCGACGCCTGCGGTAAAATGTTGAACGACTTCTTCCGGCACGAGAAAATCTTCGGCCGGCCAGCCATAGGCTTCTTTCGTCAGCGCGACTTCTTCCGGCCCCAGCGGCGAGCCATGTGCGCCCGAGGAATCGGCCTTGTTCGGCGAACCGAAGCCGATAATGCTGCGCAACACGATCAGCGTGGGACGGTCGGTCGTGTTTTTGAACGCTTCAAATGCCGATGCAATGGCGTCTAGATCGTTGGCGTCGTCGACATGCAATACATTCCAGCCGTGCCCCTCAAACCGACGGCCGACGTCTTCGGTGAAGGCCAAATCGGTGCGGCCTTCAATCGTGATGCGGTTATCGTCGTAGATCCAGCAGAGGTTGCTCAGTTTCAAGTGTGCGGCAAGCGAGGCGGCTTCGGAGCTAATGCCTTCCATGAGATCGCCATCGCTACAGAGGGCGTAGGTGTTGTAGTCAAACAGATCGAAACCGGGGCGGTCGTAGCGAGCCGAGAGCCACTTGGCGGCCATCGCCAAACCGACGCTATTGGCCACGCCTTGCCCCAAAGGACCGGTCGTGGTTTCGATGCCGGCAGCGTCGCCGTGTTCAGGATGCCCCGCACAAGGGCTGCCCAGTTGCCGGAAATTTTTCAGGTCGTCGAGCGAAATGGACGGCGCGTCGAGCGGTTGTTGTTGGTCGTCTAACTTCCGCACGCCCGCCAAGTGCAACACGGAATAGAGCAGCATGGAAGCGTGGCCGCAGGAAAGCACGAAGCGGTCGCGAGCGGGCCACAGCGGTTGTTGAGGATCGTACCGCAGCACGTTGTTCCACAAGCCGTAGGTTACCGGCGCCAGCGCCATGGGCGTTCCGGGGTGGCCGCTGTTGGCTTTTTGCACGCCGTCCATCGAAAGCGTGCGAATCGTATTGATGGAGAGTTGGTCGATATCCGAAGAGATGGTGCTCATGAAATCCTTGTGTTCTTGGGCGTGCATGCGCCGCCGCTGTTCCTACAGTCTGACCTGACGTTTTTCCAGATTACTTTAATACCTTCTAACACAACTTGGTGGGTCAGCATTAAACTCCGTGTTTGAAACGCCAAACAGGGGTTATGTTAGGAGCTCTAAGGCGAGCGGCAGCAAATAACTTACCCGCATGCAGCGGGAGTCCAAGAGTTTTTTTTGGGTTCCCACCCACGCGGGAATGACCGTTTGCTGATTCACTCGCTTGCGCTTCGTGCTTGTATTAGGTGAATTTTCATCTGCCGCTCGCCTAAGGACGTCAATTTACCGCATTTCCCGAAACGCACCAACCAGAGGAAGAACACGGCGTTGGTCTCCGTTGGAGTTCATGCTTCAGCATGTTTCGTGGGATGCCTAGCACTGAAAACCGTACAAGGCGGAACTCCAGCGGATGCAGCGTCTGTTCGTGCTTTTTGTTGGGAACGCGGCGGGCGGCGGTCGGGCGTTGGCGGCGCGTTTGGTTTTTAGGCCGGCGGTCAGGTTGTTGGCTGCGGCTTGGGGAGGTATATATCGTGCCCAGGGAGGCTGCGATTTTGTACGCTTCCTTCGTAATCCAAGTGAACAGTTCTAGATGGATAGTGGTGGAACGGCCTTATGTCGAAAGCTGATTTTCAGGGAAAAACAGTGCTCGTGACCGGCGCGAGTTTGGGAATTGGGCGCGCCGCGGCGCTGGCCTACGCCAAAGCCGGCGCGAATGTGGTGGTGAATTACCGTTCTCACGCGGAAGCGGCGGAAGAGGTGGCGGACGCCGCCAAGGCATTGGGCGTCGGCGCGATTGCCGTGCAAGGCGATGTTTCCGACCAGCAGGCGGTCGAGGGCTTGGTCGAACGGGCGGTAGCGGAGTTTGGCCGCCTGGACGTAGCGGTGAGCAACGCGGCTTTCAGCGACCGCGAAGTCTTTTATGAAGCCGATATGGACGGCTTTCGCCGCACGGTCGATGTCACGATGTGGGGTGCTTTTTATCTTTTGCGAGCCGCCGCCAAGCAAATGGTGGAGCAAGGCGAAGGCGGCGTCGTGGTGTTGGTGAGTTCGCCTCACGCGTTTATCGCCACGCCCAGGGCGATGGCGTATAATATGTCGAAGGCGGCTTTGGAGCACATGGCCAAAACGGCCGCCATTGAATTGGCCGAACACCGCGTACGGGTGAACATGATCCAACCGGGTTGGACCGACACCCCCGGTGAGCGCAAATTCGCCAGTGAAGAAACGCTGGAAACAGCGGGTGCGAAAATTCCGCTGGGGAGGCTGGGAACGCCGGAAGAAATGGCCGACGCGATCTTGTTTTTATCGAGCGATTCGCAGCCCTACATGACCGGCGCCACCTTGCTGGTTGATGGCGGCATTAGCCTCCCCTGGTGGGCTTCTCGCGGCTCAGCCGCCCCTGGTTGATGGCGAATTTCGAGGAAACCTTGTGGAAAAATATTTCCGGAAAGACGCTATAAAACCAGGCGTATCAGCGAACGGAACGCTGTTTTTTCGCGTAGTACCGAGGGATACCGGCTGCGGCCGCACTCCCTGACGTCACCACATTTTTGTTGTCCTCTTTCCTTGATCGCTTTCCCATGCAGTACCTGCTTCCCTGCGAATGTGGCCAAAAACACCGCCTGACGGCATCGCAGGCAGGGCAGTCGATCCCGTGTTCCTGCGGCGCTTCGTTACACGCGCCAGCGTTTCGCGATCTGAAAAACTTGGAAGTCGCCCCGGAGGAATCGAAAAAAAAACGCTCGGCTGGTGGGACGTGGAATCCGCTGCAAGGCGCGGCATTTGGTCTGGGCGCGGGGTTGATCGGCGTTTCTGCGGTCTGTTTAGCCATGGTGTCTCTTTATCTGGGCGGTCTACACCCCCAGGAACCGGTGCTCAATCCGGAATTTCTAAAACATTTTTTGGCTGAAATCGATACCAACACACCCGAAAAAAACCTCGATGTCTGGCATAAAGAGATCATCGAAGAGGGATTGAGCCGTCCTGGAAGGCCGGTTTATCTGGTGCATCAGCATCTCGAACAACGGCTGTTTTTATTCCGACGCATTTTCTACGGCGTGCTTGTGATGGGCATCGTATCCTTGCTGGCGTCGTTCGTGATCAAGAATCCTCGCGGGCGTAAAAAGCCTCACCAGAGCTGGTAGTAGACACAGCCAGGGATAGACGCCAACGGGCCGTTCCGTCAGACAGCGCTGGCGGAAAAATCTCGCCGTATCTCGATCCCGACCAAAGGATTCACCATCGCGGCGGAGGCCAAATGCACCGCCTCCGCCCCAGCGGCAAGGTAACGCGCCGCGTGCGCCCACGCACCGACGCCGCCCACGCCGATGAGTTTCACATCGGCCTGCAGGTCTTGAATATGGCGGGCGAACATCGCGACCTGCGCCAGCGACGCCTCCAAGGTGGCGGCCCCGCAAATGCCGCGTTTTTGTCCCTCGAACATAAGATTCCCTTGGGCGTCGGCCACGGTCGCGGCGACGCTGTTGGTGGTGGCCAGCGCATCGACGTATTCCTGTACGCTTTCCAAAAACGGGCGGGCTTCGTCGGCCGACGCCACATGGCCGATCTTCGCCAAGTAGGGCGTCTGGCCGATACTTTCACGCACGCACTGGGCCACCACGCGCGCCGCTTCCGGCTGCTGGTAAAGTTGGCCGTCGCAGGTCGCGACGTTGGGGCAGGAGAAGTTGGTCTCGATACAATCGGCGCCGGCGTCGACGGCCCACTTGGCGCAACGCGCATAGTCTTTGGCCAAGTCTTCCAGGCTCCAGCCTGGCTGCACCGTTCCCACCACCGAAACGGAGAGCAGCTTTTCCCCGGGCAATTGCTTGCGGGTTTGCTCGATATCGGCCCTCCAAACGTCGGGCGATTTCGAGGGCATTCCGAACGACACCGCCCAACTTCCTTGCATCGTTTCCGACGTCGGCAAACGCGATTCGCCGCCGTGCAGGTCGGCACAAGAAACCGGCTGCAAATTGGGCGGGGCGTAACATTCCCGCTCGACGCTGCGCACCGTTTTGTAGGTCAATACATCGAAACCCAACGAGGCGTAATACAAGCACCATTGGCCATTCAATAAAGGACCCGCCGCAATACCCAGCGGCGAAGAAGCGGGAAGGCCGCAGAAACTCCATTCGCCCGCCATCGGCGGGATTTCGATTTCGACCGCCGGCGGCGCCTGTTTGTAGTTCCACTGGTACGTTTGGCGGCGGTCGTAACGCGGCAGGGAGTCGACCATGGAAACTCAAACCCCTTTATTTCTCGTATCTCTCCAAACGCAACCCGCCCAAGACCAGCCGACGCCGAAGCCGATCATCAAATGCGTTTGGCCGGCGGCCATCTTCTTTTCGCGACGCAGATCGTCAATCAAGATGGGCAGCGTACACGAAACCGTGTTGCCGACGTTGGCTAGGCGAATCGGCAATCGCTCGGCGTCCACATGCAACTGCTCTCGCAATTGAACCAGCATTTTGTCGGTCGCTTGGTGCATCAGGAACAGCGAGATATCGTCGCGAGTCAATTGATTCTCCGTCAGCAGGCTCTCCACGAGTTGTGGAATGGCGCCGATGGCGAAGTCGATGATGCTGGGGCCGTCCATGTAGAGGTCGCTGGGCCAGCGGTGCCGGTTGCGAGGTTTGATGGCGTCGGCCAGCGGGCGCGCCCCGCCTTTGGCGACGATAAGCGTATCGGCGCCGGAGCCGTCGGTGCCGAATTGGAACCCCGACAACGTCGGTTCTTCGGCCGCATCGATGAGTGTCGCGGCGGCGGCGTCACCGAAAATGGTTCTCAAGCTGCGGTCTTGAGGATGGATAAATTTTGAGTAGGTTTCGGCGGTAATCAACAAAATTCGCCGCGCGGCGCCGGAGCGAATCAGGCCATCGGCCAAGGAAAGTCCGTAAACAAAGCCGGAACAGCCGAGGTTGAAATCGAGCGCGCCGACGCGTTTGGCCAAACCCAAACGGTCTTGCATCAGGCAGGCGGTGGTCGGGAGCGGGTAGTCTGGGGTTTGGGTGCAGACCAACAGGAAGTCGATCGAGAGCGGGTCTATGTTGTTTTGTTCAAACAGTTTACGAGCCGCCGCGACGCCCAAATCCGACGAACACTCGCCATCGGCCGCGATATGCCGCTGGTGAATTCCCGTTTTCGAAGCGATCAGTTTCATGTCCCATTTGGGGCATTCCGCCTGGAGTTGCTCGTTTGTCTCGACGTTCTCCGGGAGATAAACCGCTATTGGGCCAACATTTGCGTATTTCACCGACCATCCCTCGAACGAAGCCATTAACAGGTTGCGATGGTTGCCATTATCGCCACATTCGCTTCGCAGGGAAGGCCGAACGCCCTCCAACCGGCCATTTATACGCGAGGCAGATAAAAATTTACCTAAATACCAGCACGAAGCGCAAGCGAGTGAATCAACAAACGGTCATTCCCTCGCAAGCGGGCTCCCCAATAAAAACTCACCGACTCCCGCTGCGTGCGGGTAAAAAACAGTCCCGCATTAAAAGCCCGGCATTTTGAAAATGCCGGGCTTTTTGGGCTACAACCGGGAACCGGTTTCGGGCCCGCTGCTAACCGGCGGCGGGATCAGAGATTCGCGTTCGCAGATTCTCGCAAGGTTTCGGGTTCCAGTTCATACAACTCCGCGATCCAGTCATCGAGCGCCTGATCGTCGCGTTCGGCGGGGCTTTTGAATATCTCTTGAACCACTTTGGAAAGGAGCAGCCAAGTGCGCGTCGTGGCCGGACCTTCAGAACGCGCGGGTCGCGGGCTTGGCGGCATGGGCAGACCGCTGGGGGCTGGGTTCACGCGACTGGCGACGGATGGTTCCGCACGGGTGCTAACAAGCATGATGGGAGGGAGCAGCATAACATTCGATTCGGCGCCTCGCGCCAGCGCGACGTCTTCACCAGTTAGCCCGACGTGTTCATCCGTGAGCCCGGCGTCATCACTCGTTAAAGCAACATCCTCGGCCAAGGCGAATCCGGTTTCGTCAAGCTGTACGCCCTCTTCGGCCGCCAGAGTCGCGATCAATTCTTTTAACAACTCCAGTTCACGTTCGGTGAGCGGCCGGCCCTTAGACCCTGGCGGTAATTCAGCCTTCACCTTCGGTTGCTCGACCGGCGCATAATCGATGATCATGCCGCCCTCAATCTTGATCAGTTTCCCACGCGCCGCAGGTTCCGTGTGCAAAACACGATCCGGACGCCGTGGAGGCTCCAGCGAACGGCGGACGACCGGTGTGGATTTTTTTGCGGGCTCGCCGAAATTGGGGCCATCCTCCACCAGTGAAATAGCAATGAGTTCGTCCACGATCGCCTGAAATCCGTCCGGCTGAACGGCAGCAGATCGCTGTTGAAGCGCCGCCTCTCCCAGGAATTCTTCTCCCTGATTGGCGGCTTGTTGGATGGTTGTTTGCTCCGCGGCGGTGAACGCCAGGGTGTTTCCTTGCGAGTCGACCGACGTCAAAAAGTTGATGTCAATGTCGAATGTGGCGTTGGTCAGCAGCCGACGATCTTCCAGAGCTTCACAGTTTAACGTGCGGTAACGTCTGTTTCGCCGCCTGGGCATAACTGTCACCTTCCGAATAGCTTAAATGGTCGTAAAAAAGTAAAATGAGTATCTAATACGTGCATACTACGAAATTCTCGGCATTTTGTCAAACATTGCCATATGGGCGCGGAAACGTAATATGCCGTGCCGACGCCCCGCCCGTCTTTCCCGCGCAGGCGGGAATCCAGCGGTGTACGCCTGCTGCCGGGATTCCCGCCCGCGCGGGAAGGACGGTGTATCGGTGCGTGGCAAGGACGGTGGCGCACACCGTTGGAGTTCAGCCTTCAGGCTGTTTCGGCAGCGCTGAAAACCACGAAAACAGAACTCCAACGGCGCGGACTTGCCACCGCCTATCGTTGCTGTGCCGATGCCCGGTGCTCACTCGCTGTATTGGCCCACGACCAGCGAAATGTTTTGGCCGCCAAAACCGAAGCTGTTGCTGAGCACATGGCGGCATTCCGCCTCGCGGGCCTGGTTCGGCACGTAGTCGAGATCGCAGAGGGGATCGGGGTTTTCGTAGTTGATCGTGGGCGGCAGGAGGTTGTCTTGAATCGCCTTGAGGCAGACAATCATTTCCGTCGCGCCGGCCGCCGCGATCAAATGCCCCATCATGCTCTTGGTGCTGGAAACCGGCGTGCTCTGGGCGCGCTCGCCAAAAACTTCACGGCAGGCCTTGGTCTCGACTTTATCGTTGACCGTCGTGCTGGTGCCATGCGCGTTGACGTAATCGATTTGCTCGGGTTGGAGCCCGGCGTCGGCGATGGCCATTCTCATGCAGCCGATGGCGCCGCGTCCGTCGGGGTGGATGTCGGTGATGCGGAAGGCGTCGGCGGTGGAGCCATACCCCAGAACTTCCCCATGGATGACCGCGCCCCGGGCGCGGGCGCGCTGGAGTTCTTCTAGAACGACCATCGCGCCGCCTTCGCCAAGCACGAAGCCGTTTCGCAGGCGGTCGAACGGGCGCGAGGCCTTGGTGGGTTCGTCGTTGCTGCGCGAGAGCGCGGTCAGGAGGCTGAAGCCGGTCACGCCGAAGTGGTGAATCATGCTGTGCGCGCCGCCGGAAATCATGACGTCGGCGTCGCCGCGGCGGATGATTTCTGTGGCCTCGCCAATCGCCTGGCTGCTTGCCGCACACGCGGTGAGGCAATTGCAATTCGGCCCCTGGGCGTTGAACATTCCGGCCAAATACGCCGCCGGCATATTGGGCTCCTGCTCAAGTTCGGCAGCGGGATCGAGCAGTTCCAAGCCCTTGCGGGTGAACTCCGCTAAGTCGAGTTCCTCGTTTTTCAACGCGGCGGCCATCATCTGGGAGAAGCCGGCGAAATCTTGGCCGCCTTCGCCAGACCCCAGGTAAACTCCGAAACGCGTGGGGTCGTGGATGCTATCGAGCACTCCCGAAGCCTCGACCGCCTGGCGCGCCGCGCCGGCGGCAAACCGAGAATGGCGTCCTCGCAATTTCCAGGCCTCGGCATCTTCGCCGACGCTGGAAATACACCAGTTTTTGACTTCGGCTGCTATTTTCGTGGGAAACTGCTGGGCGTCGAAAATCGTGATTTCGGCCACTCCCGAACGGCTGTTCTTGAGCCCCTCCCAGAGTTCATCCACCGAATGGCCCATCGGATTGACCACACCCATTCCGGTTACGACAACACGACGTCTCATCGATTTATCCGCTCAAACAAGAAAGGTAGGAAATAAAATAGGGGCCACGCGACACGTTTCGATCGAAAACCTCGGTTTTAACTTCGGGTTTTATTATACGGTGTATGTCTTCCGCCGGCTTAAGAAGCCGTCGCGCCAATGCTCTCCGCTTCGGCTTGAAGGAATCGCTGGGGAGGGACCAGACGCTTGCCGTTTTCGTCGACGCCAACGTCGTAGATCCCCAGCAATCTCAGCATCGAGATAAAATCGGCGGGGTCCCAATTGTCGCCGGGGAACGAGTCGTCGAGGAAGGCGAAGAACAACTCGAATTCCCCGTGCAGACGCTCGCCGATGTGGCTCTGCGCCGTGACAAAGGCGCCCGCATCGTCGGCGCGTTCTATTTTCGCTTGATAACGTAAAGTATCGCCAACGAGGGCGTGGCCGTGAAACCGAGCGCGGCCGACTTTCGCCAAGACCACGCGTTTGTCGTAGTGGTAGTGCTCAGCGACCAACAGCCCCCCCGTTTGCGCCAAGCCCTCCACAATCAATGAGCGCGGCATGACGGGAAAACCCGGCTGATAATCCAAGATTTGAGGCTCGGTCAGGCAAATATTCTTAATGCCAGCCGACCGGTCGCTACGCACGAATTCGGTGAACCGATCGATCCAAAACCAGCGCATGGCTTACCTTGAGATTAAGAAAGGGCCGAATGAAGGCGAGTGGCAGGCATTCAATTACCGCAGTGGGCCTGTTGTTTACACATGACTTGTACGATGGCCTTCCAAGGCCTTCGCTGATACATAAGTTGTACGATGGCCTTCCAAGGCCGTCGAAAACAGGATGCTCCGGGAACAGCACGACGGCCTTGGAAGGCCGTCGTGCATTGTCTCTGTACAATGTCTCCGTGCATTTATGTATGAACAAACAGGGCGGGGCTGCGGCAATCAGCCTTCTGCGCCTACTTTGCTCTCGATATAGCGGCAGAGATCGCCTACCGTTAGCAAGCTGCCGAAGGCCTGAACCGCCGGGTTTTCTTCAAACTTGCTCAAATTGATGTATGGCATGCGTTTTTTGAGCTCTTCCAAACCGGCGGCGTTCACCTTGCCGTCTTGAACATACTCTTCATTGGTGAGAATATCCTCGGCCGAAAGTTCGGCCCGTGGAATCTCGATATCGAAAGCCTTTTCGAGCCGGAAAACGATATCCAGGAAATCGATCGATTCCGCGCCCAAATCGCCAATCATGGTGGCTTCCAGCACGACTTCTTCCGCATCGACCGCCAAGGCATCGATTAACGCCGTTTGCACTTTTTCAAAAACTTCGTCTTTTGTCGGGGACATTTCTCTCTCCACCCGCTATTTCATAACCGATTCGACCGAGCACGCGTTTATTGTGAGGGTGGTTTAACCCTTCGCGATGCCCAGACCGCAGGGACATTTGACGCTAAACCCCCATTTAACGCAAGGGACCCATGTTTTCATGCGGGCTTCCTGCGAAGGGGGAGGAAATTATTGTTATTCCGACTTGGTGGCGTCGAGGAGTTGAAACCGATCGCGCAGACGTTTCACTAAATACGCGTCGCTCGGCGCTCGTTCCGTTTCGCCGCCATCAAGGTTATATCGTTCCAAAGTGAGCCTGGCGCTCACCACAACTTGGCCATCTACTTCGCCCTGCGTTTTGAGCTTGGTGGTTTTACCATCGTCTTTGAGGAGTTCCACCTTTACCGTGAGCAATTGCCCTGGAGCGACAAAACTTGCGTATTTGACGTTATTTGCCTCGCTCAGGACCACCATCGAATGCGCGAAGTCGTCGGTCACGCGCACTAGCCACGCGCTCGCTTGGTACATCGCCTCCAGCATCATGACGCCGGGCATCACTGGAAATTTCGGAAAATGATCTTGAAGGTAATCTTCGGTCAATGAGACTGCTTTCACCGCCGTAAGGCATTTTCCCGGCTGCAAGTCGGTGATGCGATCAATGAGCAAGTATTGCATACAAATAACGACCCAATAGTCACACCCGTTGGGGGGATGACGCTGTGCGGCAAAGTCTATCAATGTAGCAACTCGAATCGCGGGTGGCTAGGCGACCTGCCCCCCCGAATAGTGAGCAATACGAACACTGGAACACCACCTTCGGCTATTACAATCGTTGGCGTAAAGACGGTGCATGGCAACGCATTCACGATGCGTTGCGGGAAGAAGTCCGGCGTCGAGATGGTCGAGAGCCAACGCCCAGCGCCGCGATCATCGACAGCCAATCGGTCAAAACGACCGAAAAAAGTTGATATCTTCGATCGTCTTGGCGATCATCTTTGCCTAGCCGGCAATATCGAGTGCTAGCGATTCCATTCGTCCTGGCAACAAAGCGTCCATGCTCCAACCTCCTTGTGAAAACAAAACCGAAATCAAAGATTACTCGATTTCAGCTAGCTGACACAAGATTCCTGCCAGGGCCGAAAAAAGGTTGCCCGCACGTTACGCAACCATCGAGCGCTGCTTCTCAACTGGTTTCGCGCCAAAGGGGCGCTTTCCTCCGGCGTTATCGAGGGATTCAACAACAAAGTAAAACTGACCACCA